>JAAVHM010000087.1 GCA_014799675.1 Ruminococcus sp. | reverse complement strand
GGCGGATCCTGTATCCGCCCGCCGAACAAATTTCTGTTATTTTGCGGGCGCATACAGGATGCGCCCCTACAGGTCATTTAATAAAGTAAATATCAATTATTTGTTGGGACAGAGCCTTAATTATTAATTATTAATTATTCATTATTAATTAAGGACAGTTTTCCGTACTTGACAATACCAAATTTTTGGTGTATAATAAAAATGATTTATTATGTTCGGACTTAGACTTTCTAAAAACCAATATATCTAATCAACCGTTACAGGAATTTCGCCCAAACGTTTCTCCACTTGCCCTGTAACAGATTTAAGCCGAAACACGGAACAACGTTTCGGTATCTCTCTACACAACCATACATATATCAATTGTTGAAAGGAATGTTACAATAGTGTCAAAAAACGATAATATCGAGCTTAACGCTTACGGGGAGAGAATTGCCCCCAAGAAACAGGTAAAAAATAACAATTTTGTAAAAAAAGCCCCTAAGAACGTGAAAAAAACCGAACCCCCTAAAAAAACGGAGAGCGTTTTCGCTAAGAAAGCCCCCGCTAAACCCGTGAAAAAACCTGCTCCCCGAAACAATAACCCCCGGAAGAACGACGCTCCCATTATCCACCCCGAAACGGGCAAGCCACTCCACACAACCAACCACCGCCCCGCAAAGAAAACTCCCCTTAAGATCATACCTCTCGGCGGACTTAACGAGATAGGCAAGAACATGACCGTTTTCGAGTGCGCCAACGATATTTTTATTGTGGACTGCGGTCTTGCTTTCCCCGACAGCGATATGCCGGGCGTTGATTTAGTCCTCCCCGACTTTTCCTATGTGGAGCAGAACGCCGACAGGGTAAGGGGAATTGTCATTACCCACGGTCACGAAGACCACATCGGCGGACTTGCTTATCTGCTGAAAAAAATAAATGTCCCCGTGTACGCAACAAGGCTTACTGTCGGCTTGATAGAGGGCAAGCTCAAGGAGCATAACCTGCTCTCCTCGGCTGACCTTAACGTGGTAGTCCCCCGCCAGACCGTCAAAATGGGCTGTATGGCTGTTGAATTTATCCGCGTGAACCACTCTATCCCCGACGCCGTGGCTCTTGCAATACACACACCTGCGGGAATTGTGGTACACACAGGCGACTTTAAGGTGGACTATACTCCTATAGAAAGCGAAATTATAGATTTAGCGCGCTTCGGCGAACTTGGCAACAGGGGCGTGCTTGCGCTTATGTCCGACTCCACCAACGCTGAAAGAAGAGGTCACACCGCTACCGAACGCACCGTCGGAAACAGCTTTGAACGCTTTTTCGACACCGCCGAGGGCAAGCGTATTATTATAGCGACCTTTTCAAGCAACATTCACAGAATACAGCAGATCGTCAACAGCGCAATTCGCTGCGGCAGAAAAATCGCTGTTTTCGGCAGAAGTATGCTTAACGTTATCAGCACCGCCATGGAGCTTGGCTATTTAAAAGTCCCCGACGGGCTGATCATAGACATTGACAGCATGAACCGTTTTCCGCCCGAAAAAATTGTCCTTATCACCACGGGAAGTCAGGGTGAACCCATGTCCGCCCTGTCGAGAATGGCAATGAACGAGCACCGCACGGTTACGATTACCCCTATGGATTTTATCATAATCAGCGCGACTCCTATCCCCGGCAACGAGAAGCTTGTTACTAAGGTCGTAAACGAGCTTATGCGGGCAGGGGCGGAGGTAATATACGAGTCCATGTACGACGTCCACGTTTCGGGACACGCCTGTCAGGAAGAACTGAAGCTTATGCTTTCCCTGACAAAGCCGAGGTTTTTCATACCTGTCCACGGCGAATACAAGCACCTTAAAAAGCACGCGGGACTTGCATACAGTCTTGGCTTCGAGCAGGACAGCGTTATAATCGGCAGCATAGGCAACGTAATTGAGACGGACGGAATTGACATGAAGATAACGGGACAAGTCCCCTCGGGACGTGTCTTTGTGGACGGTCTCGGTGTTGGAGACGTTGGTTCTATCGTGCTTCGGGACAGAAAGCATCTTTCCGAGGACGGCTTAATCATAGCCGTTGCCACAATAGAAGCGGAAAGCGGAGCGATACTTGCGGGACCGGATATAGTTTCCCGCGGCTTTGTTTACGTCCGGGAGTCGGAGGAGCTTATGGACGCGGCAAGAAGCCTGCTTATGAAAACCTTGCAGGGCTGTCTTGACGACGACCTCCGCGACTGGAACACCATAAAGGGCAGAATGAAAGACGAGCTCAGCGACTACATCTATATGAAAACCAAACGCCGTCCCATGATACTGCCGATCATTATGGAAATTTAAGCTTAATTAATAATTAACAATTAATAATTAATAATTATGTATCTTTTGTAGGGCGGGGGCTCTGCTCCCGCCTTTTAACCGCATTTGTCGCATCAGGCGGGAGCAAGCCCCCGCCCTACAAATAACTTTTTTACAGATTGTAATAATTAACAATTATTTTTCGGAGGCAAAAGTTTACACTTGACAATGGTTTTTTATTCCTATATAATATAGGTAACAATTATAAAAGGCGGTGAAAATATGGGTCAGACAGATAAACAGTACGACGGACAATTGATCGACACCTATACAATGCTTAAACGTCTAAGAGAAATTGCAGTAAAAGAAAATTCGGTGGAAACAGTTAAGGCGATCGAAGCCGAAATGAATGTTATTAAAATAAAATTGCAGCCTACCGAATTGCCCGACTAAATTTATGCAAAAAGAACAGAGGATAGAAAATAGACGATAGAGGATAAAATTTTCTGTTTTTAACCTCTATTCTCTGTCTTCTATCCTCTATCTTCTGAAAGGTGGTCTCTGTATCTATGAAAGGAAAACGCTGGACAGCTTTTAAAATGGTATCGCTGCTGCTGGTAGTGGTGTCCCTCGCCTGCGCCTTTTCGGTTTACGAGGTGAACGAGGTGCGGTTCTGGACGCTCCTTGCTATAACGGCATTATCCGCCCTTGCGTTCCTGACCCTCTTTTCCGCGTCGCAGCAGAACCTCCATAAATTCGTTACGGAAATGGAGTCCCAGTTAAATCTTACGGAAAGAGACTCGCTGTATAAATTCCCCGCCCCTGCTGTCATTGTGGACGGCGAGGGTATTATCGTGTGGTACAACATTGCCTTTACCGAACAGATATGCGGGGACGACGTTTTCGGTCTCCACATCACAAAGCTTTTCGGTGATCTGGACTTGCAGAAGTCCATTGAAAACAAAAACGCGACAGTAAGCTATGAAACGGGACACTTCCGCATTTCCGCCGTCACCACCGAAAAGCGGGACGATTCCTCCGAGCTTATCTCGGATCTTACCCTGCTGTATTTTGACGACATCAGCGACTATATAAACCTTGAAAAAAGACTGAACGAGATACGTCCCGCAATTATACTTATTTCCGTGGACAATTACGAGGATATTCTTTCGGGAGAAAAGGACAGCGAAAAGGCTCACATAATGATACAGCTGGACAAGCTTCTCGAAGCGTATTTTGAGGAACACAAGGCTTTGCTGAAAAAGCTCGGCTCCGACCGCTTTATGGCTATTGCCGAGGAAAATCAGCTGGGCAGAATGATAGAAAACAAGTTTAAAATTCTTGAAAGAGTGCGAAATATAAACGTTACCGAAAAGTACCCCTTGACCCTTTCCATAGGCGTTGGAATAAATTCCGAGGGCATACAGTCGGGAGAAAAGGAAGCAAAGCAAGCCCTTGAAATGGCGCAGGGCAGAGGCGGCGACCAGGCTGCCGTAAAGACGGAGAACGGCTTTGAATTTTTCGGCGGCGTCACAAAGGGTATAGAGAAAAATACCAAGGTCAAGACCCGATTTGTTGCCACGGCTCTTATGGAGCTTATAAATTCCTGCGACAGCGTTATTATTATGGGACACCGTTACGGCGACCTTGACAGCATAGGCTCGGGAGCAGGTATGTGCGGGGCTGTCCGCCTGCTTAATCCCGACATTGAAGCGTACATGGCTGTGGACTATGAAAAATGTCTTGCAAAGCCCATAATCGACCGTCTCAATGAAAATCTTACCGAGGAGCTTCCCATTTTCATTTCCATAACGGAAGCAATTGCCCGCATGACCGACCGTACCCTGCTCATAGTGACGGACACCCACAACAAGGACATTATTGAAAGCACCGAGCTTTACGAAGCGGCAAAGCACATTGCGGTTATCGACCACCACCGCCAGACGGTGAATTTTATAGACAACGCGGTTATTTTCCACCACGAGCCGTACGCTTCCTCGGCAAGCGAAATGACCGCGGAGCTTATACAGTATTTCCCCGGCATAGACAAGCTTCAAAGCTATTACGCGGACGCAATGCTTGCGGGAATTATGCTTGACACAAAGGACTTTGTAATGCGTACAGGCGTGCGTACCTTTGAGGCGGCGGCGTTCCTCCGAAAGCTTGGGGCGGACATGGTTGCGGTCAAGGGACTTTTCGCAAACACTCTGGACTGCGTTAAGCACCGTTCACAGCTTATCTCCGCCACGGAAATATACAAACGCTGCGGCATAGCAATGGACGAAAGCGGCGACAGCAGCGCAAGAGTAAGCGCGGCGCAGGCGGCTGACGAAATGCTCAGCATACTGGGCGTGGACGCGAGCTTTGTAATTTTTAAAACTCCCGACGGGGGAATAAATATTTCCGCACGGTCAAGGGGAGCAATGAACGTCCAGATAATCATGGAGAAATTAGGCGGCGGCGGACACCAGACTATGGCGGCGGCGCAGTTCCGTGATATAAGCATAAACGAAGCGAAAGCGAAGCTTATTGGAGCAATCGACGAACACATAGCCAATATCAGCTAAATGTAAGGTTCTCTATTTAGCTGGTCAAGCTGAGCCCAGCTTGCGGGGTCGAGGGGCAGAGCCCTCGTGGGGTCAAGGGGCAAAGCCCTTGTCGCACTCCGCAGAGGGCGAAACTCCCCTATCGTTCAAGCGCTCCGCAGGGGGTGAATTGTGTCGCAGACACAAGAGGGGGACGCCCTGCAAGAGAGGGCGTCCCCCTAGGGTACAGAACATCTAACCCTTGTAAACAGTCCCGCGGACTGTTTACAAAATAACAAAAACGGGGTGTATTATGGTAGAAATAAAATATAAAAATTCAAGAGCAGGAATAGAAAACGGCTTTGAATTAAGCTTCAACTTTAAAAAATATATCCCGGAAAAATATTGGCAGGGAAATCTTTTTGATATGGAAAAATCTTTTATTTTTGATTTAATGGAGAAAAGCGATTTATTTACCTGCGACCGAGAAGGTTTTGATTGGTTTGGCATAAATCATCATTATTGTTCATACAAAGAAATTAAATTTACATTGTCGGAATGTGACGGCTTTTGTTCGTTTTTTGTTGAACCGTGGGATATTACCCATTTATCCGAAATAGCGGAAGCACTAAAAATTTTAATAATAAAAACAAAGGAGTAATAATTATGAAAGTTATTTTTTTACAGGACGTTAAAGGCTCGGGCAAAAAGGGCGACGTTAAAGAGGTTGCGGACGGCTACGCAAGAAACTTTTTGATAGGCAAGGGTCTTGCCGTTGAGGCGACTGCAAAGAATATGTCCGACCTTGCGGGCAAAAAGTCCTCCGAACAGCACAAGGCGGACGTTGCAAAGCAGGAAGCGGAATCTGCCGCCGCAAAGATAAAGGGCAAAAAAATCATCTGCAAGTCCAAAGCGGGACAGGGCGGAAAGCTTTTCGGCTCTGTAACCGCGGGAAATATCGCAGACCTTATTTCCGCACAGCTTGGGGTAATGGTCGACAAAAAGAAGATCTCCCTTGACACGGAAATAAAGTCCTTCGGCACATATACTGCGGAGGTAAAATTCCTTGCGGGAATTTCCGAAAAAATCACTGTAGAAGTTACAGAGGAGTAATATATGGCAGAACTCACTTCAATGATGAATATTGGCAAAGAGATGTCAAGAAAGCTTGCTTCCGTGGGCATAGACACCGCGGAGGAGCTTATTTTCACAGGCTCGAAGCAGGCTTTTGAAAGACTGAAAAAAGCTTACCCCAACGTGTGTCTTGTCCACCTTTACACGCTGGAGGGAGCTATAACAAATACCGAATACAACAGCCTTTCGGCGGAAAAGAAAAAGGAACTGAAAGAATTCAGCGACTCGCTAAAAAATTAATTATCCCATTGGAGTAATTTATTATGGATTTCGATATTAATTCTACGGAATTACCCTATAACCTTGAAGCGGAACAAACCGTGCTGGGGGCTTTGCTTATCGACCCCGAAGCCATTACAAGGGCTATGGACTACATAAAGCCCGACAGCTTCTATGTCACAAAGCACCGCGACCTTTTTGCGGTAATGATCCGTCAGTTCACGCTGGGCGTTAAGACGGACATTATCACGGTCATTGACGAAGCGGTCAGGGAAAATATTTTTGAAAGCTCCTCGTCGGCAAAGGAGTACCTCGCCAATATTATGGAGAGCGTCCCCACCACGAAAAATATCGAGGACTACTGCAAAATTGTCGAGCAGAAATATTACATCAGACAGCTTATAACTACCGCCCGCGAAATTATCGAGGTCTCCTCCTCGGGACAGGAAACGGCGGAACAGCTCCTTGACTATGCGGAGCAGAAAATTTACGACATACGTCAGGGCAAAGCCGCGGACGGTCTTGCAAAGATAGACGAGGTAGTCCTTGAAGCCTACGACGAATTAGGCAGAAAATCGGGTCCCGACAAGGAAAAATATATCGGCGCAAAGTCGGGGTATTCCGACCTTGACCATGTTATAACGGGTCTTAACAAGTCCGACCTTATTATTTTGGCGGCTCGTCCCGCAATGGGAAAGTCCGCATTTGCCCTTAATCTTGCAACGAACGTCGCCCGCCGAAACAAGGAAGCGGAGGTCGTAATTTTTTCTCTTGAAATGTCAAAGGAGCAGAACGTTATCCGTATGCTTGAATCGGAAAGCTTTGTTGAGGGAGACTGCCTCATGAAAGGCAACATTTCGGGGGAGCAGTGGACTAAGCTTGCGGAGGGGGCGGAACGGCTGTCGGGCATGAATATTTATCTTGACGACACCGCGGGAATAACCGTTACCCAAATGAAAGCAAAGCTGCGCCGCATGAAAAATTTAGGACTTGTCATAATTGACTATTTGCAGCTTATGAGCAGCGGCAGGCGTATCGACAACAGAGTTACCGAAATTTCGGAAATAACAAGACAGCTCAAGCTAATGGCAAAGGAACTGAACGTCCCCGTAATAACCCTGTCACAGCTTTCCCGTGCGGTGGAATCGAGGACGGACAAGCGTCCCATGCTTTCCGACCTGCGTGAATCTGGTTCTATCGAGCAGGACGCGGATATCGTTATGTTCCTGTACCGCGACGCTTACTACAATAAGGACACCCAAGACCCCTCCCTTGCCGAATGTATCGTTGCAAAAAACCGCCACGGCGAGACAGGGACGGTAAATCTGCGTTACAATGCGCCGTATATGCTTTTTGTCGGCGCAAGCAATAAGCCAATTAATAATTAATAATTAACAATTAATAATTAATAATTATTTATACTCGCTAAATAGAAAGGGTGCAGGAAAATTTTTCTGCACCCTTTTTATTAATCTGTTTGCGAAGCAAACCTCATTCATTATTAATTATTAATTATTAATTATCATTTGCTTTCGTTTGATTTACCAAAATTTAAAAGTGTATTTTGTTTGTTTAGCATAGTTTACAAATTTGCTGTTTTATTGTATAATATTATTGTATGCTTTTATACAATCAGGGGGCGGAAGCTTCTATTCTCTGTCTTCTATCCTCTATTCTCTAATAAAGGAGTACGGTTTTATGTTTACGCATATTGATGAAAAATTTGCGTGCGGCGAAGATACCAAGCTGGGCGCTTTATATGATAAGGAGCAGACCGAGTTCAGAGTATGGGCTCCCGAGGCGGACGGCGCAAAGGTGCATCTCTATAAGGACAGCCGCGACGAAAAGCCATACCGCAAGCTTCCCATGACAAAGGGCAGGGACGGTATATGGTCGAAAACCGCTTTCGGCGACCTGGACGGCGTATATTATACATACGTTATGACCTATGACGGCATTGAGCAGGAGACTGCCGATATTTACGGAAAGTCCGCAGGTGTAAACGGCGCAATGAGCATGGTCATCGACATGAAAAGCTGCGACCCCGCAGGTTGGGAAAATCAGGACTATGTCCGTCTTGACCACTACACCGACGCCTGCGTGTACGAGCTTCACGTCCGCGATTTTTCCATTGACAAAAGCGGCAATTTCTGCTATAAGGGACGTTTCCTCGGCTTTATCGAAAAGGGCGTTGTAAACGCCGCGGGGGACGCTATCGGCATTGACCATATCAAGGAGCTTGGCGTTACACACGTCCAGCTTATGCCTATATTCGACTTTGAACGCATTGACGAGACAGACCTCCACAAGCCGCAATTCAACTGGGGCTACGACCCGAGGAATTACAATACTCCCGCAGGCTCTTACTCCACAAACCCATATGACGGAAAAGCCCGCGTAAAGGAGCTTAAACGCCTTGTTTACGCTCTCCACAAGGAGGGTATCGGCGTTATCATGGACGTTGTATACAACCACACCTTTGCAACGGCGGACTCCTGCTTTAATAAAACTTACCCCAAATATTACTACAGACTTTGGGGCGAGAACAACGAGTATTTCAGCAACGGCAGCGGCTGCGGAAACGAGGTCGCAACGGAGCGCGCAATGGCAAGAAAGTTTATCATAGACAGCCTTTGCTACTGGGCGACGGAATATAAAATAGACGGCTTCCGCTTTGATTTAATGGGACTTTACGATATCGAGACCCTGAACCTTGCCTCCAAGCGTCTTAAAGAGATAAACCCCAACGTTATCCTTTACGGCGAGGGCTGGGCAGGGGGAGACTCCCCTCTTGACTGGGGCAAGCGTGCTATGAAGCTTAATGCAAGGCATACTCCCGATTACGGCTATTTCAGCGACGATTTCAGAGACACTATCAAGGGCAACAATTTCAAGGACGCCGACAGGGGCTATGTAAACGGCGTTTCGGGCAACGAGGATTTTGTAAAAGAAGTTATGTGCGGAAGAATACCTCACCCCCAACTTCCCAACCTCAATAAATTTGCGTGGACGGAAAGTCCCCAGCAGACCGTGAACTATGTTGAAGCTCACGACAATCTGACCCTTTGGGACAAGCTTTACTACACCAACAGCACCGACAGCATGGAAAACCGCAAGCGCATGGATAAAATGTCGGCGGCAATGGTTTATCTTGCACAGGGAATCCCCTTTATACAGGCGGGACAGGAATTCCTGCGGTCAAAGCCTTTCCCGGGAGGAAATGTTTTCGACCACAACAGCTACAATTCCCCCGACGCTGTAAACAGTCTGAAATGGGAACGGAAATCGGAATTCAAGGACGTTTTCGAGTACTACAAGGGCTTGATAGCTTTGAGGAAAGAACACACGGCTTTCAGAATGTACGACAAGGAGCAGATCGGTGAGCATATGGTCTTTCTCGACCGTCTGCCCCAGAGAGTGGTGGGCTTTGTGCTTACGGGGGACAATATTTTCGACGAGATAGTTGTATTTTTCAACCCCAACGATTACGCGGTAACTCTCCACGCTTTCGGCGAATACGGCGTTTACGTTGACGGCGAACGGGCAGGCACAGAGCCTTTATACAAGGTTTGCGACGATTACGTTGTGGAGGGTCTCAGCACCATAGTCCTCGGACGTGTACGTCCCGCGGAGGAGACGGAAAATTACGAATCCTTAGCAACAGACTGACGGGGAACGCCCCGCGGCGAATGTCACCCCCAATATTAAATACAACAATTATTTATTTTGTATATGCCCCCTCAAGGGGGCGGGTTTTACATTCAGATTATTAAAAATTAAAGGTGCAGAAAAATTTTTTCTGCACCTTTTTATTTCATTTTATAGAACAAATTCAAGGTATTTTCTGTAGTCTGCTTTGCAACCAATTCGGGGGGAACTCCCTTTACCTCTGCAATTTTTTCAATTATGTGTACGATCATACTGCTGTCGCACCGCTTTCCCCTGTTCGGCTCGGGAGCCATGTAGGGGCAGTCCGTTTCAAGCATTAATCTTTCAAGGGGGACGACCTCCAAAGCTTCTATGGCTTTCCTTGCGTTTTTGAACGTCAGCACTCCAGTGAAGCTGATGTTCATTCCAAGGGCAAGGACTTGCTTTGCAGTCTCCGCCGAACCCGAAAAGCAGTGCATAACGCCGCTTACTTTACCACGCTTGCGGAGGATATTCATGCAGTCCTCTGTAGCGTCACGGGAATGTATCACAACGGGCAGAGAAAGCTCCTCCGCCAAGTCAAGCTGTTCCTCAAAAATACGCTTCTGCAAATCGGGGTCGTAACCCTCATAATGGTAGTCCAGACCGATTTCGCCGATAGCAACGGTTTTCGGCAGGACTGCCCATTTTTTTATCCGGTCAAGGTAATCCTCGGGCATACCCTCCACGTCCTCGGGGTGGATTCCCACAGCCGCATAGACAAAGGGAAACTTTTCGGCATACTCCACCGAAAGGCGGGAACGCTCCAGGTTACAGCCCATATTTACTATTTTAAGAACGCCGCCCTCGTGTATGCGGTTCAGCAATTCTTCCCTGTCGGGGTCGAACTGTTCAGCGTCATAGTGGGCGTGGCTGTCTATAAATTCTAACATAAAATTACCTCAATCATTATAATATACAATATCCCAGTTGTCAAAACAGGGGAAATTCTCTTTCATATAGCTTTCAAAATTTTCGTCGTCGGGCTTTACAATGGGGAAATAATTATTTTCGTCTCTTAGCTTTTCAAATTCCGCAAGCTTTACCTCAAAGGTATCGTTATCAACCTCTTTGCCGTCTATGTAGGCTTGACCAAGTTCTTCATATTCAATGCCGTCACAGATACCGTAAATCCCCGATTCTCTGTAGATTGTGGAGGTTTCTTCATAGTCCGAGCCGTTCCAGCTGAAAAGATAATATTCCTCATAACCCCATGTTCCTGTAGTATGACCATAAAAGGGGCAGAAAAGTATCTGCATTGTATCGGGGATATAATCCACATAAGCCCAGTTCGGGTTCGGCTCAAGATGCAGTTCACCCATTCCGTTGTCGTTATAATACAGAATTATAGTGTCTTTGTCCGACGTCCATTTTGAAATTACAGCTTCGGGTATTTCGTCGCCATTAATGTCACTAAAATAAACTCCGCCTGCAATTACTGTAAGCTCGTTCATATATTCGGAATAGGCGTGCTGCCACTCGGTAGGACAATGACATTCGGCGGGTTCTGTTTCGGTCTCCGCTTCCGTTGTTGTTTCGGAAGTTGTTTCCGCAGTTGTGGTCGTTGTCTCCGTCTCGGCTTCGGTAATTTCCGCCGCTGTTTCGGCAAGCGTTGTCTGCTCAATTTCTGCCAATGTTTGCTCATCTGCCGCAGTATTGCCGCAGGAAGCAAGAGAAAGTGCAAAAATTGCCGCTAATATCGCTAATGCTGATTTTTTCATAGCCGTTTTACACCTCTTAACTTTTCCATTGCAAAAGCATATGATTTTGACGCAGATTTTTTATTTACATTTTTAATCGATGCCTTGTATTATTCCTGCGGCGTCGGGGGCAATACCCCAGTTGTCAAAGCAGGGAAAATTTTCCTTGATATAATTTATATACGTATAGGGGTCGGGGTTTAAACCATAGTCCTTGTCATAAATATATACTATCGGGAAATAGTCGGTTTCTTCTATTATCTTTTCAAATTCCGCAAGCTTGACTTCATAGGTATCGTTGTCAACCTCTTCGCCGTCTATGTAAGCCTGACCGTAATCGGCGTACCCAACGCCGTCTTTTTCGTAATAACTTCCGCCCGCGCGGTACATTTCAAAAGACACTTCATAATCGGAACCGTTCCAATCATATATGCAGTAAAATCCATGACCGTACGTTCCCCAAGAGTTATGACCGAATTCGGGACTGTATATTATCTGCCTTGTATCTGCAATATACCTCACTGCTCCCCAAGACGACATAGTTTCGAGATCCAAAACCTGAAAACCGCTTTCGTTTTCGTAAAGCACGTATGTCATCTCAAACGGATTTATTTCAATTACAGCCTCGGGCTTGTCGTCGCCGTTGATGTCGTCGTAATAAATGCCGCCTGCAAGGAAATTAAGTCCGTTAAGATATTCACAGCAGGCGTGCTGAAATTCGCTTTCGCAAGTGCAGACCTTTTCTGTCTCGGTAACTGTTGTGGTGGTTTCCGTGGTCTCGGAAGTTGTTTCCGCAGTCGTGGTCGTGGTCTCCGTCTCGGCTTCGGTAATTTCCGCCGCTGTTTCGGCAATAGTTGTCTGTACGGTTTCTGCCGTGACCTGCTCCTCTGCCGCAGGATTATTGCAGGAGGAAAGGGAAAGAACGAAAATCGCCGCCAAAACCGCTAATGCTGATTTTTTCATAATCTGCTTCATTCCTCACAAAATTTAATACAATTGTAGGGCGGGGGCTTGCTCCCGCCTTTATTGTATCGAAATTGTTCAAAAGGCGGGAGCAGAGCCCCCGCCCTACAGAACCAATTGTCGATTTTTTCACAACAACCTCACTGATTTTCCTTAGCAATTTTCATGACCTGCACATATATCCCCGCCACCACCTGATAAAGCTCGGGAGGTATGCCCTGCCCCACGTTGAGCATGGTGAGCAAAGCGGCGGTGGAGTCGTCCCGATATACGGGGACGCCGTTTTCGTCCGCAAGATTTATTATTTTTTCCGCAACATGACCCTGTCCCGTGGCTACAACTATAGGGGTGTAGTCCTTTTCGGGATTGTATTTAAGAGCAACCGCGGCGTTGCTGGGCTTTTTTCCTCTGTATACAGGCATAATAAAACCTCCGGTTGATAGTTGACAGTTGATAGTTGATAGTGTACAGTTGACACTCAACGGCTGACAATAACTGTCAACTGTCAACTATCAACTGTAAACTGTTTACGCGCTTACGTTCAAGCTGTTTTTACGTTCGTTCAGCTTGGGGAATACCTTGTTCAGGTCACGCTTTTTCTGTAACGGCGAAATTATCATTTTTTCCGCGTTGTAGCCGTTCGCCGAAGCTATTACAGGGATCATTTCCTTCAGCGGCAGGTATCTTCTCTCGCTTCCCTCGGGACAAAGCAGGGATATGTTTATGCTCCTGCCCCTTGCGTAAAGCTCCATTTCAAAATAACCCGCTTCCTCTATCTCAAAGCAGAGGAAAAGGTGCTTGTCGTTTTCGCTTCCCGGTTCGCCGTTCCCCGCGTCGGGGTCAGCCCAAAGCTCTCCGAAAGCCTTTGTGCCGTCCATATTCATAGGTATCATAAAGTGCAGCAGCGGCGAGAACACTCCCGGCGAGGTCAGAAGCCCCTGAAGCATTTCTCCCCTGTTCAGCGCCGACAGTGATTTAAGAGACGGGTCGTTTATATTCTTTACAAGAAAATCAAGCATATTCTCCATTGTCGTGGGGGGCTTGTAATTTATTCCCTCCGCAAGAGCCATCTGGGAAAGGACCTGATTTATGCTTTGCGCCATTATTATCTTTGCGTCAAGGTTCTCCATGCGGTTCACTATAACGCTTAAACGGTCTATAAGTGTGTTAAGGTTCTTGTCGCCCTCAAAATTCCTGAGCAGGGTGTTTACCGCGCCTTTCATATTGTCAGGCACAAGGGGGGCGATCATTTTCCTTATAAAGGAAACCCCCTGCTTTATTTCAATGCCGCCCGTGTTTTCGGAGCTTTCGGCAAGCGTGTTCAGCTCCTCGGTAAGCTTGCTCAAGTCCTCGGTAAGCTTTTCAAGCTGTGCGGGAGACATATCCTTTGTTGCGCTGTCCAGTGCGTTCGCGACGCGCTCGGTGAGCATTGTCATGGACATCACCGCCGAGGAAGCGTGTGTGTCCTCCATAGCGGCGATCTTAACATCAAGCGGCAGCTTTGAGTTCTCAATAAACTTTGTAAACAGCGTTTCAAGCTTTTCCGCCGTCTCGGGATCCTGGGTCATGCTGACCACGGCGCGGAAGCTTTCCGCAACAGCCGTACTGCTGTTGTTGAACCGTGACAGATTGTATGTAATAAGTGAAAGCAGATTTTGCGTCTTGTCGCTGAGCAAAAGACTGTCCTGCAAATAATTTACAAGGGAAAGAACGTCCTGTCTTACTTCGGTGAAATTGTATGCGTTGAGCCTGTCGGCGGTCTGGTTGAGCAGCTCCATTATTTCGCGGCTCTGGGCAGTCTCCCCCGCAAGGTAACGGAGGCTCTCCGATATGGACGTGAGTATGCTTTCCCTTGCGTCCGCGGCGGCGGTGGCTTTGGCAAAATCCAGCACAGCCATGGCAAGCTCCTCCCCGACGGGACTGCCGTTCAAGCCCGAAAGCATATCCTTAAGCTCCGACCAGAGAGGGTCGCTGAAAACCGTAGCTTCCTCCTGCTGGCGGAGTATATCCGCGGTTATCTCATCGGCGTCGGGCATAAGCATTATCTCTCCCGCAAATTCCGTCACCTTGTTCAGAAGCTCGGCGTTTCCCGACTGACGTAGTATGTCCAGAGCAGAGCCGCTTATCAGACCCTTAAGCAGTATCGAGGACATAGCGGGGTCTTTAGCCACAGCCGTCTGAAGCTTGGGCAGACCCGTACCGCCGCCGTCCTTGAGGTTCTGCTCGGCAAGCTGGTCGTCGCGGGCGTTGGCTTTGTTGATATATTCGACGTTGCCAAGCTCAAAGACCTGCTCGGGGGCTTGGGGCTTGACATTCTGATTCATGTTGTAATCCTTGGGGGCTACCGGAGTGGTAACTCTGAGCATTTCCGACATAATCCATTTACTCCTTGCTGGAAGCTAGATTTTTTAGAGGCTGGAGGTCAGAGATCGGGAGACGTTAGGAAACGGGAAAATGTAATTTACTGGAAACTAACTATTCTATCCTCTGGCCTCTATCTTCTAGCTTCTATTATAGCATAAAAAAACACAAAAAACACATTATTCATCAAAATTTCACAAAATTCTGCAAATATTAATAATTATTGTTAAATATAAACAAAAATCTACCGAAAAAATTTTTAGCTTTTTTTTTATTATATTACATTTTTGGCTTGTAGTAAAGAGTTTTTTATAGTATAATTAAAGATATACTATAAAATATTATGGTGAATTATATCTTCGGGAGCATACTGTGTCTCCGCTTACTGACCGGACCTGTTCGGCAGACGGCGGCGTCCTTCCGAATATAAACTGATAGGTAGGTGTTTTTATGGCAAAATTTGAAGCAGGAATGGAAGCTATGGCGGACGCGTATGTCTTTGAGACCACATCGCTTCTTGAACAGCTTGACCAAATTCTGATGAAAACCGAGAACGAGAGCAATTTCGGAGAAGAAGAGATCAACGAGATCTTCCGTACCATGCACACGATAAAGGGTTCTTCCGCTATGATGGGTCTGGATAATATGTCCAAGCTCGCTCACGCTATCGAGGATATGTTCTACATCATCCGTGAGGACAATCCTGTGATCTCATCAATGAATGAGCTGTATGACCTCGTATTCAACGCGTCAGACCTTTTAAAGGCTGAGATCGAACTTATTCAGGAGGACGAATATACCCCTACGGATTTTACCGAGCAGATGAACAAGATTGAGGAATTTGCCGCTGTTCTTAAAGGCGGCGTAGGGGCTGCTCCCGCGCCTGCCGCGGCTGCCCCTGCTCCTGCGGCAAACGCCGCTTCCGGCGCGCCGGCTGCTCCTGCGGCTGCTCCCGCTGCCGCCCCCGCTTCCGAGCTTACCTCTGTAAAGGTATTCTTTGAAGAGGAATGCAAAATGGAGAACCTGCGGGCTATGCTTGTCGTGAACAGGATAAGCGAATCCTGCGCCAAGCTTGAGTTCGTACCGCCTGACATAGAGACCAACGGAGAGACCGCAAAGCTCATCGTGGCAAACGGCTTTGACGTTAAGTTCAAGCCCCTGGGCGGAGTTACTATCGACGAAATAATCGAAACGATAAAGACCACTCCCAACGTAAAGGGCTGCGAGGTCGTTCAGAGAGGCGCCGATTCCGGCGGAGCTGCCGCTAAGGAAATAACCTCGGTAAGAGTACACTTCGACGACGACTGCAAAATGGAAAATCTCCGTGCGGTACTGGTGGTCAACAACGTCAGGGACGTATGCGACAGTGTTACATATGAGCCTTCGGACATTGACAGCAATGCCGAGACGGCTAAGACAATAGTTGAGGAGGGCTTCCTCGTTCATTTCAGCAGCGACAAGGCTAAGGCTGTTCTTCAGGCTATAGAGAACACGCCCAGCGTTAAGTCCTACGAGATAATCGAAGTTCCTTCGGCTGAAACGGGGGCTGCTCCCGAGGCTGCTCCTGCGGCAAGTCCTGCTCCTGCGGCTGCCGAGCCTGCCGCACCGAAGCCCGCCGCGCCCAAGCCTGCGGCAGCTCCTGCTCCCGCGGCGGCGGCTGCACCGAAGCCCGCTACTGGAGGCGGAGCAAAGCAGTCCCTTATTTCCGTAAATCTGAACAAGCTGGATACGCTGCTTGATCTGGTTGGAGAGATCGTTATTACCGAGGCAATGGTTACATCAAACCCCGACCTCAAGGGACTTAAGCTCGATAACTTCCAGAAATCCGCAAGACAGCTCCGCAAGCTCAACGAGGAGCTTCAGGACGCTGTAATGTCNATAAGAATGGTACCCCTTTCGGGCGCGTTCAACAAGATGACCCGTATCGTAAGAGATATGAAGGTCAAGCTGAACAAGGACGTTGACCTTGTATTCGAGGGCGANGANACAGAGGTCGACAAGTCTATCATCGACCAGCTCAACGACCCGCTNATGCACATGGTCCGNAACTCCATGGANCACGGNATCGAGGACAANGTNGAGGACNGNATCGCTGCGGGAAAATCTCCNAAGGGCAAAATTACCCTTTCGGCATACAATACTTCNGGAGAGGTTATNATAGTNGTNGCNGACGACGGCGGCGGAATAAACCCCGAAAAGNTTCTTGCAAAGGCTGAAAGNAACGGCATTTTGTCAAGACCNGCAAGCGAGTACACCGANAAGGAAATACTCAANATGATAATGCTCCCCGGCTTCTCCACAAACGAGCAGGTNACNGAATACTCGGGACGAGGCGTCGGCATGGACGTTGTTAAGAANAACATCGAAAAGATCGGCGGTTCNGTTTCCGTTGAGTCGAAATNCGGCGAGGGAACGAACTTTATCATCAAGATCCCGCTTTCNCTTTCTATTGTGGACGGCATGGAGATCGCNGTNGGCGATTCGATCTTTGCGATACCNATAAATGTTATCAGCTCTTCCTTCAAGGTGCTNCCCGAGCAGCTTGTAAAGGACACNAACGGCAACGANATGATAATGGTAAGAGGAGAATGCTATCCGCTTATCAGGCTGTATGAGCTTTACGACCTTAAGCCGAANATACAGGATCTTTACGAGGGTATNGTTATCCTTGTTGAGACGGACGGCAAGCAGGCGTGCATTTTNGCCGACGAGCTTATCGGCGANCAGCAGGTAGTTGTTAAGCCTTTCCCGAGACTGCTTGGCTCTTACAATATCAAGCAGCACGGTATGTCNGGCTGNTCTATNCTCGGCGACGGTTCTATTACGATNATTCTTGACGTAGATAATATTATCAAGGATTTTTAAGTNTAATNATNATTCGGAGCAAGCGACGAGNAAGGTCNGNGCTGAAGCNAANCTTTCCNGCNTCTNGCCTCNNGCNTCTTGCTTCTAATAGGAAAGGGTGAATAAATTTGGAAGAAAACAGCGCTGTAGCTATGNCAGAGACTGCNGNGGAGGGCATTGANGTCCTTTCTTTCAGCATAGGCGACGTTATTTATGCNGTCAATATAAAGTANGTCAAGGANATCATCNNNNTTGANCANATNACTGTTGTGCCNAAAATACCAAGCTATATNAAGGGCGTTATCAACATCAGAGGNAAGGTAGTTCCCGTTATCAGCGTNAGAAACCGNTTCGGCATGGANGANATACCNTANGACGACAGAACGTGTATNATCGTNCTCGAATTTGATNACGGCGAACAGGTNGGNATTATNGTNGACAGGGTGCAGGACGTTATTGCCGCNAAGGCAAGCANNATNAGCAAGCCNCCCGATTCCAAGAANGTCAACGCAAACAAGTACATCAAGTCTATCATCAATCTTGAGGACGGCAAGAGACTTCTTATNAGCTGNGACAAACTCATTAACGATGACCGAGGTGTTTCTTAATGTTAAAGCTTACCGATAACGATTTTGAGCGTCTTGTGACCTACATGAAAAAAACNTACGGCATTACNCTTGACAAGAANAGNGTGCTTATNGAGGGCAGACTGTCAAACATGATAAGCTCCAGAGGCTTTAAAAGCTTCAAGGAGTACATAGACTTCGCTTTCGCNGACAAGACGGGAAANGAAACTATGCAGCTCGTAAACAAGCTGACTACAAACCACACGTTTTTCATGCGTGAGCCGGAGCATTTCCAGTATCTTAAAAAGACTATACTGCCGTATTTTGAAAAGCAGAACGCAATGAGCAAAACTCTTGATTTTTGGTGTGCCGCTTCTTCAACGGGACAGGAGCCTTATACTATAGTTATGACTATAGACGATTACTTCGGCGCGAACGCTTCAAGGTGGAAGGTCAACCTGCTTGCCACAGACCTTGATACGGACGTTCTTGCAAAGGCTAAGGCAGGCACGTATACAATTGATATGCTGAAGGACGTGCCAAAGGAATGGCTCGCAAAATATTTCACTAAGGTTAACGACACCACTTATAAGGTAATTGACCGTCTCCGCAATCAGATAACGTTCAAGCAGTTCAATCTGATGAACAACATCACGGACAAGAAGATGTACGACCTTATAAGCTGCCGCAACGTTATGATCTATTTTGAGCAGGAAACAAAGAACGCTCTTGTTGAACGCTTCTACGACGTTACAAAGGAGAACGGCTACCTGTTTACGGGTCATGCCGAAAGCGTGGGCAGGAACACAAGATACACTTATGTTCAGCCTGCNATATACAGAAAGATCACAAACAAGCCCGACGCACCTGCGGGACGGCTTGGCGGGATCACCCGATAAAATTTAAAGGAGTACGTTTGATTTGATTAGTCAGAAAAAGGTCAGGGTACTTGTGGTAGATGATTCCGCAATGTTCCGACGGGCTGTTATCTCGGGGCTTTCCTTAAAGGACAATATCGAGATAGTGGGCGAAGCTGCCGACGTCTTTGAGGCGAGAGACAAGATAATGCAGCTTAAGCCCGACGTCCTTGTTATGGACGTTGTTATGCCGAAAATGGACGGTCTTACGTTCCTTAAACAGCTTATGGGACAGTATCCTGTGCCATGCGTTATGATATCGGGGACCGCAGATGAAGCAAACGCTATCGCTGCGGGAGCGGCGGATTTTGTTGCAAAGCCAAAATCTCCCGCCGACCAGAAAATGTTCAATACGCTTTTGGGCACTAAGGTGATACTTGCCGCAAACAAAAAAGGGAAGCTGTCNNTGCCTTCTGCNCAAAAAGCNCAGGCTGCNGCTCCNACGGTNGCGGGAGTTACNCCTGTAGTNAGNCCCGCAATGGCTGCAAAGGTNGGNAGGGTAATGCCAAANATTCCNACNAANGANGACATNGCAGGTCTTGCTCAAAGANGCAGAGAGGGNTATATCGTTGCTCTCGGNGCTTCAACGGGAGGCACGGACGCGCTGGANTGCGTTATAAAATCCTTNCCCGACACNATGCCGCCTGTAATTGTGGTACAGCATATGCCTCCTGTTTTCACAAAGCTTTACAGCGAGAGAATGGACAAATGCTGCACGGTACACGTCAAGGANGCNGAGGACGGCGACAGGCTTACNCNNGGNNTTTGNCTTATCGGCGCGGGGGGACTTCAAATGGAGCTTCGCAAGGACAGCAGNGGCTATTATGTAAAGCTCTACGAGGGCGAAAAGGTNTCGGGACACTGTCCGTCTGTTGACGTAATGTTTTCAAGCGTTGCGGACGTAGCGGGAAACAAGGCTATCGGAGCGATAATGACGGGTATGGGCGCGGACGGCGCAAAGGGTATGCTNAAAATGCACCAGAANGGCGCTTACACNATCGGACAGGATAAGGAAAGCTGCATTGTTTACGGTATGCCTATGGANGCATACAAGCTTGGAGCCTGCTCGGAACAGCAGCCCCTTAACAATATCGGCAAAACGTTATGCAGAAGACTTACNGACGGCTGGAAATGACGATTTCGGCAATGTCACATATTATCGAAAATATTTTTGTAATATTTTGCTGTTGACAAATTTCGTGCAAAGTTTTACAATTATATTGATAAATTGTCTTTTTTTCAAAAAAATTGAAAGGAGAAAATACCCGAAGAGAAAAAGGGTATTGATAAGGTTATGAAAAATTTAAAAATTTCACANAANCTTTTGGTAGGCTTCGGAACAGTAATNGCGCTTATGCTGATCATTATCTGGCTTACTGTCAGCACNCTTTCAAGTCTTGACAAGATCGTTGACTATTTGTACAACGAAGCTGTTCAGAGAGTTATGATCTCNGCTGACGTNAACTCAAAAACTCAGGAAATGGCAAAGAATATGCTCCACGCAATAGGAAAAGCNGAAGACAATGATTATGTTAANNGCTATTTTACTACCGCNGAGAGTTGTTACGCNGANGTTCTTGAGGATCTTGAAGAGCTTACACTGGTTTACGATGANGGCGCAGCGGAAGTTGAAAATCTGAAAAACCTTTCCGCNAATATCTACAGAGAATATCAGGAGTTCAGCGAACTGGTTTANAACGGCAATGTCGATGAGTCCATTAATGGCTTTGACAGCGATATGATGCCCCAGATCGTGGCGTTTGCTCAGGCTGCACAAAAGGTTCGTGACGACGCTATCGAAATTGCGGGCGATGAGTATGTTTCCAGCCAGAATTATATTGAAACAGGCAGACTTATNGTTATTATCGTGGCTATTATCGCTGTTATTGCGGCTATCGGTCTTGCAATGTACATAACCAAGATGATNGCATCAGGCGTAACACAGGTAAGAGACGCTGCNCTGAGAATGTCGGGAGGCGACTTCGACGTAAGAGTACACTACGATTCAAAGGACGAGATCGGTCAGCTCGCAAGCGATATGAGNAGNCTTGCGGGACGTACAAAATCCGTTATCGAAGATATCGACTACATACTTGCAGAGCTTAAGCGCGGCAACCTCCGCGTAAGATCGAGAGACCTCGGTCTTTACGTGGGCGCATATGAGACTATTATCCTTTCACTCCGCAGCATTCAGAACAGACCTTAACCAGACTATGGAAAAGATCACAGTTTCTTCCGATCAGGTCGCTTCNGGTTCGGAACAGGTNGCTTTGGGCGCNCAGTCCCTTTCACAGGGCGCAACACAGCAGGCTTCCTCTATTCAGGAGCTTGCTGCCGAGATCAACATAGTTTCCGATATCATCAAGTCNAACGCNGAAAAGGCTNCNGAGGCAAGCGACANAACAGCGGANTCCACATCAAAGCTCAACGCTGCAAAGAACGAAATGGACGAACTTGCGGAAGCTATCAAGGAGATGAGCGCTTCNTCCGAGGACACCAAGAAGATCATCAANACTATCGAAGATATCGCATTCCAGACAAATATCCTNGCGCTCAACGCTGCTGTTGAGGCTGCAAGAGCAGGCGCGGCAGGCAAGGGCTTTGCGGTTGTTGCCGACGAGGTAAGAAACCTTGCGGGCAAGTCCGCNGANGCTGCAAAGAACACAACNGCNCTTATCGGAAATACTGTANACGCTATCGACAGAGGACGTCAGCTTGCTGACAGAGCTGTTGAGGAAATGGATCTTACAGCGGAAGCTTCCGAAAAGGTTCTCGAGATCAACAACGACATTGCAAAGAACGCAAACGTTGCGGCAGAGTCTGTAGCGCAGATCTCCGCCAGCGTAGAGCAGATCTCCAGCGTTGTACAGAACAACTCCGCTACAGCAGAGCAGTCCGCTGCGGCTTCCGAGGAGCTTTCGGGACAGTCCCAGATACTCAAGGAGCTTACATCTCACTTCGAGTTCAACACCGAAGACCTTGTGGAGCTTGGCATAGAATAAGCCGCTTAAAGGTTTACAAAAATATTACCCGTCTCCCCTGTCAGTGTGGGGAGACGGGTTTTTTGTTTGTGACGGCTTTGAATAAAAAATTCCCCCTGCCATGTACACAGGGGGAAAGCTTATGTACCGTTTAATTTTCCAAAGACTTTTCCAAAAAGCTTTTTGTCTTTTCGCTTTTCGGTGCGCCGAACACCTCGTCGGGAGTACCGTATTCCTCGATAACTCCGTCCGCCATAAAAATGACCTTGTCCGCAACGCCGCGGGCGAAATTCATCTCGTGGGTTACAACTATCATTGTCCTGTCAGAGGTTTTCAGCTCGCGGATAACCTTGAGGACTTCCCCCGTAAGCTCGGGGTCAAGGGCGGAGGTAGGTTCGTCAAAGCAGAGTATATCGGGGTTCAGAGCCAGCGCGCGGGCTATTGCAACACGCTGCTGCTGACCGCCCGAAAGCTGGCAGGGGAAATTGTCAGTTTTCTCGGAAAGTCCCACCATGTCGATAAGGCGGCGGGAATTGTCGTCGATTTTTTTAAGTATATCCTTTTTCTCCTGCTTGGTAAGCTTTTTTCCGCTTGTTTCGTGAAGCTCGGGGGCAAGGGAAACGTTTTTCAGTACGCTTTTCTGGGGGAACAGGTTAAAGGACTGAAACACCAGCCCGAAATGCAGACGCTTTTCCCTCTTCTCCTTGTCGGAATAGGGTGGCTCTTCCGAGTCGAAAAGCCTCTCGCCGTTCACCAGAATTTGTCCCTTGTCGGGAGTTTCCAGAAAATTAAGGCAGCGGAGCAGCGTGGTCTTGCCGCTTCCCGAAGAGCCGATAATCGCAAGGACCTCGCCCTTTTCCATAGTGAAGTCAATGCCCTTTAAAACCGTAGTTTTCCCAAAGGATTTATAAATTCCTTTTACTTCCAGAAAAGCCATAAAGTACTCCTTTCAGAGTGTAAAAATTATTATAAAAACTGAACCCGCCCCGGGGCGTTCCGCGCTATTTCTCAAAAGCTTGCTTTATCTTATCGAAAAAGCTGTTCCGCTTTTTGTAATTCTTGCCGTCGTCCAGAGATTCGTCAAAGGCTTTGAGCAGTTCCTTCTGCTTCTTTGAAAGATTGCTTGGAACCTCTATCGTAATGTGGACAAACTGGTGTCCCCTGTCATTGCGGTTAAGCTTTTTGATGCCCTTGTTTTTGAAGCGGAAAACCGCGCCCGGCTGCGTACCCTCGGGTATAGGGTATGTCACCGTGCCGTCTATGGTGGGGACTGTGACTTCCGCGCCCAAAGCCGCCTGAACAAAGGTTATGGGCTGTTCGGTGTGGACGTCGTAGCCGTCTCTTTCAAAAATAGCGTCGGGACGCACCGAAACAGTAACGTGCAGGTCGCCGGAGGGACCGCCGTTTAAGCCGCCGTGACCCTGACCGCCGACACGGATAGTCTGCTCGTCGTCAATGCCCGCAGGGATAGGAACGTTTACGGTTTTCGTAACATTTACCCTGCCGCCGCCTCCGCACTTTTTACAGGGGTTGTTTATGATAGAACCCTTTCCTCCGCACTTGGGGCAGACCTTTTGGGAGGATATCATGCCGAAAGGCGTCCGCTGTGTTGTCTTGACCTGACCTGTGCCGTGACAGTCGGGACAGGTGTCCGCGCTTGACCCTGCCGCCGCGCCCGAGCCGTTACAGTCGGGACACTTCTCCATGCGGTTTATGGTGATGTCAACGTTCTTGCCGCTGCAAGCCTCCATAAAGCTGATACTGACGTTCTTCTGTATATCCTGACCCCGTCTGGGAGCGTTGGGGTTGCTTCTCGAACCGCCGCCGAAGCTGCTTCCGAAAAAGCTGGAGAAAATGTCGCTGATGTCGCCCATATCTCCGAAGCCCCCCGAAAATCCTCCGCCGAAGCCGCCGCCCCCGTAGGAGGGGTCGACGCCCGCGTGACCGAACTGGTCGTAGCGGGATTTTTTATCCGGGTCGGAAAGCACCTCGTAAGCCTCGTTTATCTCCTTGAATTTTTCCTCCGCTTCCTTGTCGCCGGGGTTAAAGTCGGGGTGATATTTTCTTGAAAGCTTTCTGAAAGCCTGTTTAAGTTCGTCCTCGGAAGCTCCCTTTTGAAGCCCCAGGACCTCGTAGTAATCTCGTTTATCAGCCATATGAATCTCCTCCAAGCATAAGCCTGCACATATATGTATATAGTTTGTATATCAAATATTATAAACACCACCGCCCCCTTGAGGGGGCTTGATGAATTTTATTTCTGTAATTTTGTAATATGGGGGTGAAACTCGCCGCGGGGCGTTCCCCGCAGACAGCACACGGGCGGAAATAATTTCCGCCCTTGGCTGTTCGGCAGTTGGGGGTAACTGCCATGAAAAGAGGTATATGAAAAAATTATGGAAACTGGCAAATTAGTGCCTGTACACGGGAATCTATGCCCCCCGCTTAATTGTTTTCAGAGAAATCAACGTCTACAAAATCGCCGCTGCTGTCATCATCGTTTGCGGAGCTTCCGCCCATGTCCGGACCTGCCGCGCCGCCCTGCTGCGCCTGTGCGCCCGCCGCCTGATATACCTTCTGGGAAACCTCGTAGAACGCTTTCTGCAATTCCTCGGTCTTAGCCTTGATATCGTCGGTGTTGTCGGTTGCGTTTGCAGCCTTAAGAGCGTCTATCTTGGACTGAATGTCAGCCTTTTCGTCAGCGGAAACCTTGTCGCCGAAGTCCGCAAGAGCCTTTTCACACTGGAATACCATGTTCTCGCCAGCGTTCTTAGCGTCAACAGCGTCCTTGCGCTTCTTGTCCTCTTCCGCGTATTTTGCGGCCTCGTCAACGGCTTTCTGAATGTCGTCCTTGGACATATTTGTGGAAGCGGTGATAGAAATTTTCTGCTCCTTGCCTGTGCCGAGGTCTTTTGCGGAAACATTTACAATACCGTTTGCGTCGATATCGAATGTAACCTCGATCTGGGGTACTCCTCTGGGAGCAGGAGCAATTCCGTCAAGACGGAACACGCCGAGCTGCTTGTTGTCCTTGGCAAATTCACGCTCGCCCTGCAAAACGTTTATGTCAACCGCGGTCTGATTGTCCGCATATGTGGAGAATACCTGCGATTTCTTTGTAGGTATCGTTGTGTTTCTCTCGATCATTCTTGTGCAAACGCCGCCTGCTGTCTCGATACCGAGGGAAAGAGGCGTAACGTCAAGAAGAAGCACAGCGTTTTCCTTGTCAACGTCGCCGGAAAGAATTCCGCCCTGATATGCCGCGCCGAGAGCAACGCACTCGTCGGGGTTGATTCCCTTAAAGGGATCCATGCCCATGAAGCTCTTTACAGCGTCCTGAACAGCGGGGATCCTTGAAGAACCGCCTACCATAAGGACTTTCTTTATGTCGGAGGGCTTAAGTCCCGCGTCAGAAAGAGCCTGCTTAACAGGACCCATTGTAGCCTGTACAAGGTCGCTTGTCAGCTCGTTGAATTTAGCCTGCGAAAGCTCCATGTTAAGGTGCTTAGGACCGTTAGCGTCAGCGGTGATGTAAGGAATTGAAATGCTTGCGGAGGGTGTTGCGGAAAGAGTAATTTTAGCCTTTTCAGCCTCGTCCTTAAGTCTCTGCATTGCAAGCTTGTCGCTTGACAAGTCCATACCGTCGGACTTCTTGAATTCCTCTATCATCCAGTTGATAATTCTCTGGTCGAAGTCGTCGCCGCCGAGACGGTTGTTTCCTGCCGTTGCAAGAACCTCTGTTACGCCGTCGCCCATTTCGATAATGGAAACGTCGAACGTACCTCCGCCCAGGTCGTAAACCATGATAGTCTGGTCGTCCTCCTTGTCGATACCGTAGGAAAGAGCCGCCGCCGTAGGTTCGTTGATGATACGTCTTACGTTAAGACCCGCGATCTGACCTGCGTCCTTTGTAGCCTGTCTCTGTGCGTCGGTAAAGTATGCGGGGACAGTAATTACAGCCTCTGTAACAGTGTCGTGGAGGAAAGCCTCCGCGTCCGCTTTGAGCTTCTGCAAAATCATTGCGGAAACCTCCTGCGGTGTGTATTTCTTGCCGTCAATGTCAACCTTGTAGTCGCTTCCCATGTGTCTTTTGATAGAAGCAACCGTTCTGCCCGCGTTTGTTACAGCCTGGTTTTTAGCGACCTGACCAACAAGTCTTTCGCCTGTTTTTGTAAAGCCAACCACCGAAGGAGTAGTTCTGCCGCCCTCCGCGTTTGTGATAACAGTAGCGTTTCCGCCCTCCATAACTGCAACGCAGGAGTTTGTTGTACCTAAGTCAATACCTATAATTTTAGCCATAAGAATCACCTTTCTTTGTTTAGTTTAAATATTTGTTATAATTATAATTTATTTGTACTTTTTAATTGCTATATAAGAAATACAGAAGCAAGAGGCAAGATGAGGCTTGCATTAATTCTTGCGTCTTGCCTCTAATCATCTTGCATCTGTTAGGGATTAGCCACAACCACCATAGCACATCTTATAACCTTGTCGCCCAGCTTATAACCCTTTTGGTAAACCTGCGAAACCGTGTTTTCGCCGAAATTCTCGTCCTCAACCTGACTTACCGCATTGTGCATATTCGGGTCGAATTCCTTGCCGAGAGCGTCTATTTCCTCAACGCCAAGCTTTTTGATGACCTCCAAGAACTGTCCGTAGATCATCTCAACGCCCTTTTTGTAATTTTCGTCGGAACATTCCGCCGCAACCGCACGTTCAAAATTGTCGATAACGGAAATTACCTCCAAAGCCGCCCTTGCGGTAGCGTCGGAAGAAGCGTTAAGCTTTTCCTGAATTGAACGCTTGCGGAAGTTATCGTACTCCGCAAGAAGCCGCAGGTACTTATCCTTGTCGGCAGCAGCCGCTTCCTCCAAAGCCTTTATTTTATCCTCGGGGGACTCGCCCGCTTCCTCCTCGGGAAGCTCCTCAACAGCGTCCTCCTCAATAATTTCCTCGGCAATTTCCTCCGTCTCCGTCTCATCAGCGGGGACTTCCTGTTCAAGTTCTTTTTCTTTTTCGCTCATATTATATGTGTTCTCCTTTCTTTCTGTCATAAACTTAAAAATAATAATTATGAAGTATTATTTTTACCCCGCCCCCTTGAGGGGGCTTGTTTTAGTTAAGGTTTATTATTTTTTTCATTTGGGGGTGACTCAGCCAGCGGGGGCTCCCCGTCCGAAATCATTTCCGTGATACGTTCGGTAAGGTACTGAACGTATGGAATAATTTTCGCATAATCAAGCCGCATCGGACCTATAATGCCCAGCGAACCCGCCGTCCTGCCGTCCTTTTTTATCTTCGAGACAATAAAGCTGGAATTTTCAATAACAAACCCGCCGTCCTCCCCGAAAACCACCTGCAAGTCCTCGAAGCTGTCGTCAAGCATTTCTTTCACAACCTCGTTCTTGTTTTCAAGGAATTTTACTATCTGATTTGTGTTGATATCCTGCCGCGCAAGGAGGTTTTTCTCTCCCGCAACCATTATCTCGTTGTCCTTAAAGCCGTCCGCAAGCTCGCAAACGCCCTTTAAAAGCGGCGCAAGAGTTACCATGTATGCGCCCATTGCCTCCACAAGCTTTTGGATAATTTCCTCCGAAAGCTCGTCAACGGCAACGCCCTGCAAATTTTCCGCCATATAACGGCTGAAAAATTCTATCTGCTCGTTGGTGAGGTCGAACTCCAGTCTGCAAACCTTGTTCTTGATGTTGCCCGAGGAGGTTATCATCAGCAGCACGTACATACGCTTGCCCGTGGGTATAACTTCCACCTTTGTGATAACGGAAAATTTCGGCGCAACATTTTTCACCACCGCCGCGCAGTGTGTAAGCTCCGCAAGAGCCTTGGACGCGCTTTCGATAAGAGCGTCCGCCGTGGGGACGTCAACGTCGAGGCACTCGTCAAGCATTTTTTTGTCCTCGTCGGTAAGCGTCCGCGCGTTCATAAGCTCGTCGATATAGAGCCTGTAGCCGCTGTAGGTGGGGATACGTCCCGCGGAAGTATGGGGCTGTTCCAAAAAACCAAGCTGCTCCAGCATAGCCATATCGTTCCGAATGGTAGCGGGGGAAACTCTTATATCGGGCAAAGAAGCGATAGCCTTTGAACCCACAGGCTCGCCCGTGACAATATACATATCCACAACCGCAGCCAAAATGCGGCGTTTTCTATCGTCTAACAGCTTGATCACTTCCTTTAACTCCTGCATCTTGCTTCTTGTCTCTTGCTTCTGTTAGCACTTGTCCCCTTACTGTGTTAGCACTCCATTTATTTGAGTGCTAATTATATTATACACCCCTTTTTCGGTTTGTCAAGGGGTTTTTGAAAAAAATATGATTTTTTTGCAATTTATCACAATTCCG
>JAAVHM010000086.1 GCA_014799675.1 Ruminococcus sp. | reverse complement strand
TGCGTAATTGCCGCCGTGCTAAGTCCCTTTATCCCAGTGTGGATGGGCGCGGAAAAATCCATACAGGGTCAGGCTTCGCTGTATTTTCTGATAATAACCCTGCCTATGGTTTTCAGATGCTCGGGAGTAATTTTTGGCGCGGCTCTTCGGGCGACCTCCGATATGCGTACCCCAATGCTTGTTAATTTCGGCGCGAATATTCTCAACGCGATTTTGAACTATTTCCTGATATACAAGGCGGGACTTGGGGTCACAGGCGCGGCAGTCGCAACGGCGGTTTCCTACATAATTTCGGGAACATTCATGTTTTTGGCTTACCGAAAAAACAAGCTGCTCTGCACAAGCCTGCGGGAATTCCACTCCGACAAAAGGCTTCTGAAAGAGGGCGCGGCAATAAGCCTCCCCGTGCTTGGCTCGGGAGCTGCCTCCTGTCTTGGTTATGTGGTATTCGCAAGCCTTGTGACGAGTATGGGAAACACGGTTTTTGCAGCCCACTCCATAGCCGTTACCGCCGAAACAATTTTTTATATTTCGGGGTACGGTCTGCGGACGGCTACCTCGGCAATGGTGGGAATGTCCCTTGGCGAGGGGGACAGCCGCAAATTTGAAACGGTGTGCCGTTTAAGCGCGGCAATGACTGTACTGATGATGATTTTCAGCGGGGCAGTCCTGTATTTTGCCGCATACCCGCTTATGGGCTTTTTTATCGAAAGCAGGAAGGCTGTCTCGCTTGGCGCGGAAATGCTGAAGCTTGTCGCCCTGTCCGAACCCTTTTACGGGCTGATGATAGTCACGGAGGGAATTTTTTACGGTCTCGGAAAAACCAAATACGCCTTTGCTGTAGAAACTCTAAGTATGTGGGGAATACGGATTTTGCTGACCTTTATATGCGTAAACATATGGGGCTGCGGACTGCGGGAGGTTTGGTACTGCATGATAGCGGACAATATTTTCAAGGCGGTAATGTTCATAATTCCCGTAAGCACAAAAACGCTGCGGGCAAAAATTTTTGCGGCGGGAAATGAAAATTAAATAAATTTATATTTTACGTATCAGCACAAAACATCTGTAGGGGCGGATCCTGTATCCGCCCGCCGCACATATTGCCGGTAATTCAACGGGCGCATACAGGATGCGCCCCTACAAATATTATTTTGTAATCCGCCCCATTGCTAGGGGGCTTGGTATAATAAAAGTCAACACGTATTTACCTGTGGGGGTAGACATTTTGCCAGTACTGCGTTACAGGCTGCCGTGGGGCGTTCCCCGCAAATTAAAATTTATTGTCTTTATCGAAAAACCAAGCTCCGTTCTTTAAAAGGGACGGAGTTATTTTTTCATATAAAATGCGCTGACGTTCCACGCTAAACTAAAATTTCTGCTTTGAAAACGGCTTTTATGTATATATTGTACAAACTATTGACAAAACATGGTGTTTTGTGATATAATTACAATTGAATAGGTATATGCACAGGACTTTTTATCCTGTCCGTTCATAAAGATATTTTCGGCGGCGGACAGTATAACAGAAAGGAAGTTTACATTGAGGAAAGTATTATGTGCGCTGCTTTCGGCGGGATTGACCGCAATGTGCCTGACAGGCTGCGGCAATGAAGCCGTTGCCGCAAGCGGGTCGGTCTCCGAAGCAGTTAGCCTTACCGTGTGGGGCGCAGAGGAGGACAGGGAGCTTCTTTCGGAAATTACCGACAGCTTCAGGACCGAGTACGGTTCTTTGGCTGATTTTAACATTACCTTTAAGGCGCAGAGCGAATCGGGCTGCAAGGACGCTCTCCTTGATGACCCGCAGAATGGCGCTGATGTTTTCGCTTTTGCGGACGACCAGCTTGGTTCTCTTGCCGCGGCAGGCGTGCTTATGCCAATAGAAAATCCGGAGCAGGTGCGCGCCGAAAACCTTTCCTCGGCGGTAACAGCCGCCTCTGTAAACGACGTTCTGTATGCATATCCCGTAACCTCCGACAACGGTTATTTTCTTTACTATAATAAATCGTACTTTACCGAGAAGGACGTTCAAAGTCTTGATGCTATCCTTAATATCGCCGACAGGCGGGGCAAGTATTTTACAATGGACTGGTCGTCCGCATGGTATGTGTATTCCTTTTTCGGCGGAACGGGCATGACCGTGGGGCTGAACGAGGACGGCGTTACCAATTACTGCACATGGAACAGGACGGACGGCGACATAAACGGCGTTGACGTTCTGGAAGCCATGAACGCTGTTTCGGGACACAGAAGCTTTTTGAGCAGCAATGACAGCGGCTTTTTGGAGGGCGCGGAAAACGGCAGCGTTATCGCAGGGATAAGCGGAGCGTGGAGTTCGGGCAAGCTTACAGAGCTTTGGGGCGACGACCTCGGGGCGGCAAAGCTTCCAACCTATACCTGCGGCGGGAAACAAGTACAAATGGCTTCCTTTTCGGGAAGCAAGCTTATAGGCGTGAACGCTTATTCAAGCGAGCGTGACTGGGCTGAAAAGCTTGCGGAATGGATAACAAATGAAAAAAATCAGGCTTTGAGATTTGAGATGCGGGGACAGATACCCTCGAATATAAATGCCGCAAAAGCCGACAGCGTGAGGAATTCCACCGTTGCGGCGGCGGTAATGGCGCAGGCGGAGTACTCACAGCTTCAAAGGGTGGGCGAACGGTTCTGGGATCCGCCCGTTGAGGTCGCGATGTGCATTTACGCGGACAACCCTCCCGGCGCGGACTACCAGCGAATGCTGGACGTTATGGTGAACAAAATGACGGCGAAGTAATTACAATTCCTGCTTCTTGCCTCTAAAAATCTTGCTTCTGAAAGGGGAACGGTTATGCAAATGAAAGCAAAGCTTAGTATACGCAAACGTATAATGCTGCCCGTTGCGCTTTTGGTTGCGGCGCTGCTGATATCGAATATTACGGCATTTTTCGGGCTTTATATCGTGAACGGAAGCACGAAAAATATTGCGGACAATTACATGACGGGCGAAGCATTGCTTGCGGAAACGGAAAGCTCCCTGCTTAATATGCACAAGCTTGCGCTGTCTCATATAATCGCGGCTGATTCCGAGAGCATGATAGAAATAGTTTCGGGCATAAAGACCGAGGAAGCTTTTCTGGAGGAAAATCTTTCTGCCTGCGCCGAGTATGTTTCTGAGGACTGTACGGACGTTTACCAAAAGCTTTTGAGCAGCTATGATTCGTTCAGAGGGGCGGTTGTAAGCCTTTTGTGCGCCAGCGCGGAGGGGGATTCGGAAAGGGCTTACGCCATTGCAAACGGCGAAGCGGCGGAGTACGGAAAGACTGCCGAGGAATGTATAGACAAGCTTTACGCCTCGATAATGGAACGCGCCGACGCCGCCAAAGACCGCCTTACACAGGTGTACGCATTATCTGCGGCAATAGGCGTTCTGGCTGTTGCGGCGGGAATAATAATTTCGGGCGCGGCGGTCAAAATAGTTTCAAGCCACGTTATAGAACCAATGACAAAGGTCATGGCGGCTTTGAAGCAAAGCTCCGACAGCATAAGCGGCGTTGCGAAAGAGGTCTCGAAGCGGACAAAAAATTCGGGTAAAAGCGCAGAAAGCCTGTCCCTGCTTTCGGAAACACTTTCTGGAAATATCAGGGACGCTGCCGAAAGCGCGGCTTTTATCAGCAGCAGCGCGTTTGAAATAAAAACAGACGCGGAGGATATGGCGGAAAAATGCGGCGTTATCGCCGATTATTCCGCGGAAATGATGAGCAGGGCGGAGGACATGGAAAGCTCCGCGCGAAACAGCGTTAAGGTCATAGGCGGCAAGGCGGCGGACATTTCACAGCTTCTCGGAAAGGCTATCGAGGAAAGCAAAAGCGTTGACAGCGTGAACGCTCTTACCGAGGATATTGTGAAAATCGCTTCCACAACAAATCTGATAGCGGTAAACGCTTCTATCGAGGCAAGGCACGCAGGCGAGGCGGGCAAGGGCTTTTCCCTTGTTGCGGGAGAAATACGACAGCTTGCAGGCTCGTGTCAGGCGGCGGCAAACCGTATTCAGGAGGTAAACGAGACAGTCACGAGAGCCGTACACAATCTTTCGGAGCATTCCGAGGAATTGCTTGAATATCTTAACGGAGACATTCTAACCGCCTTTGAGGAATTCGCCAAAACAGGCGTGCAGTACCGAGAGGATTCGGAGTATGTGGAAAAGGCTGTTGATGACTTTAACGCAAGGACGGAACGGCTGAAAAATTCCGTTTCGGATATTGCGGAGGCTATCGAAAGCATTACGGCTTCCCTTGAAGTCAGCTCGGGAGAAATTTCCGGGGCGGCGGACAGCACAAAGAGCCTTGCGGCGGACATTGCCGACATAAACGGCAGCATGAACGACAGCAGGGAAATTGCAAAGGAGCTTAAAAGCCAAACGGATATGCTGTCAAGCTTATAATTTTGAACATTAAAAATTTACATATAAAAATACTGAAAGGAATTGTTGAATATGAAAAAAGGTTTGTTAAAGAGAATCACAGCTGCGGTTACTGCCGTGATAATGATGTCGGCGTTTGCTTCCTGTAACAAGGAGAATGAGGAAGTTCCCGCAAGCGACGACGGAACAACAGTTACAGAAGCTGCTGTTACAGAGGCTTACGTATCTACAGTAAACGACGAGATACGCGACCTGCCCTCCATGGAGCTTGTCAAGGAAATAAAGATAGGCTGGAACTTGGGCAACACCCTTGACGCTTCCGACGCAAGAGACCTGACAAGCGAAATAAGCTGGGGACAGCCCTATACTACTAAAGAAATGATCACCGCTGTAAAGGACGCAGGCTTCAACATCATAAGAATACCCACCACATGGTTCAATCATATGGACAGTGACAACAACGTTGACGAGGCGTGGATGAACCGCGTTCAAGAGGTAGTGGATTACGCCTACACTCAGGATATGTTTGTAATTCTTAATATTCACCACGAGGACTGGCACGACCCATACTATGACAACGAGGAAGCCGCAACCGAAAAACTCAAGGCTCTTTGGACGCAGATAGGCACACGGTTTGAGAATTACAGCGAAAAGCTTATTTTCGAGGGTATGAACGAACCGAGAAAGAGAAACACCGCAATGGAATGGAACGGCGGCGACAAGGAGGGTCACGANGTTGTGAACCACCTGAACGCTGCTTTTGTGGAGACGATAAGAGGTCTCGGCGGCAACAACGCAAAACGGCATCTTATGATACCGTCATATGCGGCAAGCTTTGTGCCCTCTCCTATGGAAGACTTTGTTGTACCCGAGGGTGATGACAAGCTGATTGTTTCCATACACGCCTATACTCCATACGAGTTCGCACTGGGCGAAGACCTTACCAAGCGTGAATTTTCTCCCGACGGAAGCAGCGCAAACGACATAGTTTACCTTATGAATACCCTCAAAACCAAATTTATTGACAACGGCACTCCCGTAATAATCGGCGAGTTCGGNGCGCGNGCAAAGGCAAACACCGATATCCGCGCAGAATGGGCGACATATTATGTCAGCAAGGCAAAGGAAATNGGCGTNCCCTGCGTTTGGTGGGACAACGCGTCAACCTCCGGTCTGGGAGAAAATTTCGGCTTGCTCAACAGACAGACCTGCACATGGGAGTTCCCCGAGATAGTTGAGGGACTTATGAAAGGACTTGANGAGTAAGAGCGTAGGACGCGNTGCCATGTTCTACNCCAANGTTAAATNNNNGTNATTTTTACCTGACCTTAGCCCCTATCAAGGGGCGGGTTAGTTTNTAAGGGAATTTTTTATTTTTCGCTCTGTCCCAACATATGATTGATTTTTTATCTTAAATTATAATTTGTTTATGTAGGGGCGGATCCCGTATCCGCCCGCCGAACAAATTTCTGTTATTTTGCGGGCGCATACAGGATGCGCCCCTACAGGTTATTTAATAAAGTAAATATCAATTATTTGTTGGGACAGAGCCTTATTTTTTAGTTTTAAAAGATTATTTTAGAAAATTACGAAAGGGTCATTACCATGCTTAAAAGCGACTACACCGCCATAGAAAACTACATGACGGAATGTATGAACGACAGCGCTCACGACAGGGAACACGTTTACCGCGTGCTTTACGGGGCAATGGATATCGCAAAGTCCGAAAGCGGCGTTGATCTCGATATACTGACGGCGGCTTGTCTGCTCCACGACATAGGCAGGGCGGAGCAATTCGCCGACCCAAAGCTTTGCCACGCAGAGGTGGGAAGCGAAAAGGCGTACCGCTTTCTTTTGAGGTTGGGCTGGAGCGAAGAACGCGCAAAGCGTGTCAGGGACTGCGTTAAAACACACCGTTTCCGTTCCGGCTGCCCTCCCGAAAGTATCGAGGCGAAAATTTTATTCGACTCGGACAAGCTTGACGTGTCGGGAGCTATCGGCATTGCAAGGACTTTATTTTACAGAGGACAGGTTGGCGAACCTCTTTATCGGCTCGATCTTGACGGCACTGTCTCCGACGGCGCGCAAGATACAGAGCCGTCCTTTTTCCGTGAGTATAAATTCAAGCTTGAAAATTTATACGATAAATTTTTCACCAAGCGGGGAAAAGAGCTTGCCGAGGGACGGCGCAGGGCGGCGGTGGATTTTTACAACAGCCTGCTGTCAGAGGTGCGTTCCGAATATGAAACAGGCAGGGAGCTTCTTGAAAGAGTAATTGAAAATGATAATGGAAAATAAAAGACCTGACATAAGTTCATTCGGACTTCACGTACTGGCAATGGCGTTTATGCTTTGCGACCATATGTGGGCAACGCTCTTTCCGGCGGCGGAGTGGCTTACCTGCGTGGGACGGCTTGCGTACCCCATATTTGCGTTCATGATAGCCGAGGGCTGCACCCATACCCACGATCTGCGGAAATATATGCTGCGTCTGCTTTTCTGGGCGGCAGTCACGGAAATACCTTTCAACCTGATGTACGGCGAAAGCGTATTCTATCCCTTTCATCAAAACGTTTTGTGGACGTTCCTTATAAGCCTG
>JAAVHM010000085.1:4021-13661 GCA_014799675.1 Ruminococcus sp. | reverse complement strand
TAAATTTTTTTTCAAACTTTTTTTCTGCAAGCTTTTTTCCAAGATCAAACGGAATATCTAACTGCTTCGATTGGGAAACAGTTTCCGCATCAAGTACGCTGACGTATTCATCACTTGCCTTTATCGGACGTGTTGCAAAATCATTTAAAAAAACTCCCGCCTCTTTCTGTCCGCCCGCAAGACCCGATATTACAAACACGGCAAGCAATCCAGCCGGTATAATTATATAAATAAAAGGCAATATTGATTTTACTTTTTTCATTTTTTCATCTATCCTTATTAATGTCTCTGTGACTTATCCTGCACCGTATTTTCTTGTCGGAAAGATACTTGAAAAGCGTCTCCGCAAAGGTAACGCTCCTGTGCTTGCCCCCCGTGCAGCCGAAAGCAATAACAAGCTGGCTCTTGCCCTCGTGAATATACAGCGGAATAAGAAAATCCAGTAAATCTTCAAGCTTCTCCACAAGCTTTCGGGACTGCTCAAAGCTAAGAACATAATCGCTGACGCAGCTTTCCGTCCCCGTGTGATGTTTAAGCTCGGGAATGTAAAAAGGGTTGGGCAGGCAGCGGACGTCAAAAACCAGATCCGCCTCACGGGACACCCCGTATTTGTACCCAAAGGACATTATTTTTACCACCATTGAGTCATTCGGATTGTCAAGAAACAGCGAGTAAACCGTCTCCTTAAGCTGATTCATGGAAAGGTCTGACGTGTCAATGTAATAATCCGCATTTCCCCGAACGGTCTCCAGCATTTTCCTCTCCGTGTCAATCGCGCTCTGGAGACTTCCGTGGCATTGCTCGTCAAGAGGGTGCTTGCGGCGGGTCTCCTTGTATCTTTTTATAAGAACCTCGTCGCTTGCGTCCAGAAAGAGTATGGACGTGTCCAGCTTGTTGCTTTTCAGATAGTTCAGACCCTCGTCAAGCTCCAGAAAAAGCTCGCCGCCCCTGATATCCGTAACTATAGCGACCTTGTTCATCTGACCGTTGTTTATGCAGATCTCGGCAAATTTCGGTATAAGCTGCGGGGGAATATTGTCAATGCAGTAGTACCCAATGTCCTCCAGCACGTTCACCGCCCCCGATTTTCCCGAACCCGAAAGCCCCGTTACTATCAGAAATTTCATGTTATCATTCCTTTCCGATTTATAGTGAAATTTTTAAAGCTTTTTGTCTGTAATAATAAGCGGCTCACATTCAAGGACATACCCCGTTTTTTCCTTTACCGTGTCCTTTACAATGCGTATCAGCTCCATAAGCTCGGCAAAGCTTGCATTCCCTTTGTTGATGACGAAGCCGCTGTGCTTTGTGCTGACCTCCGCGCCGCCAACGTGTACACCTTTCAGCCCGCACTGCTCTATCAAAGCGGCGGCATAATTCCCCTCGGGACGCTTGAACGTGCTTCCCGCGCTTGGAAACTCCAATGGCTGCTTGGAACGGCGTTTCTCCATAAGTTCGTCCATTTTAGCCTTTATCTCGGACTTGTCACCCTTTTGCAGTTTAATTTCCGCCGATAAAACGATCTCACCGCTTTGACAGAATCTGCTGTGACGGTAGGAAAAATCAAGCTCCGAATTTGAGTATACCTTAATATTTCCCTGTCTGTCCATAGCCCTTACAGAGGTCACAACGTCTTTCATTTCGCCGCCGTAAGCCCCCGCGTTCATAAAGACCGCCCCGCCTAAAGTTCCGGGTATACCGTATGCAAATTCAAGCCCTGCAAGCCCCTGCTCCAAAGCCTTATTGCAAATATTTACAAGGGAAGCCCCCGCCTGACAGACAAGAGTTTCGCCGTCATTTGGAACAATTTCGGAAAAATCCTTGCCCGAAAGAAAAACAACGCTGGATATTCCGTCCGAATCCACAATAAGATTTGAACCCTTGCCGAAAATATAATAGGGGACGCCCAGTTTTTCCGCAAGTGGGACAAGTCTCAAAAAGCTTTCCTCACCGTTCATGTGTACCAAAAGACCGCAGCTACCGCCTATTTTAAAAGTAGTGCGGTCTTTCAGCAGAGCGTCCTTTTCAATTTTGCAGCCGAGGACTTCCGCCTCCGCCGCTATTTTTTCAGTATATTCGGAATTCATTCCCCAATTTCCTTTCTTGTTTGAAATTTAATAGCTATAATTTTTATCCTGTATATATATTTTATTAAAAGTATGGTGTTGTTATACTTATACCGCCCCTTGATAGGGGCTTAGCATATTAAAGGTATGTAGTATTTAACTGCGGGGTAGAACAAGGGTCAAGGCTCAGCCTTGAAAACATTTCCTCTTTTTGAGATTATGTAATCTTTAAGCCTGTCCCAGTCAGCGTTTACAACAAGACTCTCGGGGAAATCCTGCTCCTCCAAAAGAGCAAGGGACTTGTCAAATTTCCCAACCAAACCGCAGAAATGCGCGTCTGAATTTACCAATATAGGAATTTCATATTTTTTGCAAATCCTTATAACTTCCCTGAAATTATCGGCAGTGCCTTTCCATTTAATGGAGCTTTCGTTTATCTCNACAAGNTTGNTGCACTCCTTGAATTTTTTCAGNCACTTTTCGTAATCGAACTCGTACCCCACAGTAGCGCAGTGTCCTATAACGTCAACATAGGGATTTTCCGCAACGCCTAAGTAAAGNTTGGTTATCTCNTCACGGGAAGCCTTTTTCAGATGATTCCTGTGAATGGAGGCAATTACCCAGTCAAGGTTTTTGCACTCCTCCTGCGGGAAGTCGAGAGTACCGTCGTAGTCGATAATACTCGCCTCTGCGCCGAAAATAAGNGTTACGCCGCAAAGCTCACGGGGGAGGGCTTTTCTAAGATTGTGGAAATGCCAAACGTGAGGGGAGTCGGTGGAGTTTGGTGTGTGGTCGGTTATCGCCAAAGCGGTAAGTCCCGCCTGTCCCGCAAACTGCGCCATTTCCAGTACCGTTGAAAAGGCNTGTGTGGACGCTATCGTGTGTGAATGGGTATCTGCTATAATTTTCATTTTAATGCTTCCTTTAATAAAAAATTCCTACTTCTTCACTCTTTAACTCTCTTTAAATTTATATTTATTGCATGATCAATAAATATCCCATTTTTTGATTATCTCCTTGCGATCCATGTCAAGACCGAGATTGTCAAGAAGCTCCTGACCTGCGTTGTAACCCATTTTCTTCTGACGGTTGTTCATAGCCGCAACTTCAAGGATTACCGCAAGATTTCGTCCGGGCTTAACAGGTATNGTGNTGCANGGAACTTTTACTCCAAGAATTGAAGTGTACTCGCTGTCAACGCCCATTCTGTCGTAAACCTTTTCGCTGTCCCAAGGTTCAAGCTCTACTATCATGTCAATTTTTTCCGTTACCTTGATAGCGCCCATACCGAACAGACGGCGTGCGTTTACAATGCCTATGCCGCGTATTTCAAGGAAGTGCCTTATGTTTTCGGGGGACGAGCCNACAAGACTTATGTTGGAAACACGCCGTATCTCCACAGCGTCGTCCGCAACAAGACGGTGTCCGCGCTTGATAAGCTCAACGGCAGTCTCGCTCTTACCAACGCCGCTTTCGCCGAGAATAAGCATACCCTCGCCGTAAACCTCGATAAGTACTCCGTGACGTGTGATACGGGGCGCAAGGTGCAGGTTAAGGAACGCAATAAGCGCCGCCATAAAGCTGGAGGTGCTGTCCTTGCTCCTGAGCAGGGGGACTTCGTATTTCTGCGCGATTTCCACCATTTCGGGGAAATAAGGCAGCTCACGGGTAATAATAAGAGCAGGGATATGCTGCGCCATAAGCATATCGAGACGCTCGTAACGTGTCTGCTCGTCAATTGTCGCAAGATAAGCAAACTCCATTTTTCCCACTATCTGGACGCGCTCGTTGTTGAAATACTCATAAAATCCCATAAGCTGCAAGCCGGGACGGTTCAGATCCGTCTCGTTTACCGTAAGCTTGTAGGAATCCTCGGGGAGATAGATAATTTCAAGATGAAATTCATCTATAATAGTTTGCAGGTCAACATTGAATTTTTTTTCCGCCATTAAAATCATTCCCTTTCATTTTAAAGTTTCCTAAATTTGAAAACATACTTACTGTCATTATACAATAATTTGCGAAAAATATCAAGTGCCAAAGCCGTATGTTTATAACAATTTAATATTTGTTTTAAGCAATCGTTTTCAGCAAACGTTTACAATGCGGCAATAAATATACCGTCAAAAAAATTCGGGAAAAAATGCAAAAATCTCTTGCAATTTTGTGCAATTTGTTGTATAATGCTTATTAAGTGTAAATTTTGCTTAGGAGGAATTTTTATGGTTTCCGTCGGTTTTATCGGCGCGGGAAATATGGGATTTGCAATTATAAAGGGTATTTACGGCAGCGGTCTGTGCGAAAACGGCGGGGTTGAAATGCACGCTTTTTCAAGAACTATCTCTCTGTATGCCTACGACCCTAACAATGAGATGATTAAAAGACTGAACGAGTTCGGCGTATCTCCATGCGCAAGCGAATCTGAGCTTGTGGAAAAATGCGATTACGTGTTCCTTGCGGTAAAGCCCCAGCAGCTTGAAGCNGTGCTGGACAACGCAAAAGGCGCATTTGACAATAAAAAGGTCATTATTTCCATATGCGCGGGAATTACCGCAGAATATATACAGTCAAAAACCGTTGCGGACGCAAAGGTAGTCCTTGTTATGCCAAATACGCCCCTGCTGCTCGGCGAGGGAGCTTCCGCACTTTCAAGGAACAGCAAGGTCACAGAGGACGAGTTTGAGTTCGTCAAGGGAATTTTCGCTTCCTGCGGAAAAGCGGCTGTAGTCCCCGAAAACAAAATGAAGGAAATTATTGCCATAAATGGAAGCAGCCCTGCGTTCATATATCTTTTCGCAAAGGCGTTCATTGATTACGCGGACAAAGAGGGGATAGACCCCGCCGCCGCAAAGGAGCTTTTCGCGCAATCCCTTGTGGGTTCNGCAAAAATGATAACCGATTCGGGGTATACTATCGACGAGCTTATAAAAATGGTCTCCAGTCCCGGGGGNACAACTCTTGCGGGACTTGACGAGCTTTACAGCGGCAAGCTTGAAGATACCGTGAAAAAAGCCTGTGAAAGCTGTACAAGGCGAGCTTACGAGCTTTCCAAATAGANGCANGANAATAAGAAGCAAGAGGCAAGAATTTTTTTCNGNNTGTCCGCATAGACTTTACTAAAANCATACAAAAAAGTAAAGGACGATAATTATGACGGACAACCATATNCCAAGGAGCAGNAAAAAGGATACTCTGCTTATNACCCTTTCCGCGCTGTATTTTTTCGGCGTGCTTATCGGCACAGTTTTGTACTGTACCCTNGACAGCGAGAAAATACGCGTCCTTGACAGTCTTGCGGGCAGCTTTGTTGCGGGACGGCTTTATCATACATTTTGGCAAACACTGGTAAATTCCTTTTCGGGAGCGTTTCTGCTGCTGCTTGTGTGCTTCCTGCTCGGGTTAAGCGCAGCCGCACAGCCGCTGGAGCTTCTTGTACCTCTTTTCCGCGGTCTTGGAGCAGGGGCTTCCATAGCNGGAATGTACAGCAGCTACGGTCTTGCNGGAGCAGGAGCGTCNGTNGTNNTGATAGTGCCGAATGCNGTCGCCACGGCGTTTGTGATGATAATTGCCGCAAGAGAGGCTATAAGATTTTCTTTCGGACTTTACAGAGCCGCTTTCGGCAGGAACGGGTCTGGCGAGCCTATGGACGTGAAGCTGTATTTTACAAAGTTTGTTATTTTATGTGCAATTCTGGCAGTATCGTCTTTGATCGACAGCCTGCTGACCTTTGGGCTTGCGGGCTTCTGGACAAGACTTCTGGGAATATAGCATAAATTCAAGGGGAATTAAAATTTAAAGGAGCTGCAAATTTTGGCATTATTCGGTATGTTTGACTATGAAAAAGCGGGACGGGGCGTTTCAAAAAATGCGCCCAAAAAGAAAAGCTTTTTCGCATTTTTTGAGCTGTATTTCAGATACTGGTGGAGGCTGGTGAAGCTTAACCTGCTGACGTTTATCTTTTGTATCCCCGTTGTGACCATAGGTCCTGCCATTGCGGGAATGACAAGGGTGCTGAAAAATTATACCCTTGACAAAAACGCATTTATCTTCCACGATTTCTGGAAAGGCTTTTCCCAGAACTGGAAGCAGTCCCTGCCAATAGGTCTGCTGGACGCGCTTTTTACAGTCTCGGCAATAACGGCGTTCCAGGTCTACCCCCAAATGGCTGACGCCGCGGTGGAAGCGGGCGGAAGCGGTACTATATATAATGTGCTTTGCGTGCTGTCAATAAGCTTTGCGCTTACTCTGCTGATGATGAATTTTTACATCATGCCCATGATAGTAGCAACAAATCTGTCTCTGAAAGACATTGTAAAGAACAGCTTTTACCTGACCTGCGTGGGACTTAAAAAGAATATTTTCACGCTTCTTATAGTTGCGCTGATAGTGGTAATGTTCGTGCTTTTTGTGCTGACGGGCAGCGCTTCGGGACTTATCCTTATCCCGATCTGGGCTATATCCTTTACGGGATTTGTGGTAATGTATAATTCCTATCCTCTTATACAAAAATATGTTATAAACCCATATTATGAGGAGCGCGGCATGGATAATCCCGAGTACGATTACCTTAAACCCCTTTCTGCCGAGGAAAGCGTTTTTACCGACATGGGCGGTCAGGAAGCTCCCATAGAGAGCAAAAAGAAGAAAAAAGGAAAAATTATTTCATAAAAACCCCTTTACAAATCTGTTTTTATGTGATATAATATTTTTGTTGTGCATTATTGCACAGAGAAATTCCGTGTACTTGGTCTGCGGATTAAGCCCATTTGTTTAGGGAATATACCTGCCGTTTACTATGTTCGCGGAAAATATTTTAAAAGAGGTGTTTTTACCATGATGCTGAAAGACGAAAAGACAGCTATTATCGAAGCTAACAGAACAAGTGAGAACGATACGGGTTCGCCCGAGGTTCAGATCGCTATCCTCACAAAGAGGATCAACGACCTTACCGAACACTTGAAGGTACACAAGAAAGACCACCACTCCAGAAGAGGACTTCTCAAAATGGTAGGCCACAGACGTAATCTTCTCAACTACCTTGCAAAGAAGGATATCAACAGATACCGTGCGATCGTTGAAAAGCTTGGTCTGCGTAAGTAAGAATATGTCGAAGGCAGAAAGTAAGGGCGAAAGCCTTTACTCTGCCTTTTTGCACATTTAAAAAGTAAGGAAATTTCGGGCGGCAGGCTTAGCATTAAATAGTGTTCGTTTGGGTAAGCAGAATGAGTTACCGCGTTAAACTCTTGCTTCCGGCTTCTGAACGGGCAGTATTTATTGCTAAAGATGAAATATATAAAAATATTTTTTAGGAGGCAGTTTATGTTTGATAATTACAAAGTATTCAAAACAATGTATGCGGGAAGAGAACTGACAATTGAAACAGGCAAGACCTGCGAGCTTTCAAACGGTTCATGCTGGGTTCGTTACGGTGAGACCGTGGTTATGGCGAACGTTACCGCAAGCGTTAAGCCCAGAGAGGGCATTGACTTTTTCCCTCTTTCCGTTGACTATGAGGAAAGACTTTACTCCGTGGGACGTATCCCCGGTTCGTTCATGAAAAGAGAGGGCAAGCCCAGCGAAAAGGCTATCCTTACTTCAAGAGTTGTCGACAGACCTATCCGTCCTCTTTTCCCCAAGGACATGAGAAACGACGTTTCCGTTGTAATGACGGTGCTTTCCGTTGACCCCGACAATTCTCCCGAAATTTGCGGAATGATCGCTACTTCCGTAGCAATTTCAATTTCCGATATCCCTTGGAACGGTCCTATCGGCGGCATAAGCGTTGGACTTGTTGACGGCGAAATAGTACTCAATCCTACTCTTGAACAGAGGGAAAAATCCGACCTGAACCTTACCGTTGCAGGTACAATGGAAAAAATCGTCATGATCGAAGCAGGCGCAAACGAGGTTGACGACGACACAATGCTTAAAGCAATTCTGACAGGTCACGAGGAGATCAAGAAAATCGTTGCTTTCATTTCCGACATTCAGAAGGAGATAGGCAAGAAGAAGTTCGAGTTTGAGTCCATGGAAGTAGACCACGACTTGTTCGACGCTATCGAGGAGCTTGTTGGCGAAAAGGTAAAGGTCGCTCTTGATACCAACGACAAGAATGTCCGCGAGGAGCGTCTCAATCCTATCAAGGACGAAGTTCACGAGAAATTCGACGAGCAGTACCCCGAAAAGATCGCTATGATAGACGAGTGTATTTACAAGCTTCAGAAGAAAATTGTAAGAAATTGGCTCTATGAGGGCAAGCGTGTTGACGGCAGAGGTATAGACGAGATTCGTCCCCTTGCCGCGGAAGTCGGCGTTCTCCCCAGAGTACACGGTTCGGGACTCTTCACAAGAGGTCAGACCCAGGTTCTTACAGTTGCAACTCTCGGTCCTGTAAGCGATTCACAGAGAATTGACGGTCTGGACGAAGAGGACAGCAAGAGATATATGCACCACTACAATTTCCCCTCATACTCCGTTGGCGAAACCAAGCCCAGCAGAGGTCCGGGACGCCGCGAAATTGGTCACGGCGCACTTGCGGAAAGAGCGCTTGAGCCTGTAATTCCTCCCGTTGAGGAGTTCCCTTACGCTCTCAGACTTGTTTCCGAGGTGCTTTCCTCAAACGGCTCTACATCGCAGGGTTCAATTTGCGGTTCAACGCTTGCTCTTATGGACGCAGGCGTGCCTATCAAAGCTCCCGTTGCGGGTATTTCCTGCGGTCTTATCACAAGAGACGACGGCAGCTTCATGACAATGGTTGACATTCAGGGTCTTGAGGACTTCTTCGGCGACATGGACTTCAAGGTAGGCGGTACTCACAAGGGTATCACAGCTATTCAGGTGGACATCAAGGTTGACGGTCTTACACCCGAAATCATCAAGGAAGCCTTTGCGAAAACCCACAAGGCGAGAGACTATATACTTGACGAGATCATGCTGAAAGCAATTCCTGCTCCAAGACCCGAGGTGGGCAAGTACGCTCCCAAAATGCTCCAGACTAAAGTTCCTGTTGATAAAATTCGCGAGGTCATCGGTCAGGGCGGCAAGGTCATTCAGAAGATTTCCGCAGACTGCAACGTTAAGATCGACATTAATGACGAGGGCAACGTATTCATTTCTGGCATTGATATGGAAAATGCTAAAAAAGCTATCCAAATTGTGGAAACAATTGCAAACGACCCAGAGATCGGCGCAATTTACAAGGGCAAGGTTGTCCGTATAATGAATTTCGGCGCATTTGTTGAAATCGCTCCCGGCAAGGACGGTCTTGTTCACATTTCTAAGCTGGACAAGCAGCGCGTTGAAAAGGTTGAGGACGTTGTTTCTATCGGCGACGAGATAGTTGTAAAGGTCATGGAGATAGACAGTCAGGGCAGAATAAACCTTTCCAGAAAGGACGCTCTTGCTGATATCGAAGCAAAGAAAAACGTGTAAAATAGTGTAGTTATTCACAAAAATCTTCCCCTTTCATAAAATAAATTGAAAGGGGAGTTTTTTATGCTCGAAATAAAGCTTCTGACAATATTTGTCTTATGTACNGCGTNCCTGACCGTCAGCGGAATTATTATAGTAANNNA
>JAAVHM010000085.1:0-4016 GCA_014799675.1 Ruminococcus sp. | reverse complement strand
AAAAAAATTCCGGCAATGCAAGGATTTTTATAATGCTTCCAGTGAGCAAGAGTACCTCCGATATCGAATTTCTGGTGAGAAACTGCATTTACAAGGCGGCGGAACAGTACCCCGAAACTGCCGTAATATTGTGCAATTACGGCGCTGACGAGGAAACCATATATATTTTTGAAAAGCTTATGAGTGATTTCGGAAAATATTATGTTGCTGACGCCGAAAATTCCGTGGAAAATGTTTGCAAAATCATAAATAATATGGTATAATGTTTTTATGTATGTTTATGCTGAATTTTATGGGAAAGTATGGAAGTGAGTATGGAGGAAAATAACAACTTAAAAGAACTTGAGGGCGTTGTTGACTCCGTATTGTTCAGCAACCCCGAAAACGGTTACATTGTTCTGGAGCTTGATATAAACGGCGATTACGTGACGGTGGTNGGGGAGCTTGGCAACATTGAAGAGGGCGAGGAGCTTGTGGTAACAGGCGATTACGTGAAGCACCCAAAATTCGGTATGCAGTTCAAGGCAAGCTTTTGTCAGCGAAAAATGCCCGCCAGCACCAATGCTATTTTAAAATATCTTTCCTCTGGAGTTTTAAAGGGCATAGGACCGACCCTTGCCAAGCGAATGGTGGACGAATTCGGCGAAAAAACTCTTGAAGTTATAGAAAACGAGCCTGAACTTCTTGTAAAGGTCAAAGGCGTTACAGCTAAAAAGGTGGAAGAAATATCAATGGAATTCAAGCGTATCTTCGGCATACGCGCGCTGATGATATTTCTTTCCCAGTACGGAATACAGCCCTCCGTTGCNGTNGGAGCATGGCGCAGGTGGGGACAGTACGCTGTTGAAATTATCAAGGAGAACCCGTATGTACTCTGCGGCAACGGCATTGAGCTTGAATTTGACAAAGCGGAGGAAATGGCTGAAAAGATAGGCTATCCAATGGAAAGCAGCGGCAGGATCTCCGCGGGCATAATTTATATTCTGGTAAACAATACCTTTTCGGGGCATACCTGTTTGCCGTATGACAGACTTAAAGAAACGGCTTTAAAGCTTCTTAATATTGAGGCGGAACTTTTTGACAAGTGCCTTGAAAACGAGTGTAAAGAAGAAAACCTTGTCAGATATGAAAAGGGCGAGCGCAGTTTTATTTACCTTGCGGACTATCATATTGCCGAGGAATACATAACAGGCAGACTTAGCGTTATGAGCAGCTGTCTAAAGGACACAAAATACGACTATGCCAAGCTTATTGCCATAGAGGAAAGCGCAAAGGACATAACCTATGCCGACCAGCAGCGTAAAGCTATTTCCCTTGCCTTGTCACAAGGCTTTATGATACTTACGGGAGGTCCGGGAACAGGCAAGACCACTACCTTGAAAGCCATAATTTCCCTTTATGAGCAGCGGGGGCTGAAAGTAATGCTTGCGGCTCCCACGGGAAAGGCGGCAAAGCGAATTTCCGACCTTACGGGGTACGACGCAAAAACCATACACCGTATGCTGGAGGTTGCTTTCGACAACAGCGGCAAGCCNCGCTTCAAGCATGACGAGAACAACCCCATAGCCTGCGACGTTATGATAGTGGACGAGATGTCCATGGTGGACACGCTTTTGTTTGAAGCCTTGCTTCGTGCGCTGAAGCTTTCCTGCCGCCTTATAATGGTGGGGGACAGCGACCAGCTCCCCTCGGTTGGCGCGGGGAACGTCCTTAAGGATATGATAGACAGCGGTCGCCTGCCCGTGGTTCAGCTTACAGAAATTTTCCGTCAGGCGCAGCAAAGCTGTATCATTACAAACGCCCATAAAATTGTAAACGGTGAGAACCCCGATATGTCCCGTTCCGACAGCGATTTCTTTTTTATGCAGCGGCTGAACTATGAGACGGCTTCCGAAACCGTTGTGGAGCTTGTTTCCCAAAGACTTCCAAACGCCTATGACTTTGAAGCAAAGGACGATATACAGGTGCTTTGCCCCTCGCGAAAGGGCGCGCTGGGAGTGGTGGAAATGAACAAGACCTTACAGCTTGCCATAAATCCGCCCTCAAAGGAAAAGCCCGAAATAAAAGGGATTTTGTACACTTTCCGTCCCGACGACAAGGTAATGCAGGTCAAGAACAATTATGACATTGCCTGGAAAAAGGGCGACGAAAACGGCACAGGTATTTTTAACGGAGATATTGGAATAATTTTAAAGGTCGTTAAAGCTGAAAGCAAGCTTTATATAGATTTTGACGGACGCATTGCGGAGTACACCTACGAAATGCTCGACCAGCTGGAGCTTGCCTATGCCATTTCTGTGCANAAAAGTCAGGGCAGCGAGTTCAATGCGGTAATAATCCCGCTGCTTGGCGGNTTTGAAAAGCTTTACTACAGAAATCTGCTGTACACGGCNGTCACAAGGGCTAAAAAAATTCTTATAATAGTAGGNTCAATGCGNGTCGTNGAGCAAATGGTNGCNAACAACCGCCGCACNCTTAGNTACAGTTGTCTGAAAGATATGCTTGAAAAGGAGCTTAAAGANTATGACGGCGATAGATAANTGTAAAGCTTTCCTGCTTGACNTANTTTTCCCGAACCGCTGTCCGTNCTGCGGCGATTTTATAATGTGGGACAAGCATATTTGCGGCAGATGTGAGGAAACNCTCCAAAACGCAAACGANATAATTTGCCGAAAATGCGGCAAGGATAAGTGNATATGCGGCGGGGANCTTAATTATGACATNGCTTTTGCCACGTTNATTTACAATGANAAGTCNGTGAGAAGTGCNATACTCANNTTTAAGAACAGCGGGCGAAATGAANATTGCNGAATATGCTGTAAATGATATTGCCTTGCGTATNGAAAAGGAAAATATTCCTNTTCCCGACATTATAGTTCCCGTTCCTATGAGCAGGAAGAAACAGCGCAAGCGGGGTCACAATCAGGCGGAATTGCTTGCGAAGTGTATAGGCAAAAGCCTTGACAGACCTGTCCGCAGCGATATTCTTTTTAAATATGACACAAGGGACGAACAGCACCAGCACGGCGCAGAGAAAAGACATGAGCGTGTAAAAACGCTGTTCTATGCGGGAAAAGCCGACTTGTCGGGAATGACAGTTATGCTTTGCGACGACGTAATGACAACGGGAGCGACTATAAACGAGTGCGCGGGGCTTCTTAAACAGCTTGGCGCGGAGTGCGTAATTTCGGCGGTTTGTGCCGTGACTATATTGGAAAAAACATTATCGGAGGAGGACGTTTGATATGGACATTGGAATTGATCTCGGCACGGCGAACGTGCTTATTTCAGTAGGCAACAAGGGGGTAGTGCTTAACGAACCGTCTGTGGTGGCTTTCAATAAAAAATTGGGGGAAGTCATTGCCATAGGCGACGAGGCGTATAAGATGATAGGCAGGACGCCCGAGTATATTACGGTAGTGCGTCCCCTTAGTGACGGCGTTATTTCCGACCACAAAATGACGGAGAGAATGATAATGGCGTTTATTGAAAAGGTAACGGGCAAGCAGCTCCTTATGCCGAATATTGTCATGTGCATACCCTCTTCAATAACGGACGTTGAGAGCCGCGCGGTTATAGAAGCGGCGAAAATAGCGGGAGCAAGACAGGTCTATCTTATCGAAGAACCCGTGGCTGCGATAATGGGCGCAGGAGTGGATATTTCGTCTCCTGACGGCAACATGGTGGTGGACATTGGCGGCGGAACAACAGATATTGCGGTAGTTTCCTTAAACGGCGTTGTTACTAAGCTTTCCATGAAAGTTGCAGGCGGCAAGCTTGACAAGGCGATAGTGAGGTATGTCAGCAGCCGCTACAGAGTTCTGATAGGTGAGAAAACTGCGGAACACGCAAAAATGGCGGCGGCTAACGTCTATTCTCCCGACGGCAGCCGAAAGGTAAGCGTTAAAGGCAGACACCTTGTCAGGGGACTTCCCGAGCAGATAGAGCTTACGGACTACGATATTTACGAGGCAATAATCGACAACATTCAGGAAATGATAGACGGCGTAAGAGAC
>JAAVHM010000084.1 GCA_014799675.1 Ruminococcus sp. | reverse complement strand
TGAAAAGCAATACGACCTCAGCAAAATTATTTCCGCATATGAGTTTGCCGCAAAGGCTCACGCAAACCAGTTCCGTTCGTCGGGAGAGCCTTACATCACACACCCGCTGGCGGTCTCATTTATCCTGCTGGAGCTTGGTATGGACACCGACACCATTTGCGCGGCAATGCTCCACGACGTTGTGGAGGACACGGATATTACTCTTGAGGAAGTAAAAAAAGGCTTCGGTCAGGACGTTGCCATGCTTGTTGACGGCGTTACAAAGCTGGGCAAGATACCCCTGTTCACAAAGGAGGAACAGCAGGCGGAGAACGTGCGGAAGATACTCCTTGCAATGTCCCAGGACATTCGTGTAATTATCATAAAGCTATGCGACCGTCTGCACAATATGCGGACGCTGCACTTCCGACCTGCTCACAAGCAGAGGAACACGGCTCTGGAGACCATGAACATATACGCTCCCATTGCCCACCGTCTCGGTATGCGTACCATAAAGGACGAAATTGAGGACTTGGCTTTCCGCTACCTCGACCCTTACGCATACGGCGAAATCGAGCATATGATGAACATACGGAGCGACCAGAGGGAAGCGTTTATCGAGTCCATAAAAGAAGAAATAGCGAAACGCTTTACCAGCGAGGAATTTGCAAGAGCTCCCCAGATCGACGGACGGGTAAAGTCCGTATACAGCATTTACAAGAAAACCTTTATGCACGGCAAGAGCATTGACGAAATTTACGACATTTACGCCGTTAGAATAATTGTTGATACAGTTCCCGAGTGCTATAATTCTTTGGGTATCATTCATGATATGTTCAAGCCGCTGCCGAACCGTTTCAAGGACTATATTGCTACTCCGAAATCAAATATGTACCAGTCCCTGCACACCACCGTCATAGGCAGAGAGGGAATTCCCTTTGAGGTACAGATACGTACATGGGATATGCACCACACCGCCGAATTCGGAATTGCCGCCCACTGGAAATACAAGGAGGGCATAAGCGGCAAGGACAAGCTTGAAAGCAGGCTCGCATGGATAAGGCAGATAATCGAAGCGCAGCAGGAAGCGGACGACGTTGAGGAAATTGTCCGCACAATTAAAAGCGACCTTGCTCCCGAGGAGACCTTTGCGTTTACTCCAAAGGGAGACATGATAACCCTGCCCAGCGGCGCGACGATAATTGACTTTGCATATGCGATACACACCGAGGTCGGCAACAAAATGAAAGGCGCAAAGGTTGACGGAAAGCTTGTTTCCCTTGACTATCAGCTCACCACGGGAGAAATCGTTGAAATTCTCACCTCCAAAGACCCCGAACACGGTCCGAACAGGGCGTGGCTTGACATATGCAAGACAAATGAAGCGAAGTCCAAGATACGCTCATGGTTCAAAAAGGAACGGCGTGAGGAAAATATTGTCAAGGGCAGGGAGGAGCTTGAAAGAGAATTCAAGCGGAACTTTATCCGCGTCCCCGAGGAGGACTTGCCGTTCTTCCTGTCGGACGATATGAAGCGGCACAACTGCACCACTCTTGACGATTTTTACGCGGCAATCGGCTACGGCGGCGTAATTCTTTCCCGAATGGTCCAGCGTTTGAAAGACAAGTACGTAAAATTCTATGAACGCAGCGAAGACGCTATAAAAATGTTTACCCCGAAAAAGAGCACGGGCGGAATTATTGTGGACGGTCAGGAGAACGTCCTTGTTAAGCTTTCCCAGTGCTGCGGACCTCTTCCGGGGGACGATATTATCGGCTTTGTAACGAGGGGACACGGTATTTCCATACACAAAAAGGACTGCGTGAATTATGTCAACGCGGTGAAGTCGGGAAACGAGCCCGAACGCTGGCTTGAAGCCCATTGGGAAGAGGGTTCGGCGGCAAACGCTTCCCCCATTTACAAGGTCACGCTGGATATTGTTGCAAGCGAAAATATCCTGCTTCTTGCGGAAATCTCAAAGGCTCTTGCGGAACAGCACATACCCGTTACGGGAATTTCCGTCAAGGAGCTTAAAAACGGCAACAGCAGTCTTTTTGTAACAATTACCACGGCGGGTATCACACAGCTCAACACCATTACCGCAAAAATCAAAAAGCTTCCCAACGTTATAAGCGTTGAAAGAACGGGACGGTGACGGCAGTTGACAGTGTACAGTTGATAGTTGACAGTTGTTTGAAAAGAAAGGATTTTTTCTATGAAAATTATAAAAATTACGCCAATTGGTATGTTTGCGGTAAACTGTTACCTTGTTGTTTCCGAGGCTGGAAACGCTGTTATGATAGACTGTCCCGAGGATGGCGGCGCTGAAGTACTTCTTGCCGAGGCGGAAAAAAGCGGGGCGAAGCTTACAAAAATACTGCTTACCCACGGTCACTGCGACCATATCGAGACCCTTGCGGAAATTGCAGAAGCTACTGGCGCGGAGGTTTACATTCACAAGTTTGACGCGCCCAAGCTGACGGACTCACACGGCAATCTTTCCGAATTTTTTGCGGCGTATCTGGACGGTCCCGTAAAGCATTACGACAAGGCAATTGCCGTAAGCGACGGCGATATTATCAAGCAGGACGAGCTTGAATTCAGGGTAATGCACACTCCGGGGCACACAAGCGGCTGTGTCTGCTACATTGCGGGCGGCGTTATGTTCAGCGGGGACACGCTTTTCCGCGACTCCATAGGCAGGACTGACATGGTGGACGGGAACTATCAGGTGCTGTCCGAGAGCTTGAAAAAGCTTACCGAAATTACGGAAAATTACCGTGTCCTGCCCGGGCACGGGGACGAGACCACCCTTGACCGTGAGAAAAATCACAACCCTTACATTGGCGGAAATATGTTTGATTTTTAGAGGGTAGAGAATAGAAGCTAGAGGCTAGAATATTTTTTAACACATTAAATGTGCATAAAAAGCTTTGAGATAAATTGGTGAAAACGTATAAAAATTTTTAAAATAATTAAATTATATTGCAATTTGTTGATCCGTTGAGTATAATAAGTATTGTAACTATGTTACTTAAGTAACTGTTACATTAACTTTGATAGTATACTCTCGGCAGTAGTTGCCCCACCATAAGGGGATTTACAAGACCGAGGGTATTTTTTATTAGGAGGACATATGGAAAATTCGGAAAGAAAGCTATTCATACCTGTTCAGAAACGCACTGTTACTACGGCAATACTTGTCGACGGAGCTTTTTACAGAAAGCGTGCAAAATATTTTAACGGACAAATATCTCCCGCCGAAAGAGCAGACGAGCTTGAAGAACATTGTCACAAGCTTTTACGCGCTGACAAGTTTGAGACGCGGAATCTTTACAGAATTTTTTACTATGATTGCCCTCCGTTAGATAAAAATATTTTAGACCCGATAACTCAAAAAACCGTAAATTTAGGCAAAAGCGACGAATACATATGGATGACGGAATTTCTTGAAAAACTTAAACAAAAGAGGAAATTTGCCCTTAGACTGGGAAGACTCAGCGATACTTCAATAGAGTATAACCTTAAATATGACACGCTGAAAAAGCTTTTAAGCGGGAAAAAGTCTGTCTCTGACATCACCAAAGCAGACTTAACTCTTAACATTGAGCAAAAGGGTGTAGATATGCGTATCGGCATTGACATTTCTTCGCTTGCATATAAACGTCAGGTCAACCAAATTATTTTAATATCAGGCGACAGCGATTTTGTCCCCGCCGCAAAGCAGGCTCGCCGCGAGGGTATCGACTTTATACTTAATCCCTTGGGAGCGCCAATTAAAAAAGACCTTTTTGAGCATATTGACGGTTTGATAGACCGTTATCCAAATAAAATCAGCAAGGAAATTTTAACATGACTATTTGTTTTATCGGCAACAGCTTTAAATATGAAATAGAGGCGGTAATGAAGCTTTTCCTGCCCCTTGTGACCTTTGACTTTCTTTTTGAGGAGCAGCCTCCCGCTGAGGTTGACATATGCGTTATTGAGAGGGCTTCGGCGGAAAACGGCTACAAGCTTTCGGTACGGGTAAGACTTGGTGGAAATTTTGAGGAAGCTTCCCTTGAAAGGGTCGGTGAATTTTGCGANAAAGAGGACGAAGCNGACCTTTGCAGAANACTTTATAAAATCATGCGGAANCTAACGGGGATAACTCCTGCGTGGGGCTGNCTNACNGGAATACGTCCCGTGAAAAAGGTGAACANGCTTCTTGANGAGGGCAANNGCAAGGAGGAAATTTTCGATATTCTGAAAAANGANTATTANGTTTCCGANCAAAAGCTGGAGCTTGCATATCAGACNGCAATTGCCCAGACCGAGCCGCTGAAAGNCCTTGACAAGCGTTCCTATTCGCTGTATNTTTCCATACCGTTCTGCCCGTCAAGGTGCAGCTACTGTTCCTTTGTNAGCCATTCTATTGAAAGTAACAGCGCAAAAAAGCTTCTCCCCGACTATGTNAAAAAGCTTTGCGAGGAAATTTCNCANACTGCCNAAATCGCCCGTGAGCTTGATTTNCGTCTGGACACAATTTATATCGGCGGAGGAACTCCAACGGCGCTTTCCGCNGAACAATTGGAAGCTGTTATGGCTTCTTTGAAAAAAAACTTTGACATTTCAAAAATTCGTGAATATACTGTAGAAGCGGGACGTTCCGATACNATTACCGAAAAAAAGCTTGAAATTATCCGCGATTTCGGCGCAACGAGAATTTCGGTAAATCCGCAGACGATGTGCGANGACGTACTTAAAGCCATAGGCAGAAAGCACACCGCNGAGGACGTTGTTTCCGCATTCAAAACAGCAAGACGGCTGGGCTTTGACAACATTAACATGGACACCATTGCGGGACTTCCCACNGATACTCCCGAGNGNTTCAGACACACTATCGAGACCCTTTGCGGACTTGACCCCGAAAGCATTACNATACACACTCTGACAGTCAAGCGTTCCTCAAATNTATTTGCGGAGGAGGAAAAAAATATNGACNNNNGNATANGCGAAATGGTTGATTTCGGGCAAAAGCGTCTGCTTGATACGGGGTATATCCCCTACTACCTCTATCGGCAGAAAAACACCGCNGAAAATCTCGAAAATGTGGGCTTTGCCAAGGCGGGGTACGAGTGTCTTTACAACATTTACATAATGGAGGAAGCCCAGACTATTCTTGCGGTGGGCGCAGGCGGTTCNACAAAGCTTGTGAACACNGAGACNGGAAAAATTCAAAGGCTTTTCAATTACAAATTCCCNTACGAATATATTTCNAGGTATGACAAAATGGTTGCNAAAAAAGAGGGAATTTCGGAATTTTTTAAAAATATCTGATAAAAATACATAAATACTATGACCATAACATATTGACAAATCAATATTTTCGTAATATAATGTAAGTACAAATCAATGAGGAGTGATTGTTATGGCAAATTTACAANTAAGACTTACCGACGAACTCAAAACACAGGCGGACGAACTTTTTGCAAGNNTNGGCTTTGACACGTCCACCGCTGTNAGAATATTTCTGACGGCTGCTTTGGAGAACAACGGTCTGCCGTTTGAAGTAAAGCATAATACTCCGTCAAAGGAAATGCGGCAGGCAATTTATGAAAGCAGAAACAGGNTCAATCTTAACGGACCGTATGATANGGCAGAGGACGCTGTTAATGCAATGCTGGAGGATTAAGCTTTGTACAGGATCGAATTTACAAACAAAATGAAAAGGGACGCAAAGNNGATNAAAAAAAGAGGAAAGGATATGTCAAAGCTTACTGANGTNCTNNATNTTCTTGCGGCGGGAAAATTACTGCCACCCAACTTCAAGGATCATCAGCTGACGGGTGATATGAAAGATTTCAGAGAGTGTCACATTGAACCCGACTGGCTGCTTATNTATCAATTTCATGACGACGTGCTTACTCTTACNGCAACCGGAACGGGGACACATTCCGATTTGTTTGGGAAATAGTTAATTATATCAACTATGTGAAAAACCTATAATTATTTATTTAAGAGGTGCAAAATGGAGGATTTTTTAAAGCTTGCCGANAAGCGTTATTCGGTACGAAAATTTATTAACAAGCCTTTGNAGCAGGANNNGATAGANAANATTTTACAGGCGGGAATGGTTGCTCCNACGGGNTGCAATTANCAGCCNCAGCGTATTCTTGTTATCAACAGCGAGGAAAGCATACAAAAGCTCAGGAAGTGTACGAAATGCCATTTTGACGCGCCCACGGCAATGCTTGTGTGCTACAATAAAGACGAGTGCTGGGTTCGGAAATACGACGGGAAAACCTGCGGAGTTGCCGACGCCTGCATTGTTACCACTCACATGATGCTTGAAGCGGAGGAGCTTGGCATAGGCACGACTTGGGTAATGCACTTCGACCCTGCGGCTATAAGGTGTGAATTTGAAATTCCCGATAATATTGAACCTGTTGCGCTTCTTGTAATGGGTTATCCTGCCGAGGACTGCGAGCCGTCACATCTCCACTCGGAATTCAGACCTATTGAGGAAATTGTGGTTTACGATAAATTCAAGGACTGATAAATCATGTATATAAATCAACTGAATAAAATAGTAAACAATTACGACAAGCTTAAAAAAATCGCGGCAAATATTGTTTGGCTTGATATTAATGAACAGCATTTTTATTGGCATAAACGTAACGACTTCTGCATTGACGCGCATTTATACGATTTCCCACGGAATTATGTCAAGCATAATTTCAAGGACGCTTACGTCCGAGCCGTATTCGGTCAAATGGGCTCAGATTGGGAATGGGAAGATGATTTTTGGAAAATACCGATTTCCGAAAGAAAACAGCTTTTAGCAAACGGGCGCAATTGGTGTTACGGGGATTATTTGCTGTACGACTATCTTAAAATGGAACCTGTTCCCGAAGAAGAAATGATTAATGAAATAAAATGGCTTTGTGAAATTCATTCTATAGAAAACGAAACCGCCGAGCTTATTTTATCTTATGTGAAAAATGCCGAAAGTATTAAGATTGGCGGCGATTACACAACTGATGTATATATTTCAGTTAAACCAAATTCTATTTTATTGACGGAAATCGGCACTTACGACTAAAACGGTTATCGGCAAAGGGATGTTTTTATTCTCTTGCTTCTAATAATATAATTTTTTACAGGAGGAAATTATTATGAGCTTTAATTTTGACAATCTGGTATCGGGTGCAAAGGACGTTTGCGACAAGGCGGCGGCTAAGGTCGGGGAGGCTATCGACTACTCCAAAACACAGCTTGACCGCAGTCAGCTTCGTGTGAAGATCAAGGACACTTACTGCAAGCTGGGTCAGATCTGCTACGATATGCACGAGCAGGGCGACGACAGGACAGGCGAAATGAAAAAGGTTATTGCCGAGCTGAAAGAGCTTAAGGGCAAGCTTGACGAGGCGGACGTTGCTGTAAACGCAAAGAAAACCAAGGTCTGCAAGTTCTGCGAGACGGAAAACAATGCGGACAGCGCATACTGCACAAAGTGCGGAGAAAAGCTTTAAACTATGAAGAAAAACGAAATCTGCACAATTGAAATAACGGGAATGACCGCCGAGGGAAACGGCGTTGGACGGACTGCGGAGGGCATGGCGGTATTCGTACCGCTTACCGCAGTGGGGGACGTGATCTCCTGCAAGATCGTCAAGGTGACGAAAAGCTTTGCCTATGGCATTATTGCGGAGATAATCACACCCTCCCCCGACCGTACCGAAAGCGGCTGTCCCGTTTCAGAAAAATGCGGCGGCTGCACGTTCCGCCATATGAGCTATTCCGCCGAGCTTGCCGTTAAGGACAAGCTTGTGCGGGACGCTTTTTTGCGCCTCGGCGGGTTTGACAACATTCCCTTTGAGGAAATTTGCGGCGGGGACGAGGACTTTTACCGCAACAAAGCCCAGTACCCTGTTGCCGAAAAGGACGGCAAGGCGGTATGCGGATTTTACTCAAAAAGAAGCCACAGGGTCGTACCATTTACAGAGTGCCGCTTACAGCCGAAAATTTTCGGCGAAATCACGGAAGAGTGTCTGCGGCTTGCAAACGAGAAAAAAATTCCCGCCTACAATGAAGAGGACGGGAACGGCGTACTCCGTCACATTTACATAAGGCGGGGCTTTCATTCGGGGGAGATAATGGTCTGCTTTGTGGTGAAAAACAAAAGCAGGCAGGGTGATTTTTCGGACATTGCAAAAAAGCTTTCGGACAAGTTCGGGGACGTGAAAAGCGTTGTCATGAACATTAATCCGAAAAACACCAATGTTATTATGGGGGCTGAAAATATCATGCTTTTCAGCGGCGGTGAGATTACCGACATTCTTTGCGGAAAAAAAATAACGCTCTCCCCCATGTCCTTTTATCAGGTGAACACGGCGCAGGCGGAGCGTTTGTACCGTCAGGGAATGAAATACGCGGGGCTTACGGGCAGCGAGACCGTCCTCGACCTTTACTGCGGCGCGGGGACTATCGGGCTTGCTTTTTCGGACAAGGCGGGGAAAATTATCGGCTGTGAAATTGTCCCCGAAGCGATTGAAAACGCTAAAAGGAACGCGGAATTAAACGGCGTGAAAAATGCGGAATTTTACTGCGGGGACGCGGGAGAGCTTTCTAAAAAGCTTGCGGACGAGGGTATCGTCCCCGACGTGGCGGTGATAGACCCGCCGAGAAAGGGCTGCGACAAGCTTACTTTGGACAGTCTTTTGAGAATGTCCCCCAAGCGCATTGTGATGATTTCCTGCAATCCAGCTACAGCCGCGCGGGACGCTAAGTATTTGGCGGAGAACGGGTATGAGTTGAAAAAGGCGCGGGCGTTTGATTTGTTTCCGAGGACGGGGCACGTGGAGTGTGCAATTTTAATGGCAAAGGAAAAATAGCAATAACACAATTAACAATCAAAAAACGACAAAAGTTAAAGGAGCTGTAAAAATGATAAAGCTTAATGTTAATAAACTTGCTTCACCAATAATGGATTATCTTTCAGACGGTGAATGTCATACTTTAAAGGAGATAAGAGAATTTTGCTGCACAAAATTTAATATATCAGACGAAGAAAAAAAACAATTACTTTCAAGCGGCGTTCCTATTGTGAATAATCGTGTGAGTTGGGCTTTAACTTATTTAAAAAAAGCAGGTTTAATCGAATATCCTAAAAGAGGCGTTTATAATATTACAAGCAGAGGAAAAGAGTCAATAAAAAACGGAACTGAACATATTAATGTTGAATATTTGCAGCAATTTGAAGAATTTAACGCTTTCATTAACGCAAGCAAAAGCAAGGAGAAATCTGAAAATATCTCTGATATAATAAATGACGAAAGTCCGGACGAACAAATTCAAAAGGCTATTTCAAAATTAAATTCTTCTTTGGCAGATGAATTGATGACAGAAATAACAAGAATTTCGCCTTATGATTTTGAGCGTCTTGTTGTGCGGCTGCTTATAAAAATGGGTTACGGTTCACCAAATTTTAATGATAAAGCTGTTACAAAAAAGTCGGGAGACGAGGGTATCGACGGAATTGTTACTGCCGACAGATTTGGATTTGACACTGTATATGTTCAGGCAAAACAGTGGAATAAAGATAAATCCGTAGGTCGTCCCGAAATACAGAAATTTTTAGGCGCACTCGCAGGACAAGGCGCAACAAAAGGACTTTTTATAACTACTGCCAATTTTTCAAAGGAAGCTAAAGAATTTGCAAATAAAAATCTGCAAAGTAAAATTGTACTTGTAGACGGTGATGAGCTTTGCAATCTTATGATAGAATATGATTTAGGCGTATCTACTGTAGAAATATACAAAGTAAAGCGTATCGACACCGATTATTTTAATGATGAATTTTAAGCGGAATTGGCACATTGATACGGTTGTCCTGCTTTCCAAGTGAGAGACCGAGGCGAAAAACAGAGTGGAATTCTCGCTTTAGGACAT
>JAAVHM010000083.1 GCA_014799675.1 Ruminococcus sp. | reverse complement strand
TCGGAGTACTCCGTACCTATGGGGTTTTTGGAGAATTCCCAGCCGCTGCAAAAGAGCTTTTCTGTATTTTTAACGTCCATAATAATTTTCCTTTCGTTTAAAACATTAAGAAAATTATAATATATATGGCAACTGTTGTCAAGAGAATTTCGGTTATAAAATTCAAATTATTTTTGCAAAAAAACTGCTGTTATGCAAGACCGAAACAAATCTGCATAACAGCAATTTTTTATATTTTATTCGCCCTTAGGATAAACATTATTATCGTATACCCGCGACCCTACGTTTATTGCAACTATGGGCGCGACCGATTTCGTCTTTGCTTTGCTGCCCGCCTTTTCGATATCATAGTCACGCAGGGTAATATTGTAAATATTGGCATTTTCCGCGTAACCGAACATACCGATAAGGGGCGCATAGGGTTCGGTCATTGTCAGACCCTTTATTTCAAAGCCGTTGCCGTTGTAGCTGCCTGTAAAGGGGTTTGCTCGCGTTCCGATAGCTTTCCATTCGTCGGTAGAAAGCTCAATGTCGCACTGTTGGATATAATCCAAATCCAGACCGTAAAGTGTTCCGCCTATTGCTCTTAGTTGAGTCTCGTTGGAAACAAGATAATAATACTTTCCATTAAGCTTAAGAGGCTCCATTTCAATTCTGCCGCCGTTAAGGGAAGTTCCCGCTATAAGCTCTAAGTTACCATTACTTCCAAATGAGGGTATGTCAATTGAATAAATATGATTTGACAGATCCTTGCGGTACACAAGGTCGTTGCCTACAGCTTCAAAGCATATCACGCTGCCGTTGGTAAATTCCAACGAAAGTATGCCGTTTTCAAATTTGTACTCCTTTTCGGGACGTTCTAACGGAATATGGCTGATAAAATAATTTTCTACCGAAAAAGTTCCGTCCATGTTAAGAATTAATGTACCACCCATGTCGTGATACGTGGCTGAAACAGTTCCTCTCTCTTGCAGCGCAATATATTTCACAGGGTCAACGTACTTACCGTTTACCATTATCTCAAAATGAATTCCGTTTTGAGTGGTATCTCCCGTTGAGCCTGCATGACCGATAAGGTCTCCTTTTGCGACCTTGTCGCCCTCTTCTGCAATAATATCGCTTAAATGGGCGTAAACCGTCTCTATGCCGCTGCCGTGGTCTATGGTTATGGAATTTCCGTAACCGCCGTTCCAGCCCGAGCCTGTTTTAGAAACAGTACCGTCTGCGGCGGCGCAGANCTCCGTACCCTTTTCNGCNTAAAAATCTNCGCCCTTGTGACCCCTGCCGTCGCCGTATCCGGAATTAATAACTCCGTCAACAGGGTACTGAAAGGGCTGTGAGGAGCGAAGCTTTTCCTCCGCTTCNTCGGCAAGCATTTTCTGTGCTGCTGCCTTATCTGCAAGTATTCTCTGCTCTTCTTCCTGCCGCTGCTTTCTTAATCCTTCCATATACTGCCTGATAAATTCCTCATCTATACGCGCTTTTTCCTCATCGGAAAGATTACCGTTATAATTTATTGAGACATATACCGGCTGCATATCTTCTCCGACGTAAATCTGCTTGTATGTGTCATACGTTACGATTTCGGGCATCTNCACGGGGTCAAGTGCGGAATTAACATANANGGGAACNTCGTCNAANCCGCTTANAACNACNGCAAAACCGTCAATAACANNGTCAGNNGNNTCNTACTCTTTNACNACNGTAAANAAATACTCGCCGTTTATAAGCTTTGCAATNGCAATTTCACAATCGTCGTCNTTTAACGCCATGTTGTTCATAAGTCCGTCGCTTTCGGGGCAAGCCACCTTTATCTCNGTGTAAAGCNTGACATTCGACCCGCTTTTTTCCGTGTACATATTTTCAACAGTAACCGCGGTAACAGAGTTGTCNCCGAAATCAAGAACGTCGCAGTAATCCNCCGCNCTTACGCCATCGTCAATTGTTTTAAAGCAGCCTATCGACACACCGCGGTCTTTTTTGCCCCTTACGCTGAAAGTCCAGTCGTTGACAATGACAGGNATATCATTTACGTCATAGGCGGCATAGCCCGTCTCCCCCGTTTCAAGGGTAAATTCCGCCCAGCCGCCCGANACACGGGTATATTCGGCGGTTTCCTCCTCGGNAACGTTGAACTTNGNGTTTATCTTTGCGGTAACATCTTCAAAGCCGTACAGGTCGAGAGCGTANCTGTCAACGTTTTCTCTGTCGTAATCTGCGGTCATATAGAGCAGATACTCGTTTTCNTTATCTCCCTTTACCATTCTTATGGGGTCGTCCAAATCACTTATGGAAANTTCCTCTCCCTCCGCAAAGGTTATCCTCATTANCGCGGTAAACTGCGAGGGCGTGACTTGAAAATCCTCGATAGCAAAGTCTGTGATTTTTTTATTGGCAAGATCCATACAGAGCTGTCTGTCAAGCTCATGGTTTTTCGCCTGCATACCAAGCCAAACGGTCTGCGCGCTGTCGCTTCCGTTGTAGCTTGGGTCGTATTGTATGCCGTATATACGCTCGTCAGAGCTGTAAATATCCAAATGCTCATCGGGCTTGTGGGAAATGCTGACCTTTTCGCCGCCTACATACACTTGATTGACCGTATACGCAAGAGTATAGCTTGTCGTTCCCTCGGCAAGAGGCACGTACATCTTTTCCGCAGCTTTGNTAATGTCGGANTTTATGTACACAGGCACGCCGTCAAAGCCGTCAAGAGCTATGGCAAAACGTCTTTCACAACCGATGACATCATATGTGTACATACTGAATTTACATATCAGGTCTTCACCGCTTTCCTCGTAAGAGCAGGTTATCTCCTGACGGTTGCGGCTGTCAAGCTCGATAACGCTTTTCAGCTTTTTGGCTTCTTCTTCGTTTTCGGGGGTTATTGTCATTTCAATGTTAATATATGGCAAATCATCAATTGTTTCAAAAAACACCTTGTCAATTTTTGCCTGCTTGATACCAACATACCACATCTCGTAANCTCTGTTGCCTGCGCTCATTGATAACGTTCCGACCTCGCCGTCAACTATTTCTTCGCCGTAAAGAATGTCGTATATTTTCAGCACCTTTTTGCCGTCGCTGTCGGTATCAGCATGGTTTGCTGGGACGGAAACGTTTTTGCCCGAATCCAGAATAATATCAAAAACGTTTGGCGCGCCCAGCTCAAAGGATATTTCCTCGCCGCCTGCAAGCAGTACGGCTGTTTCTCCGTTNNGNATNTGCGTGTAGCCTGAAATTTCGTCCATGTCCTCCGTCTTNCTCTTGGCGTTTGTACCCAGAGCCGCGCAAGCCGCAATTACCACCGCCGCCGCAAGAACGGTCACTACCACCGTTGGCTTTTTGTATTTCAGGACGTTTTTAACTCTGCCCTTGATACCCGTTTCCGCAAAGGCAAGGGGCATGAATTTATAATTGTCAACCAGTCCGCTNCGCTTCATGGAAACACGCAGCAGGGCTTCGGAGTANGCTTTCTTNTCCCCCGCGCCNAAAATTTTCAGCACGGCTTCATCGCAGGAAAGCTCCATATCTCTTGTCATAAGGGCAAAGGCAAGCCATATAAGCGGGTTGAACCAATGCACNGTCAGCGCAATGAAAGCGACAGGCTTCACGATATANTCNAGCCGTCTGATATGAACCCTCTCGTGGGCAATTATAAGCTTTNTTTCCTCCTCGAAAAGTCCGCAGGGGACGTATATTTTCGGNGGGAAAAANCCTGCCGAGAACGCCGTGGAAATAAGGTCGGACNCATAAACACCGTCCTCGGTCTTTACGGCAGTCCTNAGCTTCCGCATAAGCAGTATGTAGGAAATCACGCCGTACAATGCCATTGCCAAAGCCCCTGCCGCCCATACCGCAAAAAAGATAAAACTTTTGTTCACAGGCTTTTTNNCAGNCNCGGGAGNTTCCTTAACAGGCTCAATCGAAACGGGAACGGGGTACGGCGTATAACCGTAGCTTTGCAGGTCTGTTTCCACCTGCTCCATAACGGCGGGACGGTTGTTTATTTCCGAAACTATCGCCGAAGTTTCCGCCGTTTCCAAAACCTCGGGAGCGCGTTCGGGTATCACGTTAAAAAGNCTTACNGCGCTTTCCGCCGTAAAAGGACACAGACAGCGGAAAAANACCACAGCCCACAGCGCGTATGCCCACCGNTTGGGGGCTTTTTTCATCGCAAGGCGGATAAGCATTACCGCCAACGCCGCAAGTCCCGCAGTAAAGCTTGCCTCCAGAATTAGTTTTACAAAGCCTGTCATGTTCACTCCTCCTTTGCAAGGTCGGACTTCTCTGCTTCATCAATCATCTTTCTCACAGCCTCCGCTTCCTCGGCGGTAATTTTCCTGCCGTCCAGAAACGCGGCAATAAACGCGGGGAGCGAGCCGCCAAAATTTTTCTCAACAACGCTTTCGCTCTCGTATTTCGCCACCTGCTCACGCTTCACCAATGCGGTAACGGTTGCGTTCTCGTTCTTCACAAAGCCCCTTTCGGAAAGCTTCCGTATCATATTAAAGGTGGTGGACTTTTTCCAGCCCAGCTTGTCCAGACAAAGCCGCGAAAGCTCGGTAGAGTTTATAGGCTCTGCGTCCCAAATTATAGACAAAAATCTGTATTCCGCGTCAAAAAGCTTGAATTCTTCCATTGTAATTTCTCCTTTCAGAGGCAAGAATTTGTAGGGGACGTGTTTCCCGTCCCGCATTTGTGTTTCACGCTCTTATCTCTCTGTTCTCTTATAAATTTATTGTGTTTTCCAACAGATTAAGGTTTGCTGCAATAAACCTTTACTGTAATTAGTTTATCACAACAAACCTCTATTGTCAATAAAAAAGCTGTACAAAATCTGTACAGCTTTTTTTGGTTTATTTAGACAAACCTGCCAAATCTTACGGAACATCAAACAGCCACGATTTGATAGATCTCCTTTTCCTTGTCGGCGGCAATGTAGTCATAGAATAATTTCAGACATTTTCCTTTGGAAATAGTCTTGTTATAACCGAACTCCTCACCCTCCGCGATAAGTCCTTTCGCCTTTGCGATTGCAATATATCCGCAGTATGGGTCGTTCTGCGAAACGTTCTTGTAAGGCGGCGCGTAAATGCCCTTGATACCCGCCGCAGTAAAGCAGTCATTTTCATAAGCATATACATAGATACGAGCCAGCTCACCAAGAGTAAGCTTCTGCTTCAGCATGGGGTTTTCAAAATATTCGTATCTGCCCGTCTCTTCGTTATATTTGCGTTCGTCGGGATAAAGTCCGCCGATATTTCTGCCGTGAGCCTTACTGCAAAGCTTTACAAATTCGCCTATGGTTATTGCTCCGTCCGGGTCGAGCTTCTCGCTGTCAGTGATACGCACACCGTACTCAAACAGCGTGGTTATCTCCTTTTCGTACTTGTGACCCTTTATGTCGGTGTACAGCCTGATCTCTTTCTGCGGCTCGGCTTTATTTTCGGCAGTATAATAAATTTCGCCGTAATTTGTGATACGTTCGCCTGTTACCGCATTGATAAGATAGTTAGATTCAAACTCATAAGTAAGATATATATGGGAAGCAAGCTGCAAATCGGTAAAGCCCGTATAGTAAAGATCGGGCTTCATATGCTCGAAAAGCTTTTTGTATGCTTCCTCTTCGGAAACAAGGTTCGCTTCGGGGAATTCTATCTCATGATATCCGTAGTTAAAGCCCAGAACCTCTCCCCTTGAGTCCACACTTACATTCATATAATCAAAAACCGCAGGCAGACCGTTTACATAACGTGTATATTCAAATGTACCCTCGGTAGTATTTTCATAAATATAAACATTATTATCGTAGCGGTACTCCCCCGCCTTGTCGCCTATAAAATGCTCCGACGCTTTTTTAGCAACGGCAAGAGCGTTTTTC
>JAAVHM010000082.1 GCA_014799675.1 Ruminococcus sp. | reverse complement strand
AATAGCTCAGTCGGTAGAGCATGCGGCTGTTAACCGCAGGGTCGTTGGTTCGAGTCCAACTTGGGGAGCCACCTTAATTTATAGCTGAAACGGCTTAATTCGTCGTTTCAGCTGTTTTTGTTTTAGGGGTTGTTAAAATGAATGTTAATCTTATAGTTGTCGGAAAGCTTAAAGAAAGTTACCTGCGGGAAGCCTGCGCCGAATATGCGAAGCGTCTTGGCGCTTTCTGCAAGCTGACTATAACGGAACTTTCCGAAAGCAAGCTTCCCGAAAGCCCATCGGAAAAGGAAATATGCGCGGCTCTTGCAAACGAGGGAAAGTCTATATCATCACTACTAAACGGAAAAGACTGTTATAATATTACAATGTGTATAGAGGGGGAACAGCTTTCCTCGGAAAAGCTTGCGGAGAAAATAGGCAGTATTTCCGTTGAGGGAAAAAGCACCTTGAACATTGTTATAGGCAGTTCCCACGGCATTTCGGAGGACGTGAAAAAGCTGTCCGACCTGCGGCTTTCCATGTCGGAAATGACGTTCCCCCACCAGCTTGCAAGGGTCATGGTGTTGGAGCAAGTCTACCGTGCGTTCCAAATTTTGAACGGCGGGAAATATCACAAGTAAAACACAACGAAAAGAGGCAGGAAAATTGTTTGCTGAAATAAACGGCGGTGAGAAAAATAAATTAATTGAAGAATTTAAAAGAAGCTTTGTCTGCTCTGATTACGATCCAAGCAATCAGAAAATAAGCCGTCTTTTATGGTGCAATTTGTCTTGCCGCGGCGAAACGATACCTACGGAAGAATTTGAAAAAATTTCTGTTGACCGAAATACAGAGGTGTATTTTTACAGCGAACGCGATAATAAGCTTTACAGTACGGTGTTTTCCGAAACGGTTGATTTTATTAAAAATCTTGAACCGTGGGAGGATATTGACGCAGAAATTTTTGACAAGTCATTTGCATGGTTTATTGCCGTAACGCATGAAGATTTTTGCATTTTATACGGTGTTGATAATTAAAATAACATAGGAGGATTTTATGCCAAAAGTAATTTTAATATGCGGAAAAATCTGCTGCGGGAAAAGTACCTATGCCGAAAAAATTCGCATAGAAAATAACGCCGTCATGCTTTCCGTTGACGAAATAATGCTTGCGGTTTTCGGTCAGCACGCAGGCGACAAGCACGACGAATACTGTGATAATTTGCAGAAATATCTTTTTGAAAAATCTCTTGAAATTATCAAAATCGGCAGGGACGTTATCCTTGACTGGGGCTTCTGGCAAAAGGAAAAACGGGACTTTGCAAAGGAATTTTACAGGCGGCGTGAGATACCCTGCGAGCTGCATTATATCGACGTCAGCGGCGAGGTCTGGCGGCAGCGTTTGGAGAAAAGAAATTCCGCAGCTTCCGCGGGGAAACAAACGCTTATTATGTTGACGAAAACCTTGCGGAAAAATTTAATTCGATTTTCGAGCCGCCGAACGAGGACGAAATTGACAAGCTTATAAAATAAAATTTATATAAAAATAAACAGCGAAAGGAAAATTATTATGAACAAAATCAATGAAAACGCGACCGTAAAAATCAGAGACCTGCTGATATATTTCGGCATTACCGTGGCGATCAGCGCGGTTGTCAAAGGTGCAGGCAAAAAGGAGGACTTCAACGTTTTTCTCCATGCTCTCGCTTTAACGCTGGGCTGGCTTTGCGGGAAAATGATCACGAATTATATTGACGAAAATTCGGGAGAACAATTATGAGAACCGAAATACCTGAAAAGAATTCGGGCTTTGACTATGAAAAAATCCTCGGTGAGTTTATTGATACGCTGAAAGAAAAACAGGGCGGAAATCTGCTGTCCGTTTATCTTGCGGGAAGCTATGCAAGAGGAGACGGCGGAGCAAATTCCGATTTAGATGTATTCTGTATTTTCAGCGAAATAAACGCGGGCGTCCTTTCGGACGTTGGCTTCTGTGCAAGGAATAATTCGGTATCATACGAAAGCGTTGAAATAAATTCTCAATGTATGTCTTTGGCGGAATTTAAAAGCGATGAATTCAACGCATGGTCGGAACGCTCCGTCCGCGCCCTTGACAGCGTTTTGCTTTACGGCGGGGACTTGTGCGGCGTACCGAACAAAGACGATATCGAGGCGACATATAAAAAATATATTGCGGAAATTATAATGAGTATCCGTCATTATATCTCTGTTGACGAGCCGAAAGAAAAGCTTACTCACGGAAAAATAAAGGCGTATATTTTAAAGCCGCTTATGTTTGCGCTAAGGCTTGAAATTTACTGCAAAAAAGATATTTTTCCGCTGTCGGAAAATGAACTTCTTGAAGCCTGCGGCAGCGACAAAAAATTTCTTGCCGAATATTTTTATGATAAAGAAAAATTTGATAAAGATATTTCGGAAAACCACAAAGGCGTTTTTGAAAAAATACATTCGGCGGTATGTTCAATGCTTTGATACCGTCTTAGGATAGGTGAAAATTTATTAAAAAGATTGCGGCAATGAAAAAAATAAATTACAGCGACCTTACCCCCAATTATTTGTGTTCGGTATTCGGCGAATTTGAAAAAAATATAAAAGATATTGCTTTGGAAAACGCAGATCTGCCGCATTGTTTATTTGGCTATTTCTTCAATCCATTGCTTGTCAAAATACTGAAAAGTCCAGATTATTCAGAAAATCCATTGGCTGCAAAAATTTTTGATTTTTACGAACAGTTGGCTGAATACGGGGACGATGAAGTAAAAAATCTTTTGCAGGTAACCTTGCTTGAATATCTTTGGGACGATTACACCGTTTATACAAGAGCAATTGAAATGATGAGCGAGTGTACAAAATCAATAAATAAAGAAATTGAAAAATATTTGCATTTCCCAAGTAAAACACAATGATAAGAAATGCAAAATAATTTTGATTTCTTACCGCTTAAATTCTTACTTTCAAAGGGTGATTTTTATGATGACAATTCTTTACACGGTGGGCGATAAACTCTACATCAATCTGACCAATAAGTGTCCCTGTAACTGCACGTTCTGTATTCGACAGAACGGCGAGGGCGCATACGGTTCGGACAGCCTTTGGCTTGACCGCGAGCCTACGGTAGACGAGGTTCTTGACGAGCTTGAAAAGTACGACCTGTCACAGTTCAAGGAAGTTGTTTTCTGCGGCTACGGCGAGCCTATGGAGCGTGCCGAGGACGTGGGCTATATCGGACGCTACATCAAGGACAATTTTAAAATTCCCGTCCGTCTCAACACCAACGGTCTGGGGGACAAGATCTGGGGCGAGCCTACGGCGAAAGTTCTGGAGGACGCGGTGGATATTGTTTCGGTGTCCCTTAACCAATGTTCGGCAGAAAAATACAACGAGGTTACACGTCCCAAGTGGGAGGACGCTTTCGACGCTATGATATCCTTTGCGGCGGACTGCAAAAAGTACGTCCCCAAGGTCATGTTTACGGTGGTGGACGTTATTCCCATGGAGGATATAAGCAGGTGCAAGGCTCTTGCTATGTCGCTGGGAATTGAATTGCGGGTACGCAAATATGACAGTTGAAAGGAATGGCTTTTATGAAAAAGGTGATGATTGATTGCACTTGCACTTTTTGGGGCAGCGATTCAGCCGAGATCACAGACCCAAATATGATATATGATAAAATTATAAAAAACTTTGAAAGTTTTTCGCGGGAAGACGACGGTATGATATTATCCTTTTGGGAAGATGATGTAAATATCAGCTCTCTTACTATTGGGGTGCATAAAGATTATGGAATATGTCTGACGCATGATATTTACTATAAAAAGCTTTCCGCTAAAGGAGAATTTATTGCAAACAATACACATCTGGCAGTTTACGATAAAACAAAATTAGAGGAAGTAATTGAAATTGATGATGAATGGTATGCCTCGGTGGGACTGTTTTTTCCTACCGAAATTGCATGGAAAGGTATAAAGGAATTCATGGTTTCGGGCGGAATGACTTTAGATATTGAATGGATACACTGTAGCTCAATGCCCGAAAACGGTAACTGGTGCTGAATGAAAAAATGTAAAGGAGTACGCCTATGGATTATGTAAAATACATCAGGGAAAAGGTTGGACATTCCGAGATAATACTTAATTATGCGGGGTGTATCGTCCTGAACGAAGCGGGGGAAATTCTCCTGCAAAAGCGGCGTGACTGCGGCGAGTGGGGTTTCCTCGGCGGCGTGGTGGAACTGGGAGAATCCCTTGAAGAAGCCGCCGTCCGTGAAGCCTTTGAGGAATCGGGATTGAGAATTAAGGTGGACTCGTTTTTCGGGGTGTATTCAAAATATTTCAATGAATATCCAAACGGAGACAAGGTGCAGACAATTCTGACAATGTTTCTTGCTCACGCCGAGGGCGGCGAGGAAACAAAGCAGAACAGCGAGACTGTTGATTTGCAGTATTTCCCGCCCGAAAAAGCTCCCGAGCTTTTTATCGACCAGCACAGGGATATTTTGGCGGATTTTATAGACGGAAAGAAAAATGTGTACCGATAAAATAATGTAAAAATAAAAATTTAATTATAAAGGAGAAGTTAAAATGGCAAATGAATTTTACGCAAGAAAAGCAGACCACAAGGGAATTGAAGCGGTGGAGCTTGCCGCGGGAGGCTATTATGCGGTAGTCGCTCCCCGGATAGGAAGCAACGTTCTGAGACTGCGGAACAACGAACTGGGTATTGAGGTTTTCCGCTACAGCGATGACGTGAGCATTGCGGAAATTATGAACTCCACCGAGGTGTGGGGACTTCCCACACTGTACCTGCCTAACCGTCTGGACGGCGGCTTGCTGAAAACCTCCGACGGCGAGTATCATCTCCCCGTGAACGAGGGCAAGTTCGGCAATCACCTCCACGGCTTTTTGCAGAAGCGCGCCCACAAGATAAAGGCTCTTGCCGCAGAGGACGGAAAGGCTTATGTTACAACGGAATATGTCTATGACGAGAACGACTTTTTCTTCACCTGTTTCCCAATAAAATTTACNGCGGAAATTANNNTCGAGCTTTCCGAAAACGGCATGAAGCACACTATTTCTNTGACGAANAATTCCGACAAAATGATGCCGATTTCCATAGCAACCCACACTACTATAAACGCTCCCTTTGTGGACGGAGGAAAGCAGGAAAATATCCGTCTGTATGTNCCCGCNGAAAAGAAAATAAATTTCAACAAGCGCAGGTGGCTNCCNGACGGNACGGTGTCGGAGCTTAACAAGTACGACAAGGAATATATAAACGGCAAAGTCCCNGTACTTAAAAATATCTGCAACGATATGTACTTCGGCGGNACGGTNNAGCTGGACGGCGAGGATTTCCNCGGCTGTGTTATGACNGACACNGCAAGNGGAAAGAAGCTTTGCTATGAGGTTGAGGACAAGTACAAATTCTGGATAGTCTGGAACGACAAGGGCTTCAAGAATTATTTCTGTCCCGAGCCTATGACCGCNCAGGTGAACGCGCCTAATATGGATATTNCCCGTGAGGAAAGCGGCTATGCTGAAATTGCGCCGAATGAGTCATATAGCGTTTCCCAGAGGTTTTTTACACGATAAGAGATACAAGCATAGCAGAGAAGCCAACCTGCAATTATCATCTGCCAAAATTCAGCATTTTAAGCCNGGNANAAATACGTCAGTTTTTGCTTTGAGTAATATTGGTAATATATCCTTATATGCAACGAAATATTTATTGCCCAATGTAAAGAAACCTATGCAGATTGATTTTGAATGTTAAATGAAATGCTTTTTATTTTTCTAATGAATATTTTATCTGAACTCTACGATTCGTGGGTGTGATTTTGTAAGTGTTTATTATATAATATCAATGAAAGGCGGTGTCGGTATGGATCAGGTTAAAATCGGCAGATTTATTGCTGAAATGCGAAAGNAGCAGAATTTAACTCAGCGTGAATTTGCTGATATTCTCGGCATTAGCGATAAAACTATAAGTAAATGGGAATGCGGCAAGGGAATGCCTGAATTGTCATTTATGCAGCCGATTTGTACAATTCTAAAAGTTGATCTTAACGAATTATTTTCCGGTGAAAAACTGACCAACGCTGATTACAAAAAGAAAGCGGAGGAAAATATGATGACACTTATAAAAGAAGCAGAAAAAATGAAAAAGAATATTGTTGGCGGCAAGGTTTTGGGTTGTGCAGACAATGTTGCGATGAATATTTACGACGTGCATAAAACAAATAATGAGTTTTGGAGTACAATAGGCAACGAATTTTTGGGCGCAACCTCTTTGCCAAGTTGGGGCGGCTTTTCCACGTCAGAAGACAAACTGAATTTGCTTGGAAATTTGTCTGATAAAAGAGTTCTTGAAATTGGCTGCGGCAACGGACATTCATTGAAATATGTTGCCGGATTGGGTGCTGTTGATTTGTGGGGATTGGATATATCTGCAAATCAGATTGAACATNCAAAAAACTTTCTTNAAGCACAAGGGATCAACGCAAAGCTTGTCTGCTCACCTATGGAGGACGAATGTGAAATTCCAACCGATTATTTTGATTTAGTATATTCGGTTTACGGAATTGGCTGGACAACTAATTTGAACGAAACTTTTAAGCATATTTATTTCTATTTGAAAAAAGACGGTGTGTTTATTTTTAGTTGGTCGCACCCTATTCACAAATGCGTGTCCATTGAAAACGGCAAGCTTATNTTCAGTAATTCTTATTTTAACGAAGAATGGTACCGTGCTAATATGAGCGACAAAGAAATTATGCTTTCAAACCGAATGTTGAGTACATATGTTAATGCTTTAGCCGATAACAGANNTNNCANNNAAAAACTCTATGAAGAAACCGATAGAGAACAAGCAATGGCGTCAGATAATGATTTCGGCAGAAAGGCATTGATGNTGCCCACAACTTTTGTCATTAAAGCAAGAAAAGTATGAATTATTTCCGCCGAATGAGAATTACACNGTTTCACAGAGATTTTTTACAAGGTAAGCAGGTGTTTATATGAGCGAAAACNTAATAAACAAAGATAAGACCGGCGACGAACAGGAATGGCGCTGGTGTCTTGTCGGCAATATAGCAGGCGCTCACGAATTCGGAGAAGCCCATGAAATAAAATACGGTACAAAGCATTTTTCGTCGGGTACAAAGGTTTTTGTAAATTTAGTATACCCCGGTCCGGGTAACGAACGGATAATGGTCATAGGCATTCCAAGAAACAGACGTAATTATATTGAGGTCGTTATTCCGAGAAAGTACGTTGAAAATTTCCGAATTCAAAAGGTTTTCAAACCGGCAGTATTGAAACGAATGGCAAATTCCGATTATGAATGGTGGGGAAAAACAGATACTGACCATGACCGTATCGTCGGATTTATCGATGAGGTAAATTCCGAAAAAGAGAAAACGTCCAAACCTGAAAATTACAAAACCGACNGNAAATCCAAATTTGTTTCATNTTTAGAAAAAATAAAAAAGTTTTTGACAGATATTAAAACATTATGACAACGCAGAAAAACNGCGGTTCGGAGGCACTCTCCGAGCCGCTTTTTAATTGGTGATTAGTATTAAAACAAAAAGAGTACGCCGAATTTAACGTACTCTTTTGTTTTTANTTACCCGCCCCCTTGATAGGGGTCTTGACATTATAAGGTCTTTGGTATTTTACTATGGGGGTAGAACAAGGGTCAAGGCTCAGCCTTGCCCTCCAAGAAGTAGCTTGCCTCCATGTCCGCCACGCTTAAAGCAAAGGCAAGGGGGAACATCTCAAACGCCTTGCCCACAGCGTTTTTGTCCGCGTCGTTTGCGGAAAATCCCATGTGATATCTTATGGCNAAAGCCTCCTCNCGGGAAAGCCGCATAAAGCCNGTTATTATGTAAACCGATTTTTCGCCGTGTCCGTAGGGGAGCTTGTCGTCAATGGTNTAGTAGGGGACTTTCTCCCAAACGCCCTGCTCGTTTTTGGAGTTGCGGTAGTCNACCTTGTANAAATTCACCTTGCATATGTCGTGGAGAAGCGCGGATATGGCAACGCTTTCCTCCGAGTAGTTCATTTTGTAAACCTCTTTCGCGCGGCTTCTTTCAAGATAGTCNTTTAAGCATTTGTACACGTTCAGACTATGCTCTAAAAGTCCTCCCTCGTAAGAGCCGTGAAAGCGGGTGCTTGCAGGGGCNGTGAAAAAATCGCTCTGGGGGGAGAGCAGGTATTCCAGTAATTTGTCCGAGCCCTCCCTCGTTATGTTTGCTTTGTAAATATCAATAAATTCCTGTTTCAGATCCATAGTAAACTCCTAATTGCTTTTTATTATATCATAGTAACTCTTTATTTTGAGCATCTTCTCAAGGTCAAGCTCGCTGAAATCCTCTGATATAGCGGATTTGTTCAGTACCATGTTGTAGGGCTGACCGTGGAGGTCGAACCAGTTGTCGCCGAATACGCAGTCGAATTCCTCAAAGTCAAGCCGCACGCCCTTGGCAAAATTTTTGCTTGTTATGGAAAGCCTGTACACGCTGCCTATCTTGTCAATTGTCGCGCTTATTTCGGGCTTCAAAAATCTGAACTGTTTCGGCAGACAGAGCAGGCAAGTACTGTCTGAAATTACGGCTTTGTTCTCAATGAGAGTGTACTCTATATAATGGTCTCTGAACATACTCTCGTCAAGCTTTGTGTGCTGTGGGGTAAGGGTCAGAACGTCCCTTGCGGAAAGCGCATTTACCATGATGTTTTCCGCACCCTCGGATATTACTGTGCAGTCGTTCCTGCGGACTCTCCAGTGTAATTTTCCGACAAAATCGTTTGGGGTCTCGTTTGAAATATTTACAACAAGCCTTGACTTGTCGCTGTCGTCTATGGAGCAAAGCACGGGCGCGTAGAATTTTTTCGCATAGTAGTGCAGAGCCTTCCACCTGCCGAAATAATCTATGGACGACCATGATATAACAGGGTTGCTGTCGTTCACCTGCCAGTAGAGAGAACCCATGCAGCGTCCCCTGTTTCTCCGCAGGTGTTCAACGCAGTTCCTTACAGCGTCCGCCTGAACAAGCTGTGTGGCATAGGACAAGTCCTCAAAGCTGTAGGGGTAATGCGTCATCTGTGCAAGATAGTACATAAGCTTTTCCGTGCCTGCCTCGCATTTCTGGTGAGCCTCCATAACGGGGGACATAAGGTTAAGGTCGTCCTTGGAAGCAAAGCTCATTACCGTTTTCATTTCGGGTACGGACTCAAAGCCGTACTCGGAGCAGAACCTGAATTTGTATTTGCGGAAATCGTTAAAGGGCTTTAAGTTGTGCCAAACGTCCCAGTAGTGGGAGTCGCCCTTGTTTTCCGCGCTTGGGTCGTCAAAGTTTCCTCCCGACGAGGGCGAGGAAGCCCAGTAGAACGTCTGTGGGTCGTAATGCTTTACAACGCTGGGGATAAGCTTTTCAAACAGGCGTATGTAGCCTTGCTTCTGACCGTCTGTAACGGGTATGCCCCAGCCCAGTATTGCGGACTCTATCTCGTTGTTTCCGCACCACATTCCGAGAGAAGCGTGATTGCGAATTCTCTTGATGTTGTCGGTAAGCTCCTGCTTGACGTTGTTGCAGAAATCCGTGTCCGCGTTGTATACGGCGCAGGCGAAAGCAAAGTCCTGCCAAACCAGAATACCAAGCTTGTCGCAGGTATCGTAAAAATAATCGTCGGGATAGAAGCCGCCGCCCCAGACTCTTATCATGTTGTAGTTTGCGTTCACGCAGCTTTTTAAAAGCTCCGCTGTGCGTTCGGGGGAACGTCTTGCAAGTATCTGATCCTCGGGGATATAGTTTGCCCCCATTGCGAAAATTTTCGTGCCGTTCACAGCAAAGCAGAATTCCTCTCCGTCCCCGTCCTTGTCTTTATTTCTGCAAACCTCAACAGTACGCAGACCGATGTTGAATTCCTGAACGTCAACAGGCTCTTCTCCGTCGAAAAGCACGGCTTTAGCCGTGTAAAGGTTCTGCTTGCCGTAACCCCTTACCTGCCACAAAAGGGGACGGTTTATATTGCAGACAGGCTCGATCCTGACAGAACCGTCCTTAACGCTGCCGTTCTTCAAAGCTTCGCAGTTGTCGGAGATGAGAAATTCCGCGCCGTCGGGGGATTTGAGCGAGATCTCCATTCTAAGATTTTTTGAAGAGACGTCCGAAAGCTTTGTGTCAAATGTAAGAGCAACGCTGTCCCTGCTGTGCTGCTGGCGGACGTATACGCTCTCTATCCTGCCGCCCTTGACGCCAATAAGCTCGGCTTCCCGCCATATTCCCATGTCGGGGAGAGAGGGACCCCAGTCCCAGCCGAACATATAATGCGCCTTTCTGATATGGGGGAAGCCCTCGGTGGTGGAGTTCACGCCCCACAGCTTCTCCTTTTCCTGCATACGGCGTATGTATTCCACGGGGGAGAAAATGTACAGCGAAACGGTATTGCCGCCGTTCTTGATCTTGCCCGTAATGTCAAACTCATAGGTGCGGTGCATATTCTCCGTCCTGCCAATATGCTCTCCGTTGAAAAGCACTTCGGCAACGGTATCTATGCCCTTGAACCGCAGGTAAATTTTCTCACAGCTCATAATGTAATCGTCCGCCGCAAAAACGTGCTCGAAAATATAGTCAGACTTGGAGACCTCGAATGCCTCATACTGATTTTCTCCGAAGTACGGGTCGGGGATACGTCCCACCTTTATAAGGGTATCGTACACGGACGCGGGTATTTCGGTCTCAAAATACTCGTTCAGGTTGTCAGCCCGCCGCATTATCCATTTTCCGTTAAGATTTCTTATCATATCATATCTCCCCTTGCTTTTCACAGGATATTTTAATATAAGTATAATCCTTTATTTGGCTTTTGTCAAATGATAAATTAATAAATAATAATTAATAATTAAGAAGCCGGCTTCGCCGATGATTTTTAAATTTTCCGCAAGCGATCTGCAAGCAAAAGGTTTGCTTTCATTAATAATTATCAATTGTTAATTATTAATTGATTTGCCCTAATAATTTGCGGAAATTTTGTTTATTGTGCCGAAAAAATAATAAATTAAAAAAATGTGTTTTAAAATTGTTTATAATATGTTATAATTAAATCGCAGTATAAATCATTGCATTTTTACCTCTGAAAAGGAGATCAACTATATGCCGAAGAAAAATCCGTCAGCTATCCGCACAAGCTTTTCAAAACGTCTTGCCGTTTATATTTCGGCGGCTTTGATAGTCCTGCTGGTATGCTTTGAGATAATATCATACGCAATTACAAGGATAAATGCGGAAAGCAATTTCATAGATACCGCCCAAAGCGGCGGAGCGCTTATTTCCGATATGCTGGACGACCACCTGCGGTATATTTCGGGGCGGCTCGATATTGTTGCCGAAAACGAGGGTCTCGGCGATTTTGTTGCGGGAATGAACGTTTCCTCTGACAAGGACGATATAAAGGGTATAAGGGGCTTTAACGAAATGACAAGGAACCTTTCCCTCATATGCGGCAGCGATACTATTGTGTCGTCATGGATAATATCCGAGCAGAACGGTATGCTTGTAAGCGGCAGCGGCGAGGTGCTGTCTTCCGACGAATACGGTCTGAACGACGAGTACTGGTACGGCAGATACCTTTCNGGAATGGAGATAGACAGATATATCTGTACATATTCCGAGCAGGGAATTTTCGGTACGGACGTAGTATCGGTCATNGTCCCCGTCAGCAAGAACGGCAGCGTTTTCGCGTTCTGCGGCATCGAGGTAACGGCGGACAGCGTGTTTGACATTCTTTCCCAGTACAGCTTCAACAAGGGTACATACCCTATTATCGCGGCAGGCGGAGAAGTCATACATAAGCCCGATACGGCTGAATTCGCGCAGAAGTTCAACCTTAACGACCCGCCGTTTATAAAGCTTTTNAGCAGCGGCAATGTTTATTCAAACGGCTTGGACAGCTACATCTCCGAAAGCGGTGACGAGGTGTACTGCTACTGCAAATCAAACGGCATAAGCGGCTGGAACGTTATTGTGCTTTTTGACAGCAGCGAGATAAACGGCGGCATATACAGCAGCTTTATACGGCAGCTTATTATACTTTTGTGTATGTCCGCGCTGCTTATAATTTACGTGATAAATATTCTCCATATAGAAAGCTCCCCNCTCCACGAGATAAGGGACTGCACAAAGGAGATAACCTCGGGAAACTACAACTACAGAATAAAAAATATCGCAAAGAACGAGCTTGGCACGGTTGCTCAGAACGTAAACAGAATTGCCGAGATAATGCAGGCAAAGACCAGCGTTATCAACAGCTACAATACCACCGATATCCTTACGGGACTTAAAAACAGAAGCGCAATGTACGAGCGTCTCAACGATATCATTCAGACCCGCGAGGAGGGCAGGAGCCGCTTTGCNCTGATGTTTGTTGACATCGACAATTTCAGNTGGCTCAACGAGACTCTGGGACACAATTACGGCGACGAGGTATTAAGCCGCTTCGGTACTATAATCAAGGAGAAGCTNCCAAACGATATGTCCGTGTTCCGTTTCAGCGGGGACGAGTTTATCATCATCAAGGAGTTTGACAAGGATTATTCNGAGGTGTACACGGCTATCGAGAACCTCCACAACCGCTTTAACAGTCCTATNGAGATAATGAACGACAAGATATACATTAAATTCTCCATAGGCGTTTCTATCTTCCCCGACGACGACGTTACCCCCGAAAGNCTTCTCCGAAACGCTGAAACTGCTCTGCACAGAGCCAAGGACAGCGGCAAGGACAGAGTTGCCTTTTACACAAATACCACCCGNGACAGAAGCGCGTTCAGCAAAGCCGCCATTGCAAGAAGTCTCGCNGACGCTTTGCAGAACGGCGAGCTGTTCCTCCACTACCAGCCTATCGTCTCNGCGGAAACGAGAGATATCCACGGCTTTGAGGTNCTGCTGAGGTGGATAAGCCCCGAGTTCGGAGTTGTTCCCCCNGCGGACTTTATCAACGTTGCGGAGGAAAGCGGCGATATCGTCAAGATCGGAACATGGATATTTGAAAGCGCCTGCCGCACNCTCAAGCAGATAAACGAGACCATAGACCCGAATATTATAATGTCNATAAACGTGTCTCCCGTNCAGCTTAAAAGGGACGATTATATCGAGCATATCAAGCAGGTCATTGACATNACAATGGTCAACCCGAAAAATATCCAGCTTGAAATTACNGAAAGCACTCTTATCGACTTTACCGACTCAAACAGCAGCATTATAAACGAGATAAACGAGCTTGGCATTTCTCTTGCCTTGGACGATTTCGGCACGGGTTATTCCTCACTCAATTACCTTAAAAATTTCCCTATCAAGTGCCTGAAGATAGACAAGTCCTTTATCGACGAGATAAACAACGACCAGCGTGATTATGCTATCACCGACTCGATAATCGACCTTGTTCACGGCTTGGGAATACAGACCGTAGCGGAGGGTATCGAGACTGTCGGTCAGTATAATTTCCTTGCGGAAATGAAGTGCGACTATATCCAGGGCTTCCTTATGAGCAAGCCTTTGGACGAACGGGACGCTATCGAATTCCTTGAAAGCTACGACGCTTTGCACAAGCCCGACGAGCGTCAGCTCCGGGAGAACGAAAAACAGCTTGCTGACGAAAGAGAGCAGCAGCGTCTTGAAAAGGAAAAGGAAAGCGAAAGCGGCGCGGCTGTGACGGAGGATTTTATCA
>JAAVHM010000081.1:28141-34448 GCA_014799675.1 Ruminococcus sp. | reverse complement strand
GTAGGGGGTACGGGGGCAGAAACCTCAAAGAGGGAGGGGGAATGCCGATTTTTGTTGGGTTTATTTGTCCCCCTCCCTCTTTGTGGTGTCTGACCCCCGAATTTGTGAACGACGAACAAATTCCTAACCTTGCTTCCAAAATTCAAAGACAAACCAACATTTCCAACTACTGCTTCCAAAATTCAAAAACAAACTGCACAGACAAAACAAATTACACCGCTAAATATAAATTTATATATTGAATTCCTCAAAAAAATATGTTATAATTTTCTAAAGTAAAATCAACAGGAGATAAAATATATGAAAAAATCATCAGAGCTTTTATGGTACAAACAGCCCGCCCGAAACTGGGACGAGGCTCTCCCCGTGGGCAACGGCAGGCTTGGCGGAATGATATTCGGCATTCCCGAGGGGGAGCTTATCCAGCTTAACGAGGACTCTATCTGGTCGGGAAGCTTCCGCAAAAGGAACAATCCCAAAGCCTATGAAAATCTTGAAAAAATGCGTCAGCTTATCCGCGAGGGAAAACCAACCGAGGCAGAGAAGCTCTGCGAGGACGCTTTCTACGGCGTGAACGACCAGCAGCGGCATTATCAGCCCTTGGGGGATTTCCACATCTGGCAGGACAATACCGCGGATTATTCCGACTATATGCGCTGTCTTGACCTTTCCAACGCTGTATGCGAAACTTACTGGACGAGTGACGGGGTACGTTACTGCCGCAGGATCTTTGTTTCCTATCCCGACAATGTAATGGTGATCGGATTTACAGCCGACCAAAAGGGTAAAATAAGCTTTACCGCAGCCATTGACGGTCGGGACGATAATTACGACAAAAACGAGGCATACGACAGCTCCACCCTGCTTTTCACCGTTTCGGACGGTATTCCCTACGCGGCGGCAATTTCCTGTCATTCGGATGGAGGAAAAGCGTACACCGACGCAAACCGTATACGCGTTGAGGGGGCGGATTCCGCATTTATTACAATAGCTTGTCAGACATCATACCGAAGCGGAGATTATGAAAAGCTTTCAATAAGTCAGGCTAAGGCGGCAATCCGCAAGGGTATGCAGAACCTTTTGACATGGCATATTGCGGACTATACAGAATTGTACAGCAGGTGCGAATTACACCTTTGCAAAAATGAGGATATATGCTATGCGGAAATACCGACAGATGAAAGATTACAGAAAATCAAGGACGGCGGCATTGACAATAAGCTTGTGGAGATGTACTTTAATTTTTCAAGATATCTTATGATTGCAGGCAGCCGTGAGGGAAGTCTCCCCCTGAATTTGCAGGGCATCTGGAACAAGGATATGTGGCCCGCGTGGGGCGGCAAGTACACCATAAACATCAACACGGAAATGAACTACTGGGGCGCGGAGATACAGAACCTTTCCGAATGTCAGCTTCCGCTGTTCGACCACATTGAGAGAATGAGGGAGAACGGCAGAGTTACCGCGCGGGAAATGTACCACTGCGGCGGAACAGTCTGCCACCACAACACGGACATCTGGGGGGACACCGCGCCACAGGACAAGTGGCTTCCCGCGACCCTCTGGACTATGGGTATGGCGTGGCTCTGCACCCACATTTACGAGCATTATCTTTTCACGGGTGACAAGGGTTTCCTTGCGGAAAAATATGATACAATGCGCGAGGCGGCGGAATTTTTTGTTGATTATCTTATTGACGACGGCAAGGGCAGAATGGTGACAAGTCCCTCGGTTTCTCCCGAAAACACTTACATCACCAAGGACGGCGTAAAGGGGACGCTTTGTCAGGGGGCGGCAATGGACAGTCAGATCTTGTACACGCTTTTCACGGCGATTATAAACAGTTCGGCGGAATTGGACGAGCATATGAAATCAAAGGACGACGCTGAATTTATCAAAAAAATTTCCGAGCTGCGGGAGAAGCTTCCCAAACCCGAGGTTGGAAAGTACGGACAAATTATGGAATGGGCGGAGGATTACGACGAGGCAGAGCCGGGACACAGGCATATTTCACAGCTTTTCGCTCTGTACCCTGCGGACATTATCACAAAGCGGCACACTCCCGAGCTTGCGGAGGCGGCAAAGGCTACATTGATACGCCGTCTCACCCACGGCGGCGGACACACGGGCTGGTCGCGGGCTTGGATAATAAATATGTGGGCGCGTCTCCACGAGAGTGAAAAGGTGGGCGAGAACATTTCAGCGCTGCTTGCACATTCAACAAGCATTAATATGTTCGATATGCACCCGCCTTTCCAGATAGACGGAAACTTCGGCGGCGGCACGGGAATTGCCGAGGCTATTATCCAAAGCCACAGCGGTGAGATACACTTCCTCCCTGCCGCCCCGAAGGAATGGGAAAAGGGTTATGTTCGGGGCGTTATCGCAAGAGGCGGCTTCGAGGTTGACTTTGAGTGGGAGAACGGCAAGGCTGTTTCCGCGGCGGTTCTTTCCCTTTGCGGAAATCCCTGCTGTATTGTCGGAAGCGGTATTTCCGTTTCCTGCGGCGGAGAAAATGTTTCTGCTGACGACAACGGTGACGCGGTAAAATTTGATACCGAATGCGGCAAGGTTTATGAGATAAAATTTTAGCGGGGAACGCATATGATATTTCTCTGCATTTATAATAAAAAGCCGTCAGCTATTTGACGGCTTTAGATATTTTAATTGACAAAATACTGCAAAATATGCTATAATTTTATTGCTGCCACTTCTTCCCGTAATCGGAAAGGAGGTGAACTCGATGGGAGACGTTATACGTTTACTTATTTCTTTTCTTGTTTCCGTTGGAGCAGGTATTGCGGCAAATTCCCTTTATAGCATTATCTGCAAAAGGCTGAGCCTTTACCCTTTTAGGCGTACTTTGACCAAAATGGTAAATTGCTCCCATGGGTAACAATACTTCTATACCGTTACCTGTCAAATGGCTGAACGGCGGCAAGAAGTAAAACTCCGGCAGCAACAGCATAAAAACGCCCCCGCAGACATCACTATGCGGGGGCGTTTGCTTTCGTGAACCGATGAGGTCAGTCAAGCCTACTTATTTCCTTATGATTTTATTATATAGCGAAAACTTCTTTTTGTCAAGCCGTTTTCAAATTATTTATATCACAGTATATTAATTTTTTATGAACCGCCCCAAATGTAAACCGTTTCAAATCAAATGTAAACCATTTCAATCAAAATAAGTGTTAAACTTTTGTGACTTATACCTTTAAGTAGAAAAATTGCTATTGATTTTTGGAAAGATATAGTGTATAATAAGTAGTAATGTGGGTCTGTCCCAAGTTTAAAAAGTGCGGACGGCTCAGAGAATTTAATGCTTTGAAAGGCGGTCAATCAATGAAAGTAAAAGTTTTAAACGGCGTATCACTCCCCAATATCCCTTGGCAGGACAAGCCCGCAGGCTGCAAGGACGTAGTTTGGCGTTACGACGCTAACCCCATTATCAAGCGCGACCATATCATGGTTAAAAAGGCTAACGGCTACAGAGAACCCTCCAACTCTATCTTCAACAGCTCCGTAGTTCCCTTTGAAACAGGCGACTACAAGTTCGCAGGCGTTTTCCGCGTTGACGACAGAGAGCGCAACATGGAGCTTCACGTTGGCTTCTCCAAGGACGGTATCAACTGGGACATCAACGAGGAAAGGATCAAGTTCAAATGCGACATTCCCGAGGTTGGTCAGTGGCAGTACGGCTACGACCCCCGCGTTTGCAAGATCGAAGACAAATACGTTGTTACATGGTGCAACGCTTACGGCTGGAAGCCCACTATCGGCATTGCATACACATATGATTTCAAGGAATTTACACAGCTTGAAAACGCATACCTGCCTTTCAACAGAAACGGCGTTATGTTCCCCCGCAAGATAAACAACAAGTACGTTATGATGAGCCGTCCCTCCGACAGCGGACACACTCCTTTCGGCGATATGTTCATCAGCCAGTCTCCCGACCTCACATACTGGGGCGAGCACCGTCACGTTATGGGACCCTCCAAGGGCTGGGAAGCTACAAAAATGGGCGCAGGTCCTATTCCTATCGAGACAGACCGCGGCTGGCTCATTTTCTACCACGGCGTACTGACCTCCTGCAACGGTTATGTTTACAGCTTCTCCGCTGCACTTCTTGACAAGGACGAGCCTTGGAAAGTCCTCAAGAGAGGCGCTTCCTACCTCATCAGCCCCCAGACGGATTACGAGCTTATCGGCGACACAGACGCAGTAACATTCCCCTGCGCTAACCTTGTTGACGCTGACACAGGCAGAATTTGTATCTACTACGGCTGCGCTGATACCTGCACATCTCTTGCGTTCACATACGTTGATGATGTTATGGACTTCCTTGACAACAACAGTCAAGTCTGNACAGTTGACAGTNTANANTTNANANTTAAAAGCGTACCTCTTACACGGGGTACGCTTTAGTTTATTCAGCCGTTTGCATGAGGCTGCGTGACAGCAAATGATAGTGTATCGTAACTTACCCGCCCCCTTGAGGGGGCTTGGTAAAGTTACGGTACGCATTATTTATCTTTGGGGGTGACACTGCCCGCGGGGGCTTCCCCGCTATTTGCAGGCGATATAGATATCCATACTGTCGCCGTCGGTCTCAAAGCAGGGGATAACGTCCTTTGCCGTTTGCTCCAGACNGTTCACACGCATATATTCCATAAGCGTTTTATAGCCGTTCGGAATGGTCGTAAAAGGGTTTTCAAAGGGATTTTCAATGTGTATNGCCGCNTACTTATGCTCCGCCTGTTCGTGTATTTCAAATTCAGGCGGAAGACCGACGCCCTCCGGCAGTATCCANGCCGCCTCATAGCCNTGCATATTGAAGCANTTTATCTGCTCCTGNGANACNTTGGGNAAATCCCANCCGATNANGCGGGGATTTTCCACNCCCAAGCTGCGGGCAAGAGAACACAGCTTTCCGATAGCGTCGCTCTCNGGGTCGGGGCTTACTACCGCGTATTTTACATAGCGGAAAGCGGGGACGGTCTCGACCCGTAAATTCGTATACGCTTCTCCGCAAGCCACCATATCGTCGCGGAACAGGTTGTCCANCGAACAGTTGAAAAGNNTGCAAAGCTCCAAAGCCTTTTCCATTTCGGGCTGCGCCGTGTCAAGCTCCCACTTTGATACTGTCTGACGGCTGACGTTCATTTTTCCCGCCAATTCCTCCTGCGTCATATTCCCGCGCAAATGTCTTAAAAACTGCAAATTTTTTCCGAAGCTCATAGCATATTCTCCTTTTAGAACTTAATATTTGCGCCGCGCCGCAATATTATTATAGCATTTTCTGCTCTGCGGCGCAACCAACCCATATTTGCTCTTTTGCACAGCCGCGCAACTTCAAAGTGCGGAGAAAAATTTCTACAAATTGAGCTTAAAAATAAATTGACNGCTGAATATGCTTTTTGCATTTTTATTCTTTCACGCTTTTCAGCAGTCTTTTCCTTAAAGCAAGTATTGCCGCCAAAACCAGCNAAAACATCACAATACCGAAAAGCGGGAAAATTATCAGCACAGCTTTAAGAGTNCCGCCGTTTTTATATGAAAGGTAAAGGGAATTATCGTCCTCGGCGACAATAATATTTTTGGTCGGCTTTTCGGGACTGCTTTCCTTTTTCTTTTCGATAGTGAAGCTATGCGAACTGCCGTTTATCTCATATTGGTACTCCCANTTATAGCGGGTCACAATGACGGAATNACGAGTTCTTCCANGNCGGCGGNNNCCTATTTTTTCGGTAGTNTGNTANNCNTCCGAACCCGCAAACCGAGCTTCNGTTTCTATCCACGAATGNGACTTGTAGNTATTGTAGTCCCCCAAGCCCTTGAATATAAAAACAGCTATAAAGCCTGCAAAAATTACTGCAAGAGCATACAGCGGCATAAACGCTAAAATTTTCAGCGGTCTTTTATTTTTCATGATAAAANCCTTTCATATCATTTTAACTGTCAACTGTTCGTCAGCCAGTACTTGCCTTTCTTGCGGTAGCTTCGGTAATCGAATTTTGTTATATCGCAGACGAATTCCATCATTTCCTCNGTGGCTTCNAGNATTTCCTTTGTAAGCTCCATGCCTATCTCCTCGGGAATGTCGGCGGGGTATCTTGTTTCTATGTAGTACCTGTTGAGCTGTGCGCTCTTGCTTATCCACTTTGTAANNGACTGNTCTGTCAGAGCCGCCTGCTTGCANAGCCATGTAAGGTTGTGACCGTCGAAAAGCTTGCGGTGCTTNTAAAGCAGNAANGCTTTCAGACCCTTTTCCATAGCCTGCTGACAATGGAANACAACNGTNTTT
>JAAVHM010000081.1:0-28133 GCA_014799675.1 Ruminococcus sp. | reverse complement strand
TTCNTCCTCNATAAGAATTCTTGCNGACATTATATCAAGNCANGCGTGATAAAGCCANTCGTAATANCNCTTGCTGTCGGTGGAATGACTACTGCTTCTGCTCATATAACACATTCCCTTCATTGTCAATTCTGTAAGCGAACGAGAAATCGTCGTCCAGACACTCGTTCCAGTCGCTTATGNTNTACACNAGGATATCGCAGGGGACGGGGCAATCGGTATTTACCAAAATTTCCGTCTCCANNTCGGTGTGGTTTTCGTATTGGTCGCCCACAACTATGCACAGCTTAAAGCGGGTAATTTCCCCCTTTGANTTTTTCTTTGCGGACACGAGGAAAATTTGCAGGGGGTCGCAGATTTTTACTATGTCCTCTACCATATCTTTTATTACTGGAATATCTTTCATGAAAAACACCTCTTTGAAATAATTAATAATTAACAATTAATAATTAATAATGAATTGTAATGCNTTGCNGGCAAATTAATAATTATTAATTATTAATTATTCATTATTAATTAATCCCGAGTAGCCCGACTCCTCNATAAGCCGCTGACCCTCGTCGGANAGTATCCATTCTATGACCTTNGGGACGTTCTCNTTGNTGTTGTCGGCTCTGTACACNGCNTANAAATCCATTGTTANAGGGTAACTGCCGCTGCTGATATTTTCCCTGTCGGGGTAAACGCCGTCNACCGCAAGCATTTTTATGCCCTGCTTTCCCGAAAGTCCCGTGACAAAATATCTGAACGAAAAGCCGAGGNATTTTCCGAAAACGTTGGACGTGTTTTCTTTNAGNGGNACNTCCCCCATGAATTTTACAAGGGCGGANTGNCTTCCGCTGCCCTCAAGCCTTTGGAGGGCGTTTATTGGNTANTTNNCNCCGCCGAGGTCGCTCCAGCTTGTTATTTTGCCCGANTANACGTCCCTTATCTGCCGGACGGTCAAACTGTCCACGGGGTTTTTATCGTTGACGATAAAGACGAACGCTTCNCTGCCNATGGGTTCAAAAACAAGCTCAACGCCCTTTTCGTCGGCGTACTGCAATTGTGCTTCCGAGGGGGCGGCNACNAAAATAATNTCCGCCGTTCCGTCCACAACCGCCGTGTATGCTCTTAAAGTGTTTCGGTACTGTANNGCNCTTTCGGGGGCAAATTCTTCNCCGTCAAAAANACAGCAGTCCTCGGGGTAAATTGCGTCCGCCACAGCAGTATACACGGGCAGGAGAGCCGCCGCACCGTCAAGGACGGGCAATTCTCCCGATATGGAAAAATCCGTATCAATTCGCGCGATAAGAGAATTTTCATCAAAAGGGAGATATTTTTCGGGGGCAATGGATTCTCTTTGGGAAGTCTCCCCGGGGCTGTTTTTGTACCGCACGGTAAAGGTGAAATATATTCCCATATCGAACAGCAGAAAAGCAAGGGCAATGCTAACAATAAAAAGTACTTGTTTCTTAGTCATGACCTGCCCTACCTCTCGTTGCTTATATAGGTCAGAATGGAGCAATGGCGGTGACGGTAGACCGTATATGCCGTCAAAGCGGCTGTGCTTATTATTCCCGCCGCAAGGACGGCGGCAACGGCTTTCAGAAATTTTTTGTTACTCATAATATCCTCCCGTTACATATGCGTAATTGCTGCCGCAAGCAGGAGCATTAATACGAAAAACGCAATAACCATTATCACAAGTATTATTCCGAAAACTATTGCGGCAATTTTATATTTTTTCCGCTTTTCGGTATCTTCCTTAGGACATTTTACAAATTTAACAATAGATACTATAAGCCCGACCAGTACCGCTAACGGTACAACCTCCAGCAGCAGAAAAGATAAAATATCAAAAAGCATATTATCCTCCTTACATATAGGCAACTGCTGCAACAAGAAATATTATCAGTACTGCGGCGGACAAAAACATTACCCCAAAAACTGTTCCATAAAATTTTGCAGCAAGCTTATATTGTTTACGTTCCTGCGTTTTTTCGGGCGGGCATTTTTTGTACCTTACAAAAGATATGATAAACCCGACCAAAATTGCCAGCGGTACTGCCGCCAACAGAAGTTCACCAAGTATATCTATTATCTTTACACCAAGCATATATATTACCTCCGGTAATTTAAATCTTCATATGAATTATATCATTTCACCTGTCCAGAGGCAATATGCCATTTGTCATTTTGTGAGTGACATTTGTCACTTTATTTAGGGAGATAAAAACGTACACCTATAAAAATCGCCGCAAGCAAATAAAACTGCTGCGGCGTATTCTTATCCTATTTCACTCCCAAATGTGTAGACAAAAAATTCTGCACAAAAACCATATATGCAAGCTTTTGTTTGAATTTTTTGTACACATTTTGGTCGTGAAATAGTATCACCTTTAGTGAAAACAACTTACTGATTATCCTCGATATACTTAACAATATCGCCGACGGTCTTAATGTTTTCAACTGCCTCATCGGGGATCTCAATATCGAATTCCTCTTCAAGGCTCATTACAAGGTCAACTACGTCGAGGGAGTCAGCGCCTAAGTCGTCCTGAATGTTTGCGCCTGTTACTACCTTATCGGCGTCAACATCGAGCTGCTCAACGATAATTTCCTTTACCTTATCAAATACCATGTGTTTTTGCCTCCGTTCATATTATTTTTTATTGGTATAAGAACTTGCGTTCCTATAGGCTGACCTCATTCGGCTGATTTTCGGCGGAAAATTATTCCTCCGTGAACTCACCGATTTTTCTAAACTTAGTATAACGTTCATTTAGCAAAACGTCAATATCTATTTTCATTTTTTTGTTCAGCGATTTATACAAAAATTCTGCGATATTTTCGGCAGTTTGTCCGATGTCGTTGTGAGCGCCCCCTAAAGGCTCTTCTATTATCTTCTCCGCAACCTCCAATTCTACCATATCTTCAGCGGTAACACGCATTATATTGCAGGCTTCTTTTTCCTTGCCGGCGTCTTTCCAAAGAATGGAAGCAAAACCTCTGGGAGAAATTACCGTATAGGAAGCATTTTCCAGAATGGCAAGCTCGTCGCACACTCCGAGAGCAAGCGCGCCGCCGCTTCCCGCTTCACCCAGAACAACGCTGACGATCGGAGTCCTGAGACGCATAAATTCAATAATGTTCTTTGCGATAGCCTCGCCCTGTCCCCGCTTTTCAGCTTCAACGCCGCAGAATGCCCCCGGCGTGTCGATAAAGCATATAACGGGTCTGTGGAACTTCTCCGCCTGCTTAGCGAGCCGCAGAGCCTTTCTGTAGCCCTCGGGGTGTGGCATTGAAAAATTGCTCTCCTTGTTCTCGTTGAGGTTTCTGCCCTTGACCTGTGCAATGACAGTCACGGGTATGCCGTGTATAGAGCCTATGCCGCCCATTATCGCCCTGTCGTCGCCGAAGTAACGGTCTCCGTGCATTTCAATAAACTCGTCGAAAATAAGAGGTATATAGTCCCGTATGGTAGGTCTGCCCTTATGACGGACTACCTCGAGACGTTCGTATGGAGTAAGCTTATTAACTTTTTCCATTATGCAGCACCCCCTGTCTTGTGAAGTTTAAGTATGTGCGCGATAGTTCTTCGCATGGATTTTCTTTCAACTATCATGTCGGCAAAGCCGTGCTCCAGCATAAATTCTGCGGACTGGAAATCGTCGGGAAGCCTTTGCTTGATAGTTCCCTCTATAACGCGTCTGCCCGCAAAGCCTATAAGGACTTTCGGTTCTGCGATAATAATGTCCCCCAAAGAGGCAAAGGAAGCCGTTACGCCGCCTGTGGTGGGGTCTGTCATTACCGTTATGTAAAGCAGTCCCGCGTCGCTGTGACGTGCCACTGCGCCGCTTGTTTTAGCCATTTGCATAAGGGAAACAATTCCCTCCTGCATTCTTGCGCCTCCCGAAGCTGTGAACATTATCACGGGTAGCTTGTTTTCCGTCGCGAACTCAAAGGCTCGGGTGATTTTCTCGCCCACAACGCTTCCCATGGAAGCCATCATGTAGCGGGAATCCATTACGCCGATAACGCAGCGTTCACCGCGAATCGTACACTCTCCCGTGACAACAGCGTCCCTTAGCCCTGTGCTGTCGCGGAGAGCCTTTTGCTTAGCCTCGTAATCGGGGAAATCTATAGGGTTCGCGCTGACCATATCCGCGTCAAACTCCTTAAAGCTTTCCTTGTCGGCGATAAGCTTTATTCTTTCGGGAGCAGAAATTCTTGCATGGTAGCCGCACTCGGGACACACCTTTAAATTTTTCTCCAGCTCCTCGGTCATTATCACATTCAGACATCTCGGACATTTGAACAGCATATTTTTCGGCACTCTTACAGCCGGACCGTCCTTGTCGCTTTTGTTCTCCTCGCCGCCCTCGGCGGAATTGTTCTCAATAACGTTCAGCCTTGTTTTGACAACGTTGAACAAGTCCTCAAGACCCATTTTGTTCGCTCCTTTCGTTCTTCGGTAAATATCTATATTTTAGTAATAAACCCAAGTACTATAAGTATAATAACATATGTTCTATACTTTTTGTCAAGATTTTTATTTTCTATGCCCAGCCACACAAAACCAAAAAACGGTATCAAAAGTGTGACAAGCGCAAACAGCCAGTATTTTTTCCAGAACTCTCCGAAGCTTCCGCCGTTCGCATTTTGGTTCGTGTTTGTGTATGGTGTAAAGTTACCGTTGTTCGCATAAGGATTTTGGTTCTGATTTGGGTTATTCTGCGGCGGGTTATTGTTTACATAAGGTCCCGCATACGGGGACTGTCCCCCGCTTTGCTTAGGGATATTGTTTGCATAGGGACTTGCCCCGTTTGCTCCTCCAACGCCGTTGTTCTGCTCCGCATAGGGATTTACAAAGGGACTGTCCTTTTTTTCCTCCTCCCGCACCTTGAATTCCACAGGCTCGGGACGGTTGGGGTATATCTCCTCGGTGATATGCTCGGGAGTGATCTCCCGTACGGCAGGTTCTTCCTGCGGATAATCCGAGGGGTCGTAGTTGTAAAGAGCGCTTATGTCCCCCTCGTCGGGCAGACTGTAGCCGCAGCTGTCACAATAATTATTTTTAACGTTCCCTCCGCAGAGGGGACATTTTTTTGCCGCCATGCTTCACACTCCTTAACACTTAATAATAATGCCGACCTCTTGTTAAAAAGCCGCTTATCAAATATTGTATAAGTATATCAAGCCCTGTGGGGTCCCATTTCACCGCTTGGAGCAGTATCGTTGTCAGCAATATTACTCCCGCAAAGAAAAGCTCGCTTATTTTACGTTCTTTATCCTTATCTCTGTTTATAACAAAATAAAAAAATGCAAAGCCGTACCCCACCGAGGGAAGTATTGCGGTGAGAAGAAATTTCCACCAATGATGAATTACGAAATCCGACACCGACTTTACCACCTTTGTAGGCATATCTGACGGCTCATGGGAAATCTCTTGGGGCGTGCCGTAATCGGGCTTTGTGTATGGCACAAAGGGCGCATTTGCATTATTTGCGATATTTGCAGGACTTGCGTTTATCGCATTGTTTGCGCCATATGCATTTTGAGTTTGGGACTTCTTACGTTCCTCGGCTCTGCGCCGTCTTGCCGCGTCCCTGACCTGCTTTGCCGTGGGCAGAGAGGAAGCGTCGGGCGGGTCTATGGCGGTCAGCTCGTCGCCGCCTTCGTCATATTCGCCGAAAGTCACGTTGTCGGGAGACAGGTCGTAAACGGCGGAAAGCTTCTCCGTATCGGGCACAGCATACCCGCAGAAGTTACATTCGCCTAATATAACGTCTCCGCCGCAAAGGGGACACTTCTTTTCCGAAGGAGCGATCTTTAAATCTTCCAATGACTTGTTACCTCATCGTCTTCCTAAATATCCAATATCGTATTTGCCCGACTCAAACATCGGGTCGCTTATCAGCGAAAGCTGAAAATCTATGTTTGTATCAACGCCCTGCACGATAAATTCCGCCAAAGCCCATTTCATTTTGGCAATGGCTTCCTCTCTTGTGGGAGCGTACACAATAAGCTTTGCTATCATGCTGTCGTAATAGGGCGGTATCGTATAGCCCTGATATGCCGCGCTGTCTATTCTTACCCCAGGACCTCCCGGGACAAGCATTGCGTTTATTTTTCCCGGACATGGTCGGAAGCCCTTTTCGGGGTTTTCGGCGTTTATTCTGCACTCTATAGAATGTCCCTTGATGCGTATGTCCTCCTGCGAGTATGGCAATTCTTTCCCCGCCGCGATTTTAAGCTGGGCTTTAACAAGGTCTACCCCTGTAACAAATTCTGTAATGGGGTGTTCAACCTGTATACGGGTGTTCATTTCCATAAAATAGAAGTTGCAGTCGTTATCAACAAGGAACTCGATAGTACCCGCGTTATAGTAGCCGCAGACCTTTGCCGCCGCAACAGCCGCCTGACCCATACGCTGACGGAGCTGGGGGGTCATGATGACGGAGGGGCTTTCCTCCAGCACCTTTTGGTTGCGCCTTTGCATTGAGCAGTCACGCTCCCCCAGATGCACGACGTTGCCGTGGGTGTCCGCCAAAATCTGAATTTCGATATGCTTTGGGTTTACGATAAATTTCTCCATGTATATGCTGTCGTCGCCGAAATAATTCTGCGCCTCCTGCTTTGCTTCTTCTATGCTTGGGACTAAATCTTCCATGCGTTCAACGAGACGAATGCCACGTCCGCCGCCGCCCGCTGAAGCCTTTACCATAAGTGGAAAACCTATTTCCTCCGCAAGCTTTTTAGCGTCCTCCATAGAAGCAACCGCGCCGTCGCTTCCAGGGATAACAGGCACGCCCGCATTTTTCATAGCGGTCTTTGCCGCAGCCTTATCCCCAAGCATTTCAATTGATTCGGGGGAAGGTCCTATAAAGGTTATACCGCACTTGCGGCAGTTCCGCGCGAAAGCGGCGTTCTCGGAAAGAAAGCCGAAGCCGGGGTGAACGGCGTCCGCGCCCGTTATTTCGCAGGCGGCGATTATTGCCTTTTCGTTCAGATAGCTGTCCTTTGTGGCAGGTCCGCCTATACATACCGCCTCGTCCGCTATCTGGGCATGGAGAGCCGTTCTGTCCGCCGTGGAAAACACCGCTACCGTTTTCAGACCAAGCTCACGGCAGGCTCTTATTACTCTTACAGCTATTTCGCCCCTGTTGGCGATAAGTACCTTTTTAAACATTGTTGCACTCCCTCACGTGCTTTGCTTTAATTAATAATTAATAATGAATAATTAATAATTTCGGCAGCCGATTTATTGTATTTGTTAAATAATATAGCTGATTTTAATATCTGCTTGTAGGGGCGCATCCTGTATGCGCCCGCAGAAAAATGCTGTACACACGGGCGGATATGGAATCCGCCCCTACACTGCACATTACTTTATGGCAAAGGAAATTTCCGCTGAAACCGCTTTCTCGCCGTTTACCGTGGCAATGGCTTTTCCAACGCCCACAGGTCCTTTGATCTTGATTATCTCGACCTCGATACGCAGAGTGTCCCCGGGGACTACCTGACGGCGGAATTTTGCTTCCTTTACCCCGCCGAAAAAGCCTATCTTGCCCTTGTTCTCGGGCATTGCAAGCATTGCGACAGCTCCCGCCTGGGCGCACATTTCAAGCATAAGCACGCCGGGAACAACGGGGTAATTGGGGAAATGTCCCTTGAACCAGAACTCGTCCTCGTTCATGTGCTTTGTGGCGACAACCTTTTTGCCAACTTCCATTTCCTCAATGGTGTCTATCAGCAGAAAGGGGTCGCGGTGGGGGATTATTTCCATGATTTGTTCTTTATTCATAAGTGGCATAAGTATTTCCCCCTATTTAATTATCATGATAGGCTGGTCGAATTCAACAGCCTGACCGTTGTTCACGAGAATTTCCTCAACAACGCCGTCAAAGTCGCTCTGGACTTCGTTCATAAGCTTCATGGACTCGATTATCATAAGTACGTCTCCCTTTTTGACCCGCTTGCCAACTGTGACAAAGGGCGGCTTGTCGGGAGCAGAAGCCGCATAGAATGTTCCCACCAGCGGAGCTTTTACCACATTTCCGCTTGGGACTGCCGCGCCGCTTCCTGCGCTGCTTGCAGAAACTTCTGCGGACTGCTGCATTACGGAAACCTGTGCCAAAGGCGCGCCCGCAGGCATACCCATAGGCACGCCCATTGGAGGAGGGGGAGGGCATTTTTTACCCTTTATTGTAACAACTTCCTCGCCGTCCGCAACGGTTATCTCGCCCAGATCCTTTTCCTTAACAAGCTCTGCAAGCTGCTGTATAAATTCGATCTTAACCATAATTTTGCTCCTTAATCTTTATATTTTACAATGCAAAGTGTAGCGTTGTGTCCGCCGAAGCCAAGGCTGTTTGAAAGCGCGGCGTTTACTGTCATATTCCGTCCGCCCTCTGTGCAGTAATCAAGGTCACACTCGGGGTCGGGAACTTTATAGCCTCTTGTCACGTGTACATAATCATTCTGAACGGAAAGCGCCGTTACTATCGCTTCAACAGCTCCCGCCGCGCCCAAAAGGTGTCCCGTCATGGACTTGGTGGAATTTATCACGACCTTTTTGGCAGCTTCCTCGCCGAGAGCTTTTTTGACAGCCTTGGTCTCGTATTTGTCGTTGAGACCTGTGGACGTTCCGTGAGCGTTGATGTAGTCTATATCCTCGGGTTTAAGTCCCGCTTCGGTGTATGCGTTTACCATGCCCCTTGCGGCAGCGTCTCCCTCCGGTGAGGGGGAAGTCATATGATACGCGTCACAGGTCGCGCCGTAGCCCGCGATTTCCGCATATATCTTTGCGCCTCTTGCCTTTGCGTGTTCAAGCTCTTCAAGAACAAGCGCGCCGCAGCCCTCGCCGAGGACAAAGCCGCTTCTCTCCGCGTCAAACGGGATAGAACATCTTTCCAGATCGTCGGAACGGGTCAATGCTTTCATATTGTTGAAGCCCGCAAGAGCGAAAGTTCCAACGCAGGATTCCGCGCCGCCCGCAATGCAAACATCAAGGTAGCCGTCCTTTATCTTGCGGAAAGCTTCTCCGACAGCGTGTGCGGAGGAAGCACAGGCTGTTGTGGAGCAGAAGTTGTCCCCCTTAAAGCCTGTACGCATGGAAATCGTTCCAGCCGCCATGTTGCCTATCATCATCGGTACATAAAATACGGAAATTCTGTCAGGACCTTTTTCAAGGTACTTTTCATGCTCCTGAAGCGTGAGGTTAAGTCCGCCGATACCAACGCCGAAGATAACGCCTGCGCGGAACGGGTCAAGGTCTTTGAAATCCGAACCGCTGTCCGCAAGAGCGTCCAGAGCCGCAGTTACGCCGAACTGCGTGAACCTGTCCATGCGGCGTGCTTCCTTTTTCTCCACATATTTTTCGGGAGAAAAATCCTTTACCCTTGCGGCAATTTTTACGTCAAAATCGTCTCCTGTAATATCGTTGATATAGCCAAAGCCGTGCCTGCCGGCTTTAAGGCTTTCCCACAATTCCGAGGTGCTGTTTCCCACGGGGGAAACCACGCCCATTCCTGTTATAACAACTCTTTTCATATATATAAATTATCCTTTCGCAATTTTTAAATTTAACTGTCAACTATCAACTGTCAACTGTCACATGGAAAGTCCGCCCGATATCTCGATCGTCTGTCCGGTAACATAGGAGGCGTCCTCGGAGCAGAGGAAAGATACCACGCCCGCGATCTCGTCCACCGTGCCGTAACGCTTCATAGCGATTGCTTCAAGCATTTTAGCCTTTTGCTCCTCGGTAAGCTTATCCGTCATGGGGGTGCTGATAAAGCCGGGAGCGACCGCGTTCACGTTGATGTTTCTTGAACCAAGCTCCTTTGCGGCGGTCTTTGTCATGCCGATTATAGCCGCCTTTGAAGCGGAATAGTTTATCTGTCCCGGGTTACCGTAAAGTCCCGCCACGGAAGCAAGATTAACGATCTTGCCCTGCTTCTGACGTATCATAACGTTACCCGCAAGCTTAAGCATATTGAACACGCTTTTCTGATTTACAGCGATAACCATGTCGTACTGTTCCTCGGGCATTCTTGCCATAAGACCGTCACGGGTTATGCCCGCGTTGTTGATAAGCACGTCTATTGTGCCGAAGCGTTCCTTAACAGCCTTTACCATTGCTTCGCACTGATCGTACTTTGAAACGTCCGCCAAGAAAATTTCCGCTTCAACGCCAAGAGCCGTGATTTTTTCCTTTATATCGTTGTTTTCAAACATACTCTCGTTAAGGTCGTTAAGGGCGATATTATAGCCGTCCTTTGCAAGACGCAGAGCGATTGCCGCGCCGATACCTCTTGAAGAGCCTGTGATTATTGCAGTTTTTCTGTTTTCAGACATAATTGTAATTCCTTTCAAAATTCATTGCATACTCCAAATTGTATAATTTCCCGAAATTATCCTCTTTGTTGTTTATTTCGGGTATAAATATTATCTCGTCGTAAGTAAGATTTCTGTGCCGCAGATTTATTGAAAGACGGTACTGCTTCCATTTGGCTTCCCTCTGACGCTTGGCGGCAAGCTCCATTCTCCAAAGGTCGACCCACATGGAAAGACTGCCGTAGACCGAGTAAACGCCGATTGCGGTAAGTATCACGAAAAGGCGGCTGTTTTTGTCCCAGAACGACAGGGCGATCAATACTCCCTGTATAATAAGTACGAAAATGCTTTTCTGGGTAAGAGCCGTAAAGGCTTTGCCCGCATAGACCCAAAGCAAGTCCCAAAGCTCGGTAACAAGGTAATCGTCTAACATTTACAGCCCTCCTCTGCAAGATATTTAAGAAGCAGGATTTCCGGAAATCAGTATTCTAAAATTACCGCGCCCATTGTAAGACCTGCTCCGAAGCCAACAAGACAAAGCTTGTCGCCCCGCTTTATTATACCGTCTGTAATAGCTTCATGGAGAGCAATTGGTATAGACGCGCTTGAAGTGTTGCCGTGATTTTTGATGTTCACGATAAATTTATCCATTGAAACGCCGATATTTTTTGCGGCGGTCTCGATAATTCTGATATTAGCCTGATGAGGAATGAACCAGTCAACCTCGTTTATGTCAAGACCGATCTTCTCGGCAGCCTTGTTTGCCGCCATAGGAAGAGCCTTTGTTGCAAACTTGTAGACCTCCTTGCCGTCCTGGAAAAGGAAAGTCGTTCCCGCGCCGAATTCGCCGCTGTCAATCTCGTCCACCTGACTGCTTCTGAACGGGTGGAAAACCTTGTGGGACTTTGCATAGAGGAAATGCGCTCCGCCGCCGTCCGCGCCGATAAAGCTTGTGAAAAGCTTCTCGGAACGTCCTATTACCGCCGCAGCCGCGCCGTCTCCGAAGAGTACGCAGGTGGAACGGTCGCTATAGTCGGTTATCCTTGAAAGCATTTCGTTGGCAACCACAAGGACGTACTTCATATCGGGTTCTGTCTGGAGATATCTTTTTGCGGCGTCCACACCGTAAACGAAGCCCGAGCAGGCGGCGTTAAGGTCGTAAGCGGCGGCGTTTTCCGCGCCTATTTCCTTTTGGACAACGCAGGCTACAGAGGGTGTTGAAAAGTCGTTTGTAATCGTTGTGTCGATAATAAGACCTATGTCCATGGGGTCTATGCCCGCATTTTTAACGGCTTCTTTTGCAGCCGACCCGCCCATTTTCCATGTCGGCTCACCGTCGGAAATACGGCGGGAAGATATTCCCGTTCTGGACGATATCCATTCGTCGTTAGTCTCAACTATTTTCGCCAGATCGTCGTTAGTGACGTTAAGCTTCGGACTGTAAGAACCTGTTCCCAAAATTTCAATTCCAAACAAAGCAGTGACCTCCAAATATTTATTGCAATCCATAAATTTACCTAAACAAAGCGTTTTTATAAAATTAATCAGCCGAAGAAATTACAGTATGAAATTCTTGCCTCTTGCTTCTTGAATTCTTTAAACGCGATCCATTAGGTTTTTTATGTTTTGCTCTGATACGCAAAAACCTTGCGGCAAACCCTTGTAATTTTCCAATAAATATGGTATAGTATTAATAATAACTGTTCTCCCTTGCGGCAAAACAAAAAGCATATATTACTATTGTAATATTTTTCTGCTCCGTTGTCAACCGATTTTGGGATAAAATTTTACTAATTTGGAGGAATATTTATGTCAAAAACTGTATTTTTATTTTCGGGACAAGGTTCTCAATACGTAGGAATGGGTAAGGAGCTTTGCGAAAAGTACCCGCAGATAGACGTTTTTTCAAGGGCAAGCGAGATACTCGGCTTTGACCTTGCTGAAAAGATAAACAATTCCACGGAGGAAGAATTGTCAAAAACTGTATATTCTCAGCCTGCGATAATGGCGACCTCTCTTGTGGCTCTGGAGGCTATGAAAATTAACGGCGCAACATTTTCCGCAGTTGCGGGACACTCCCTCGGCGAATACGCGGCAATGGTCGCAAGCGGCGTGCTTTCCTTTGAGGACGGCTTCAAGGTGATAAAGGCAAGGGCGGCGGCAATGCAGAAAGCGGCTGAACAGAACAGCGGCGCAATGTACGCAATTCTCGGCAAGACTGCGGAGGAGATAGAACAGGTATGCTCGGAAATAGACGGCTATGTCGTTCCCGTAAACTACAATTCCTCGGCGCAGACAGTTATTGCGGGAGAGACGGAGGCGGCGGAAAAGGCGGCGGCGAAATTCGCCGAAATGGGGGCAAAGGCTGTAAAGCTTGGGGTTTCCTCGGCTTTCCACTCGAAGCTTATGCAGCCTGCGGCGGAGGAGTTTGCTCCCGCGATCTCGGGAATTACCTTTAACAAGCCTAATGTGGAATTTTACTCCAACCTTATCGGCGGTATTCAGACGGATTTTGAGAATATGCCCGAGAAGCTTGCAAAGCACATTGTTTCCCCCGTCCGCTTCACCTCGGAGCTTGCGGCGCTGCAGGCGGCGGGTTACGAGAACTTTATTGAGCTTGGTCCGAACAAGGTGCTGACGGGGCTTGTTAAAAAGACCTTAAAGGGCGTAAATTCGGCGAATGTTGAGAATGTCAAAACTCTTGAAAAGGCTCTTGAAATACTTAACGGTTAAGGGTTGATACTTATGTCAAAAAAATTAAAATACATTTTTGGGGCAATTCTTTCCCTGTTGGTTTTGGGCGGGTGCAAGGAGGAAATGCCGTCACTCGGCGAGGCTTCCACGGCGGAAACGACCTCGGAGACGGTGACGGAGACTTCCTCTGCCGTGACAACGGCTGTTCCTGCCAAAGCTGAAACGGAAACGAGTACGGCGGCTTCCGAAAAGTCTGAAAATAACAGGGCGGAGGAAAAATCTGCTCTCATGCGTCTTGTACAGAACGCCGCCTCCGAGGGGGAAGACCGTACCTTTGATATTTTCAACAATCTTTTTAGGGACTTTGACGGCGACGGCAGATACGAGCTTATTGCAGAATGCGGGGGATACTATTGGTACACTGACGGCGAAAAAACCGAAACTTTAATGGACAGCTTGTTTTTTGATATGAAGCTTGGCTTGATGTTGGCAGACGGTCAGAACATCATAACATTATCTACAAGTGATAACCAATATACATATCTCTACACAGTAAAAAACGGAGAGCTTACCGAGCTTGAAGCGTCGGGAAAATTCGGCAGTATCACAGGCAGCGGAAAAGGCGACGGCGTTTTTACCGCAGTAAGCCACGACTACGACAACTGCATAAACGAAAACAGAGAACATACATGGAAGCCCTACTGGCTCTATTTTGAGGACGGCGAGTTCAAGGAGTACGTCGGCAAAAAAATAAGCAAAGCTGACTTTATGAAGTACACAGGCGGCAATGCGGCTCTTGACCAAATAGAAGCTGACGGCGGCACGGTAACGGATATTCTGTACCGTGAAAATGACATTGTGAACATCAACTACACCGTGACCAGAAACGACACCGAATACAACAAATTCTATATTTATGACGTAAGCGGCGGGAATTGCAAGGAAGTAAAAGCGCTTTTTGAAAACAGAGAGAACGATTACGGCGTGTACCTCCCCTCGGCGTTAAAGCCAAGCGACGAGCAGCTTGACCTGCATGAGCTTATTGAGACTACCTCGGACAGCAACTCTTGGGACAAGGTCATTGCCCCGCTTTTCGGAGATTTTGACGGCGACGGCAAAAACGAGCTTATTGCGGAATACGGCGGTCCGACCGGGAGCGAATTATGGTTTGCTTCGGGCGACAAAGCGTATAAATTGGAAGAAAGAGTAAACAGTGATTATACAATGGGCGGGCGAGGTGCTCCGTGTATTTTAAGCTCCGCAGGAAATGTTTATTTTATGGTTCAGCATTATTATGCGGGAACGCTGGGCGGAACAAGAGGCTCATGCCGATACTATCTTATTAAAAACAGCACCGCTTGCGAAATCGGAGGGGAAACCGAGCAAAATCTTGTTCCCGACGGTGACTACGGCGATCTCATAAGCGACAGCATGGCATATGACGGATTTTTTGACAAAGAATATGGTCACATTATGGGTCAGTCTTGGAAAAATTATTGGTTTTATTTTCTTGGCGAGGAAATACGCCAATATTACGGTACGGAAATTACCCGCGAGGAATTTCTGAAATATGAGGGCGCGGCGGCTATTCTTGATAAAATTGCCGCAGACGGAAAAGAAGTTACGGAGATACTCAAACGCGGCAACGGCACCGTAACCGTCAACATAAAAGATGAAGATGACAAGGGTATCGGGTTTGGTTATGTAACGTCAAAATACAGACATGGTAAGCTCTTTGTTGTCAAGGACGACGGCTACGGCGATTACTGGGATAAATGGGGAGAATCACAGTATATTGAATATGAGCCAACAACCGACTTCGAGCGTTTCAGCGAAATGATATACGACACCGCAGAGGGTGACGAAAATTCCTTTATCCGCGAGCGTTTCTACGGCGACACCGACAAGGACGGCAAGAACGAGCTTTACGCTTATTATGGCACAGACGAGAATTTTTCGCTGTGGTTCGCGGACGACAGCGGGGCGAAAAAGGTCACGGAGGACATAAGCCTTTTCTATGCGGACGGCGACGTACTTATGAAAAACGGGGACGATTATTTCGTCATGAAAAACGGCAAGCAAAAAAAGCTTGACACAATGGGCGCGGAGGATTTTTCTGTGCAGGCGGACGGAAGCTTTACGGGATATATTACCTCGGGGTACTCCGACTCGACCCGTTCGGACGTTATAAGACAGCTTTACTGGTTCAGATACAAGGACGGGAAAATTTCCGAATACACAGGTCTTGACATTACCGAGGAGGAATTTTTGCAGTACGTCGGCGGCAGGGCGTTTCTTGACGAGGTGGCGGCTCGGGGCGGAGACCTTGTTAATATAGTCCGCCGTGAGAACGGTATCATTAACATCAACTACGCTCTCCACAATCAGACTGTTACAAATCGGTTTTTTATGACCCTTGAAATAGGCGCTGACAACAAGCTTACCGACATTACGCCGAAAAACGAGGACGGTACTCCCGACAATGCGGGGTGGTATCTGCACTCATTAAGCATTGCATCTTCAAAATAAAAATTTTAAAGGAATGATTTTTATGGAAAAATACGCAATTTTAGGTTACCCCTTAAAGCACACGATGTCCCCGCCAATTCACAAGCGTTTGTTTGAACTGGAGGGCAAGACCGCAGAGTATGAGATATGCGAGCTTCCCCCCGAGGAGCTGACGGTCAAGGCGGACTATCTTAATTCTCTCGGCGGGTACAATATAACAATTCCTTTTAAGGTAGATATTATAAAATATCTTGACGAGCTGGACGAGTCCGCAAAGCGTTACAATTCGGTGAACTGCGTTGTAAACCGTGACGGCAAAAATATCGGCTTCAACACGGACTGTTACGGTTTCCTCCGTTCTCTTGAAGCGGAGGGCATGAGCCTGTCGGGGAAAGTCCTGCAAATCGGCTGCGGCGGCGTCGGCAGAATGATGGCGATTGAAGCGGCATTGCACGGTGCGGATTTGACAATAGTTTCCCTGCCCGAATTTATCAAGGGCGCGGAGGAAGCTGCCGCGGAGGCAAAAAAGCTTGCCCCCAACGCGAAAATAAAGGTAATTACCCACGAACAGATCTCGGGAGAATTTGACCTGCTCGTCAATGCAAGTCCCGTGGGAATGTTCCCCAAGACGGAGGAATGTCCCGTTGCCGAAGATGTTGTAAAAAGCTGCAAAAATGTTTTTGAGGTGATATACAATCCCGACGTTACCATGCTGATGAAAATTGCCGAAAAGAACGGCATTAAGGCTGTGGGCGGAATGGCAATGCTCGTTTGGCAGGCGGTAGTCGCTCACGAGATATGGAGTGGCGCAAAATACAGAGACGAAGATATTGCGGAACTGATTTCCGATATGCGGAAAGAACTTAAAAAATAATTGCCAAAAACAAGGCTGAGCCTGCTGAGCCTTGTTCAGCATACCCTTTGTTCTACCCCAAAGTTAAATACATTTGACCTTTAATTTATCAAGCCCCTATCAAGGGGCGGGTAAGATGTTAAAAATTATTTTTAAAAATTTTTAAGACGATATTTTATTGCTGCAAAGGTGAAAAATCATATTGGAGGAAATAATTATGAAGCTTGAAAAAAAGCTGCTTGCAGTCGCTAAGGGAATAAGCCTGTGGTGGGGAATTTATCTTATCCTCGGCTGCTGCGCGGGCTTTGCTGTACGAATGGTACTTGACATTTTTACGCTGTCCTACGGCTATTTTGAATTAAAGCTGTACATTCCTATAATGGCGGCGGCGTCACTTTTTCTCGGGGCAATTTCATATTTTATTTCCTCTGCGGCAAAGCAAGCCCCTGCAAAAATAATGAAGCGCAGGCTTTTCAAAAAGTTCAAAAGCGAAAAGCTTTCCGACGGACTTATGTCGGAGCTTATGTCCCACGCCACGGGAGATATGAAAAACCACGTACTTGTGGTATCGTCAATGCTGTACTCACTAAAGGGGGACACGGCTTCCGCGGAAGAGATACTCTCAAAGGCTGACCTTGTGAGCATACTTGACATTGCCCAGTCCACGGGGAATTTCAAAACCGCGGCTTACTACTACTGCGCGAAAATGATACTTACCGTTCTGACCCACGACAAGGACGGCGCTGTGCGGGCATACGACGACGGCATTTATTACCTTGAAGCTTTTTCCGCAAACGACATTGTGCTGACGGTACTTGCAATTTATCAGACGGAAGCGGCTCTGTACAATTCCGCCGCCGACACCATAAAGAAAATAAAATGGCGCACGCTTCCCTCATATCTTAAAAAATACGGCAGGTCGCTCTGCTCTGCAATTCTTGCTGTAAATCTTGTGAACCTCGGTCAGTACGACGACGCTGTTTTCCAGGCAAATATTTCTTTGGAAAATTCCTGCTCCGACTACATGACTGACTTTGCGGAGGACGTTATCAGGCGGGCGCGTTCCGCAAGAAAGACCGAAGAGGTCAAGACTTCCGAGGCGGAAAAAACTTCCGAAACGGAAAATAATCTGAATAAAGGCGAATAAAAGAAAGGTGAACTCAGATGATAGAAAAATTTCTTTTAACAAGCGAAAAGTGGAATTTTCTTCTCAGCAAAGAAAAGCCCGATATAAAAACCGAGCTGACGGACACGATACGTCTGCCCTCAACGGTGCAGCAGATGAAAAAGCCTCCCCTTACGGACGAGAGAAGCGACGGCTTTCTCACCGACCCTTACCGCTTTGAGGGGTACGCCCTTTACGAGCGTATTGTAAGCTTTACCCCGAAAAATTCCGACTGCGGCGTTTTCCTTGTTATGGAACGGACTCGTACCACAAACCTTTGGATAGACGGAAAATTTGTCGGCACGCAGAACAGCCTGTGCGCTTCCCACAGGTACAATATTACCGATTTTATGAAATTCGGCGAGCCTGTTAAGATCACAATTATGGTTGACAACGTTTCCTGCCCCGTGCCGGGGGGACACATGACCTCACAGGACACCCAGACCAACTGGCTTGGAATTACGGGTGAAATTTACCTTGAATGCAGAAGCCGTCTGCGGTACGAAAATATAAAAATTTCCCCCGACCCCGAAAGCGGCAGCGTGACCGTCAGCGGTGAAATTATCGGCGGAGATAATATTGAGCTTACAGCAGAGGTGAACGGCTTCGGCAGTAAAAAGTTTTCTCTTACAACGGAAAACCCGACCTTTGTTTACGAAATGCCGAACGCAAAGACATGGAGCGAGCATGAACCGAATACATACATTATGAAAATTTCCTGCGGCGGGGACGTTGAAAAAATTTCCTTCGGCATGAGAAAATTTGAAACGAGGGGGACGGACTTTCTACTTAACGGCGAGAAAATTTTCCTCCGCGGCAAGCATGACGGAATGATTTTCCCCATGACGGGGGCTGCTCCAACGGACGCGCCCGACTGGGAAAAGGTCCTTAAAACCGCAAAGGCTCACGGCATAAACCACTACCGTTTCCATACCTGCTGTCCTCCCGAGGCGGCTTTTGAGGCGGCGGACAGGGTGGGTATCTACATGGAACCCGAGCTTCCTTTCTGGGGTACGGTGGAGGACGAGCTTACCGACGGTCAGAAATATCTTATTGACGAGGGCTTTAAAATCCTTGACAGCTTCGGCAACCACCCCTCCTTTTTCGCCCTGTCTCTGGGCAACGAGCTTTGGGGAAGCAAAGAACGTCTTAACGAAATTCTTGGTAACTACAAGAAGCACGACCCCCGTCCCCTTTACACGCAGGGTTCAAACAACTTCCAGTTCTACCCATGCATACTTGAAAACGACGACTTTTTTGTTGGTGTGCGCTTTTCAAGGGAACGGCTTTTCCGCGGCTCTTACGCAATGTGCGACGCGCCTTTGGGACACATTCAGACGAACGCGCCCAACTCAGACTACACTTATGACGAACACATCAAACCCAACTCTGTAAGCAATGATACTTCCGCGGGGGGAACAATTGAAATACAGTACGGCACGGGCGTCAAGACGGTTTCCGTAGACAATTCCTCGGGGGAATTTGTTTCAAACGTCCCCGTGGTCTCCCACGAGGTTGGACAGTATTTTATGTACCCCGATTACGGAGAAATTGAGAAATACACAGGGGTACTCAAACCCTACAATCTTGAGATTTTCCGCGAACGTCTCGAAAAGGCGGGGCTTGCTCACCTTGCGGACAAATACTTCCGAGCCTCGGGACGTTTCGCCGCAGAGTGCTACAAAAACGAGATAGAGACCGCTTTGCGCTCAACGGAGCTTTCNGGCTTNCAGCTTCTTGATATTCAGGACTTNACGGGNCANGGNACGGCTCTTGTNGGAATTCTCAATTCCTTTATGGANAGCAAGGGCGTTATCACCGCTATTGAGTGGCGGAATTTCTGCTCCGACAGGGTNCTGCTNGGCTGTCTTNNNAAAGTTTGTTTTTGCGGCNGGNGAAACCGTNAGCATNGGNGTTAAGCTNTACAANTANGCANANNANGCGGACGTTGACCCNNCNGTTACNATAAAGCTTTCNNTNGGCGGNGAGGTTGTTTCCGAGCAGAATATTTCNGCGGAGGGAAGCTTTAAAGGCGGCGTTTTTGATTTGGGTTCGGCGNAAATTGTTATGCCCAATATTGAACGTGCCGAAAAGGTAGTTTTGAATTTAANCTATAAGGATATTTGCAACAAATATATACTGTGGGTATATCCGAATNCTTCCGTTGCTTCNTCCGTTACCACCGATTGGAACACTGCAAAANCAGAACTTTCGGAGGGNAAATCGGTACTNTTNATTCCNAAAAATCTTAACGAGGNAAATTCCGTGGAGGGCTTCTACTGCACNGATTTCTGGAATTANCCCATGTTCCGTTCNATNTCCGAGAGCATGAAAAAGCCNGTCCCCACGGGAACTTTGGGCTTGCTTATCGACAAGAAGCACCCTGCTCTTGAAAGCTTCCCCNCGGANAGNTANTCNACNGCNNNNTGGTANGATATTGTAAGCTGTTCTCGGACGGCNATTCTTGACGGCACGGGCATTGAGCCTATNGTCCGCACCATTGACAACTGCGAGAGAAACCACAGTCTNGGAACGATTTTCGAGGTNAAAGCGGGAGGCGGAAAGCTTCTTGTCTGCACGGCGGCATTGGACGAGCAGANANNTTCCCTGCCNTGTGGNGCTCTGCTGAAAAGNCTNNCGGANTATGTTTCCTCCGAAAAATTTGAACCTGCTCAAACTGTTGANATNGANGTTCTTGACAAGATTTTCGGCTGAATTTAATAATAAAAATCGGAATTTATGGGGATTTATGAATATGAATCAATATTATGTGAAAAACATTTATGAAAAATGCAAGGAAATAACAGTTCAAGTTCCGGGTTCTAAGAGTATTACTAATCGGGCGCTGCATATTGCAGCACTTGCAGAGGGAGAGAGCACTCTTGATAAAGTCCTTTTAAGTGATGACGCTCTTGTTTTTGTTGAGTGCTTACAAAGGCTTGGGATAGACGTTATAGTAAATNAAGCNGATNNAACTATTAAAGTAAAAGGAACNGGCGGAANTTTACCCGTTAAANAAGGCTCTATTAATGTTGGCAGTGCAGGAACGGCAGCAAGGTTTTTGACNGTTCTTCTTGGAACGAGTGAGGGAAACTTCTATATTGACTCATCTGACCANATGAAAGCAAGACCTATGAAANCTCTGCTTGATTCNCTTNTNAAANTNGGTTCTAAGGTNACATTTNACGAAAAAGANGGANATTTTCCTTTTNAAATAACCGGTTGTNATCCCAAAANNTCGNACNTTGAAATTAACATAGAGAAAAGCAGTCAATTTTTAAGNGCTCTTTTAATATCTTCATNTCTGTCAAAAGAAGGTATGAACATAAAAGTAAANGGTACTCATGGCATGAGCTATGTCAAAATGACAACTGCAATGATGAAGGATTTTGGCGTTATAGCAAGAAATCCATCTTCAGNAATGTTTGTAGTTGCTCCCGGTCAGAAATACACCGGNAGNTACTATCATATAGAACCTGATGTATCAGCAGCNTGCTATTTTTATGCAATGGCGGCTATTNTGGGGATAAGAGCTACTGTTAAAGGAGTTTACTTAAACTCATTACAGGGAGATATACAATTTGTAGGAACTCTTAAACAAATGGGGTGTACTGTCGAAGAAACAAAAGACGGAATTTCAGTGCAAGGACCTGCTTANGGCAATATAAATGGNGTAAGCGTNAATATGAGTAGTTTTTCTGATCAAGCANTGACCCTTGCCGCTATAGCACCTTATGCTGACNGCCCTGTTACAATTTGTGGAATATCTCATNTTCGTGGGCAGGAGTGTGACAGAATAAANGCCATTGTTNACAATCTAANATCAATGGGCATAAAAGTAACAGAAAANAACGATGTTATTACAATTTATCCGGGCAAACCAAAGCCTGCCGAAATTCAAACCTTTTGTGACCACAGAGTTGCTATGGCTTTTGCTGTCACAGGGTTGCGGGCAGACGGTATTGTCATAAANGACCCGTTATGCTGNAAAAAAACTTTTGCAGAGTTCTTTGACGTACTNAATAACATAATCTCANGTCAATGATGAGTATAGAATTGTGAATGTTGATCCNGTACGNTTTGCNCTCAAATAACTCAACTTCCAACACTAAATTCTGATTTATGTGAGTAATTCAATATCAAAAACAAGCCCGAAAACGGTTCATCAAAACCGCTTTCGGGCTAAATTTTTTATGAGGTCGCTCTTACACGTCCGCTTTTTTTCGTCCCCATGACCACCCTGTCATTCCCCGCATAATCCTTGTGGACGGAAACATTTTCATAGCCGCTTTTTTCAAGAATATCCCTGACCGCTTCGCCCTGCTCCCAGCCGATCTCAAAGGCGATAAGCCCGCCGTCCTTTAAAATCTCACGCCAAAGGCAGGCAATTATGCGGTAGAATTTCAGCCCGTCCGCACCCCCCCTTAGGGCAAGCTCCGGCTCGCACTTCACCTCTTTTGAAAGCTCCCCCATTTCCTTGTCGGTAAGATATGGCGGGTTGGAGACAACCGCGTCAATTTTTCGGTACTCGCCTATGTCGTTTTGGTCGGCAAAATTTTCAATAAGCAGGCTGTCGGTAACGTCCCCCTTGATAATTTTAATGTCCGCCTCGTTGAGACGGATATTTTTTATAAGGTAAGGCATTGCCTCCGAGGAAAGCTCAACCGCGTGGACGGTGGCTTTCGGCAGCTCCTTTTTCAGAGTAACCGCAATACAGCCCGTGCCGCTGCAAAGGTCGCATATTTCAGGAGAAAAATTCCCCTGCGATTTAAAATGCTCCAGAACCTTTTCTGCCAGAACCTCGGTATCGGGACGGGGTATCAGTACCCCCTCCCCCACATAAAAAGGTCTGCCGAAAAATTCCCACCTTCCGAGAATGTACTGCAAGGGTTTTCCGCAGCAGCGTTTTTCCGCGGCGGACATAAGCTTGTCCGCTTCGTTTTCGGGGACTTCCCTGTCGCCGTGGAGGGTCATGGTTACCTTGTCGGCGTTCAGGATATCTTCAAAAAGGCAGTCCGTGTCGAATTTGTGGGTCTCCACTCCCGCCGCTAAAAGCATATTTTCGGTAAGGTCGTAAAGGTCTTTTAAAATCATATTTTCTCCTTAATTTGCTTTCCAAAGCAGTATATTGTTTTCAAACTGCGTCTCCAGCTTTCCACTGTCTTTAAGCCATGAAAGATACGAACGAACAGTACTTCCAACTAAAACGTACTGCTCAAAATTCATTTTCAATCCGTAGTCGAAAAACAGCTTTTTAAGAATTAATTCAAAGCAGGTCGGCTCTTTGCAAATCTCTATAATATGTTCCGCAATTTCGCTGACTTTATTAATATTGTACTGTGCAAGCTCTGTAATATCTTCCGCGGCAGGAGCATGAGACGGCACGAACATTTTGGCTTTTAAAGACTTTACCTTTTCAAGAGTACTGATATATTCCGCAACATCATAAATAAAACCTATTTGGTACTTATCAAGAGTTTCCCTGCTTGAAAGACAATCTGCAAGATAAACAACGTCATCGGGAGTGCGAAAACCCGCCATGTCAAAAAAGTGACCTTTCAGCGGAATGATCTCTATTTCATTTGGAAAATCGCTGTCCGAAAAATCCGTGATATCACTTTTTTCCGCCAGTAAAAATTTATGCCGCAAGTCCTTGCAGGGATAACCGCCGTACAAAAAGGATGGCTCCAAAATCGGGTTTTCTGTAAACGCGGCTTCAATTCCACTCGAAAAAATTTTGCAGCCTGTCTGCTGCTGTAAATATCGGTTTCCGCCGATATGGTCAGCGTTGGAATGAGTATTAAGGATACCTTTAAGCTGCCAGCCCTGCTCGTCAAGAATCTTTCTGACCTTTCTGCCTGCGTCCTTATCGTTGCCGCTGTCTATCAAATAAACGTCGGTCTCGTTTGCCCGATAAACGCCTATTTTGGCGGGACAGTCTATATAGTAGCTTTTTTCGCCAACTTGATGTAATTCGTACATAAAAATACCTCTTTCAGAAAATATTACAAAAACAGCCGCGAGAACCCTGCCCCGCGGCTGATTTGCTTTAATTAAAATATTTGTTATTACCTTACAGCGCAGCGTTTAACCCTTTGCGGAACGTTTACACCTATAAGGGTCAAGGCTCAGCCTTGTTATTTTAATTTATCGAGTTCGGCTGCCATTATGCGGATATTGCCGCATTCCTTGCAGCAAAAGGCTTTCAGCGCGCTTTTCTTTTGGTTTACGAGCTTTTTCTCCTCGCCCCCCAAATAAAAGAATACGCCATGTGTCGAAAAAATATTGCCCTCCAGCATTTCGCCTCCGCACAAGCTGCATTTTTCGTCCATAAGAACTGCCCTACCTTATTAAATTTACTAAAAGCTTGTGATTTATAGAACTGTCAACTATCAACTGTCAATTGTCAACTTATTTCAGCTTCCAGATGTCTCTTGCGTAATCCTCAACAGAACGGTCTGCCGAGAATATTCCCGCGCCTGCAATGTTGTGCAGGGACATCTTGTTCCACTTGTCGGGGCTCTTGTAGCACTCGGAAGAATACTGCTGCGCGCTCTGATATGCGTCGAAATCAGCAAGAACCATATACGGGTCTTTGAATTTAAGGGAATTTGCAACCTCGTCAAACTTGCAGTTGTTTATTCCGTTGTACATCTTTGCGATAGCCTTGTCGATGACCTCGTTGTTTTTGCAGTACTCCTCGGGGTTATAGCCCTGCGCCTGCTTTGCAAGCACATCGTCTGCGGTCATGCCGAAAATAAAGATGTTGTCAATTCCGACCTGATCCTTTATTTCAATATTTGCGCCGTCAAGTGTACCAAGCGTAAGCGCGCCGTTGAGCATGAGCTTCATGTTGCCCGTACCGGAAGCTTCCTTACCCGCAAGGGATATCTGCTCGGAAATTTCAGCCGCAGGCATAAGCAGCTCAGAAAGAGACACACGATAGTCCTCCAAGAAAAATACCTGAAGCTTCTTGCTGATCTTGGGATTTTTCTTTATCTCCTCGCCCAAAGCCCAGATCATCTTGATGATCTGCTTTGCAAGATAATATCCGGGAGCAGCCTTTGCCGCAAAGATATATGTCTTTGGTACGAAATCCGCGTCGGGATTTTCAAGAAGCATATTGTACTCCGAGATGATGTTCAGCACATTAAGGTGCTGTCTCTTGTACTCGTGGAGACGCTTTACCTGCACGTCAAAAATTCCCTCTGTGTTAAGAACTACGCCGAAATTGCTCTTGACGTATTTCGCGAAACGCTCCTTGTTCTCCTTCTTGATGTCGCCGAGACGTTTAATAACTGCTGCGTCGTTTTCAAACTTGTTGAAGTTGATAAGCTCGCCCGCATTTTTCTTGAAGCCCTCGCCGATAGTGTCCTCCAAAAGCTTTGTAAGACCAAGGTTGGACTGGAGCAGCCATCTTCTGTAAGCGATACCGTTGGTAACGTTCTTGAACTTATAGGGTGTGTCCGCATACTCGTTCTTGAAAACGTCGTCCTTGATGATGTCGGAGTGAAGCTTTGAAACGCCGTTTACGCTGTGTGAAGCGCAAACGCAGAGCAGAGCCATGTGTATCTGATTGTTCTGAATGATAGACATTTTTGTGACCTTTGCGCTGTCGCCGAGACGCTCCATAAGGTCAGCGCAGTAACGGTTGTTTATCTCAACAATGATTGAGAAAATACGGGGGATTATCTGCTTAACAAGGTTCAGGTCCCACTTCTCCAAAGCTTCCGCAAGGACGGTGTGGTTTGTGTACGCAAATGTATTTGTAACAATGTGCCATGACTTCGTCCAGCTGTAGCCGCAGTCGTCCAGCAAAATTCTCATAAGCTCGGGGATAGCAAGCGTGGGGTGAGTGTCGTTGATGTGGATAGCAACCTTTTCGTGGAGGTTGTCAAGAGTGCCGTAAACCTTCATGTGACGGTCAACGATATCGCCTATTGAAGCGGCGCACATGAAATACTGCTGACGGAGACGGAGGCTCTTTCCCTCGTGGTGGTTATCGTTAGGATAAAGCACCTTTGAAATAGCCTGTGCAACCGTGTTCTGGCTCAAAGCCTTTGCATAATCTCCCTGATTGAACATCGCCATATCAAAGGAGGGAGCTTTTGCCTGCCACAGTCTCAGAACAGAGACTGCCTCGTTGCCGTAGCCGGGAACATACATATCATAGGGAACAGCCTGAACCGTACTATAGTTTTCATGGGAAATATGGTGGTACTTTTCGTCCCAGTACTCGTTAAGCTCACCGTCGAAGTGTACCTCTATAGTCTTATCTGTTTTCGGAACAAGCCAGCTTTCGCCGCCGGGGAGCCAGTTGTCGGGAAGCTCTGTCTGCCAGCCCTCCTCTATCTTCTGCTTGAAGATACCGTACTCATAACAGATAGAGTAACCCATTGCAGGGTAGCCGTCGGTAGCAAGACCGTCCAGATAGCAAGCCGCAAGACGACCGAGACCGCCGTTGCCCAGACCTGCGTCAGGCTCGTACTCGTAAATTCTTTCAAGGTTTACGTCCCACTTTTTAAAGACATCTGCAACCATTTCGTTGATGTTAAGATTAAAAAGGCTCGTTTTCAGGGAACGTCCCATAAGGAATTCCATTGAGAGGTAGTATACCTCTTTTCTTCCCTCGGACTGATTTTTTGTTCTGAACTTACGGCGTCTCTCACGGAGTATATCTACCACCACCGCGGACAAAGCCTTGTAAAACTGTTTGTCGGAAGCGTCCGTCGGAGTAACGTTGAACTCGACCTGAAGCTCGTTTACAAGTCTTTCCTCAAAATCCTCTTTGCTTATTACATTATTTATCATCTTTATCTTCTCCATTCTGTATATTTAAGCTTGATGTCTCCACCTTGTATTTTTACAAAATATAGTATAATTATACCACATTTCCTGTCATTTTACAAGTGTGATATTATACAAAATTGCCATTGTTTTATATAAGACTTTGACAATTATTTTACACGCTTTTATTTATCTTGCACAAAAGAAAACAAGATATGCAGGAATAAGTCCCACATATCTTGTATCTTGCATATTGTTTCCTTGCTCCGGCTTACATACCTGTAAGACCTGAACGAGCGATACCCTCTGTAAAGTTCTTCTGCAAGCAGATGTACAGTACCAGAATGGGCAGTATCGAAATCAAGCAGCCCGCTTCCATCCAAACGATAAGCTCGCGGATATTTACCTGAACGTTACCGCCGTCAAATATAAGACGTGTCAGGTTAGCGTCGAGGTTTTTAAGCTTAAGGGCAATTGTCTGATTGTCGATAAAGAACGATGTACTTACATAGTAGTCGTTCCAGTACCAAACGATAGAGAACAGGAATACTGTAAGGAATGTTGCTCCCGCGTTGGGAACCATTACTCTTACAAATGTTGTAAGAGGCGAGCAGCCGTCAAGCGCCGCGGCGTCCTCAAGCTCCTTGGGAAGTCCTCTGAAGGACTGTCTGAACAGGTATATGAACAGACCTGCTCTAAGTCCGTTTGCTGTCAGCGCAGGGAAGTACATTGTTACGCCCGTGTCGATAAAGCTGAGAGCCTCTCCCCTGATAAGGGTGAAAAGTCCGAACGGATCGAAGTAACGGAAGAACATATACTGAGGAATAAGTATGATCTGCGGCGGTACAAGGATCATCATGATAACGACAAAGAACAGAATGTTCTTGCCCTTGAAGTTGTACCGTGCAAAGCCGTAGCCAGTTATCGCCGTTGTAACTACCTGTACCAGCGAGCAGCCGATATTAAGCACCAGCGTTGTCCACAGCGTGTTCCAGAAATCCATTGCAATGATAGCGTCCTTGATGTTGGACATTGTAACGTTCTTAGGTATCCACATTATTGTGGGGTCGTTCATGTCTGCTCTGGGACGGAATGCCGCTGAGATCATATATAACAGTGGGTAGAGGATAATGAAGCAAAGTCCGAAAACAATAAGCGCTCTGAACACAGGCCATACCGCGTCGGTAAACTGCTTTCTCTTTAAATATCTCTGCTCCTCGGGAGTGAGGCACTCCATTCTCTTCTTGAAGCGCTCTCTTCTCTCCTTACGGGACATCTTGGGTTCCTTGGGTGGTTTCTCCGCCTTATGCTTTGCCATGAAGTCGGAGATAGGGTTTTTCTTTGCAATTTCAGCCATTTTTTCTCCGCCTCCTTTAATCATCGTACCAAACGAGTTTGTTCATAATTGCGAAAATAATTCCCAGTACTACAAGGATAATTCCGAAGTAGCTCCACGCCATTGCCGCCGACAAGCCGTAACGCCATTCGCTTTGTATCTCAAGCAATCGTCCCATTACTTCGTTGGTCGGGTCGGTAAACGAGTCAATAACCGTATAAACGATGTTTACAACGATCATAGGGGAAATGTAGGGAAGCGTGATCTTCCAGAAGAATTCCCATGAAGTCGCGCCCTCGATAGCCGCGGCTTCCTTAGCGGAGGGCGGAATGCCCTGCAATGCCGAAAGGAAAATGATTATCTGGATACCGCATTTCCAAACCAGGTTCAGAATGTCGGAGGTAATTGTTGTCAGCATTTCGGTGAACGTGTCTCCGAAGCCGTAGATACCGACGAACTCCAGAAGC
>JAAVHM010000080.1 GCA_014799675.1 Ruminococcus sp. | reverse complement strand
ATTTAACGTTGGGGGTGACTCTCGCCGCGGGGCGTTCCCCGCGGTTTATTTAATTTATCAGGCTGTGCGGACTGTTTAGTGCGGTTTTTGTGCATAATGGGGCTTGAAATAAGTGTAAAAAAGTGTTACAATAAAAGGGTTAGTATTTATGTAGGCGGCTGTACAGAAGTATTGTTATCCATGGCAGCATTTTACCCCTATTGAAATAGTACGCCTAAAAGGATAAAGGCTCTGCCTTTCAAATATTCCCATTTTTAAGATGAGGTGAGCGACATGATAAGGAGAATTTTAACATTTCAGGTAATTCTTGTAATTTTTGCAGTATTTTATACACAAACGGCTTTTGCCGAGGAGCTTCCATACGTCAGGACTGTTTTCAACGAGCGCAGCGGTCTGCCTACGGGCGAGGCGAACGACGTCCTGCAAACTTCGGACGGTTACGTCTGGGTGGGCAGCTACGGCGGACTTATCCGCTGCGACGGCACGGAATTCCGCAATTTCAGCTCCGAGGGTATATTGCCCTCCTCCTCCGTCAGAATGATGTTCGAGGACTCCGCGGGCAGGCTTTGGATAGGCACAAACGACGCGGGAGTTTTCGTATATGAAAACGGAGAAATTTCCCAGCCAGAGGGTCAGCCAAAGGATAATTTCCTTTGCGTGAGAGGCTTTGCCGAGGACGGCGACGGCGTTATATATGCCTGCTCGAATTCGGGTATCGCCGAGATAAGAGAGGGCGTTATGACGGTGTACAACGTTGCGGAGCTTTCGGGACAGACCGTTTACTCCGTTGCGGCGGACAAATTCGGCAGGATATGGGGCGCGGAAAGCTCCGGCGGCTGCGCGGTTTTAAAGGACGGCAAGCTTGTCAAGATAATTTCGGGAGAGACCTTTCTCGGCGCAGGGGAATCCGTCTACAGCCTTACAGCGGGCAGGGACGGCGACGTTTGGCTCGGAAGCGCAGGCAACAAAATCGCACGCCTGAGCTTTACCTCGGAGGACTTGGAAAACGGATTTGAGACCGAAATTTTCACCGCCGAAAAGGTTTCCACCCACAACAGCATGAGAATGATGAAGGACGGCACAATGACCGTCAGCGGTCTCCACGGCTTCGGAATGATATACCCCGACGGGACTATGAAAGAATTCAGCGAAAGCGAGGGGGCGGCTTCCCTCAACAGCGCGTATATAGATTATGAGGGGAACATCTGGCTTGCCTCCACAAGCGAGGGTATAGTAAGATATTCGGTAGGCGGATTTTCTTCCCCCAACGCCGAGGCGGACTTGGAGGACGTTACCCTCAACGCCGTTGCGATAAGCGGCGGAATAAAGTATATCGGCACGGACAGCGGCGTTATCGTCTGCGGCGAGGACTGGAAAAGACAGGACAGTCCCATAATAGAAATGCTTGACGGAATACGCGTCCGCCACATTATCGCCGACAGCAGAGGCAGGATATGGGCGGCTTCCTATTCCGATACGCCTGTTATAATGTACGACCCCAAAAGCGGCGAGGTTGTCTCCTACAGCAGCGCGGACGGCTTGGCAGGGGACAGGGCAAGGGTCTTTCTGGAGCTTCGTGACGGAACAATTGCTATCGGTATGCAGAACGGTCTTAGCTTTATCAAGGACGGCAATGTCCAAAGCTTCACTGACCTCGAATACCCCGCAATATTGTCCCTGCTTGAAACGGAAAGCGGCTCTGTTCTTGCGGGAAGCGACGGCGGCGGAATTTACGAGGTCAAGGAGGGCGGCGAGGTAGTCTCCCACAGCTTTGACAAGGGTCTGAACGAGGGCGTTGTGCTTCGTATGCTGAAAGACACCGAGGGGGATGGTTACTTCATAAGCGCGGGAAGCAGCCTTTACTATATGGAAAACGGTTCTTTCAGAAAGCTTGAAAACCTTGAAAAGGGCGCGGGCAGCATATTTGATTTTTACCTTATAGACGGCACTTTGTGGCTCTTGCAGAACAACGGCATACTTGCCGCGGACAGGGCGGACTTACTTGGCGGCGGCACAGGCGACCCCGTAACATACGGCTTTGAGTACGGCTTGTCGGGTTCTCTGAACGCAAACACATGGCATTGTCTCGAGGACGGAAAGCTGTACCTTGCCACAAGAAACGGCATAAGCGTGTTCGGCTTCACAGCCCCCGAAAACGAGCTTCCCAAGGTAATAATAACAAGCGTCGTTGTGGACGGGATCGTTTACGACACGCCGACCGCGTCTATAAAAGTACCCAGCAGCGCACAGCGTATAACTGTTAATTTCTCGGCATTGTCCTTTACCGACACCACAAGGTTTGAGATAGGCTATAAGCTGAACGGCTTTGACAGCGCCGAGATAAAGGCGGGGGAAATAAAAAGCGACTCTGTCAGCTACACAAACCTTTCGGGGGGCGGTTACAGATTTGACGTAAGAGTGATAGACCCCGACGACCCCTCCGCCGCCACGCATAAATTTTGCAGCGTTGAGATAGTAAAGCGGAAAAAACTTACTGAACACCCTATATTCTGGGTGGCGGCGGTGTTTGTCATTGCGGCGATAGCAATGGGTTCAATAACGCCTATCTCCGCCGCAAAGGTAAAGCTTGCAAGGCGCAGACAGCGTGAGTATCAGGATATTCTGGAACAGTCCCTGCTGACCTTTGCGGGAACTATCGACGCAAAGGATAAGTACACCAACGGTCATTCCATACGTGTGGCAAGATATTCCAGAGAGCTTGCAAAGCGCATGGGTATGTCTGCGGAAGAACAGGAGCATATTTATTATGTCGCGCTTCTCCACGATATAGGAAAGATAGGAGTTCCCGACAATATTCTGAACAAGCCGGGCAAGCTTGACCCGGAGGAACGGGAGATAATTCAGACCCACCCGAAGATAGGCGCGGATATTCTGAAAAACTTTACCGCCCTAAGCGGCATCTCCGAGGGCGCAAAGTACCACCACGAACGCTATGACGGCTACGGCTACTGCGAGGGCTTGGTTGGCAAGGAAATTCCCCTTGTTGCAAGGATAATAGGCGTTGCGGACACATACGACGCAATGTCCAGCGAAAGGTGCTACAGAAAGCCGCTTAGCAGGGAGAAGATAGAATCCGAGCTGGAGGGCGGCAAGGGAACGCAGTTCGACCCGAAGATAGTTCCCCACATGATAAGCATGATAGAGGACGGCACGGCGGATACGCTTAAAGAAATTTCGGGAGACGCTGCGCTTACGGATTAAACCTTGTCTTTGTATTGCTGAAAGAAGCGGAATGGAGTTTGCATATATATGAAAAAAATTTGTCCGCACTGCGGGAAGAAAAGCAAAATTACCAGCGATATCCATATTGATAGAAATAAATTGTATAAGTGGATGATATCCAAATATAAATGCAGAAATTGCGGTGAACATTTAGTAAGGAGCAAAAACGAACCAAGTGTTAAAGATAATATAGTCATATCAATTATCACGCTTGCTTCGGGAGCAGTATTTTACTCTCTGTTATTTGAGTTTCAAACATATGATTTATATGATATAATTTATATAATTTTAATTATGGCGCTTATTTTTCTAACTGCATATTTTGTATTGGGACTTATTGACACATTCTTTCCCCAAAAATTACTTCCCGCAGATGAACATGACATTTTGTATATTCCAAAGCCAAATGTTATTGTGACATTTGCCCCGCAAATCCCTAAAAAGCTGAAGCGTTATGATGTACTAAAAACGCGGGACGAAGCAATTTCATTGTTTTGCGTAAAGCTTGATTTGGAAAACAATACGGCGCATTGCCGATTTTTGGCAGGCGATGATGACTGTTGTTCCGAACCGATTGACTTGTATATAAACGGTAAGTTTAAAGCTAATTGTGCAATTGAACCTATATATAGCTTGCGAAAGGAGCAAGAAAATTGAACATAATCATAGTAGGCTGCGGCAAGGTCGGTCAGGCTCTTGCCGAGCAGCTAAACGAAGAAGACAACAACGTCACGGTAATTGACGTTGACAGAAAAATCGTGGAATCGGTTGCAAGCCGTTTCGACGTAATGGGCGTTGCGGGAAACGGCGCGACCCACGTTGTTCAGCAGGAGGCGGGAATAACCCGAGCAGACCTGCTGATAGCGGTAACGAATTCGGACGAGCTGAACCTGCTTTGCTGTCTTATCGCGAAAAAAGCAGGTAACTGTCAGACCATAGCAAGAGTGCGAAGCCCCCAGTACAACATAGAAGCCCCCTTTTTAAAGGACGAGCTTGGACTTGCAATGGTTATCAATCCCGAATACGCCGCCGCGGCGGAGATCGCAAGGATACTCCGTTTTCCCTCGGCAATAAAAATTGACACCTTTGCAAAGGGCAGACTGGAGATACTGAAATTCCGTCTCCCCGAAACAAGTCCCCTTGCAGGCTGCGCCGTAAAGGACATAAACGCAAAGTTCAACAGCGATATTCTTGTCTGCACGATTGAACGCGGGGACGAAGCGTACATTGCCTACGGTGACTTTGTTTTCGAGGAAAAGGACGTTATTTCCATAGTAGCTTCACCCCGAAAAGCAAACGACTTTTTCCGAAAGATAAAGTATAAGACCAACTCCGTCAAGGACGTTATGATAGCAGGCGGCGGCGAGATAGGTCACTACCTTTGCGAAATTCTCCTGCGTTCGGGCTCGGTAAACGTCAAGCTTATCGAGAAAAACCCCGCCCGCTGTGAAGAGCTTGCCGACCTTATGAAAGACGTTATCATCATCAACGGCGATGCCTCCGACCAGAGCATTCTCCTTGAAGCGGGACTTCAAAATTCGGGCGCTTTTGTGGCTCTCACCAATCTTGACGAGGAAAATATCCTGCTGTCACTTTTCGCAAAAAGCGTTGCCAAGGTCAAGCTTATCACAAAGATAAACCGTATAGATTTCGGCGACGTTATAAATCATCTTGATCTGGACACCATAATCTACCCAAAAAATATCACCTCCGAGACCATAATCCGCTATGTCCGCGCCATGAAAAACACCATGGGCAGCAACGTTGAGACCCTTTACAACATCATCAAGGGCAAGGTCGAGGCTGCGGAATTTATCATAAAAGAGGACTCGCCCATTGTGAATATTCCCCTTATGGAAATGAAGTTCAAGGAGGGCGTGCTGGTCGCGGCGATAATGCGTGAGCGAAAGGTCATAATCCCCCACGGACAGGACACCATACAGGTAGGGGACGCTGTGGTAATTGTTTCCAACCACCTTGCGCTCCACGATATTACGGATATCCTTAAATAACAGATTGGAAGTATAGCAATGAATTTTAGAATGATAGCCTATTTTTTAGGCTGGATATTGATATTTGAGTCAATATTTATGGCTGCGCCGCTTATTACGGCGATTTGGTACGGGGAAAGCGCGTTCTGGTACTTTCTCCTTACAGCGGGTATATGCCTTTTGGCAGGCTGGCTGATGATACGGAAAAAGCCCGACCGCAAGGAGCTTTACTCCCGCGAGGGAAACGTTATCGTTGCCTTCAGCTGGATATGGCTCAGTATTTTCGGCGCGCTGCCGTTCTACATTTCGGGAGCGATCCCCTCATATCTTGACGCGCTTTTTGAGACAGTCTCGGGCTTTACAACCACGGGAACAAGCATACTTTCCGAGGTGGAAAGCCTGCCAAAATCAATGCTAATGTGGCGAAGCTTCACCCATTGGGTCGGCGGAATGGGCGTACTGGTGTTTATCATGGCTTTTCTACCCCTTTCGGGCGCGCAGAATATGCACATAATGAAAGCGGAAAGCCCGGGTCCCTCCGTCAGCAAGCTTGTCCCGAGGGTAAAAAGTACGGCTCTGCTTCTTTACAAAATTTATTTTGTGCTGACCTTTTTGGAATTCATAATCCTGCTGATATGCGATATGTCGGTTTTCGACGCCCTGAACACAGCCTTTGCGACAGCGGGAACAGGCGGCTTTGCCGTGCGGAACGACAGCATGGGAAGCTTTTCTCCCGCAATTCAAATTGTGGTAACAATATTCATGATATTGTTTTCCATAAATTTCAATTCCTACTTTCTGCTTATAAGCGGCAAGCTAAAGGAAGCCTTTAACTCGGAGGTCTGCGCGTTTCTGGTGATCGTTGCCGCCGCAACAGGTATAATCACATTCAACATACAGGGACTTTTCGACACCACGGGAGAAGCTTTCAGGCACTCTATATTTGCGGTCTCCTCGCTTATTTCCACAACGGGCTTCGGCACGGTGGACTTTAACGTCTGGCCCGAGCTTTCGAGAACTCTCCTTGTGCTTGTGATGTTCATAGGAGCGTGCGCGGGAAGCACAGGCGGCGGAATAAAGGTTTCCCGAATACTGATATTGTTCAAAAGTATGCACAAGGAGCTGCTTGCCATAGTCCACCCGAAGCAGGTCAAGAAGATAAAGCTGAATTCCCACACTATCGAGCATGAGGTAGTCCGCGGAGTAAATGTCTTTATGGTTGCATACCTGATGACGTTTGTGGTTTCGCTTGTGCTTATTTCCTTTGACAATCACGACCTGATAACGAATTTCACCGCCGTTGCCGCAGCGATAAACAATATAGGTCCGGGACTGGAGCTTGCGGGACCAACGCAGAATTTCGGATTTTTCTCCGCCCCTGCAAAGATAGTCCTTATATTCGATATGCTTGCGGGCAGGCTGGAGCTTTTCCCAATGCTTCTGCTGTTCACCCCCTCCACTTGGAAGCGGTGAGCCACCGCGGGCAGTGTCACCCCCAATGTTACTGAACAGAATTTTTCAATATTTCAAGCCCCCTCAAGGGGGCGGGTAAGCAATTCTAACTTCTGATAAAGGAGCTTTTATGGAAATCATCTACTACCCCGATAAGGAAAATTTTCAGACAGCCGCAGACAATGACGAGCCGCTTTTGGTTCTGGTCTCCTTTGACGGAAATCAAATCATAGCAAGTCAGATAGACGAGGCTGTTGAACATCATATCCTGCTGAAAAAAGCGGGCTTTAAGGATACCGACATAGATAAATATTTTCGCCTTGTGGTTGACAGGGACGGCGCAGACTGGACGTTTGTCTGTCCCGAAAGCTACAGCAGCATTACCCGAAAAGACAAAAAAATCGAGGAATTTTTCAAGGACGGCATGAAAATAATTCCCGCCGCCTTAAAGAAGATAGGGTATGATGTGCCGATTGAAATTGCAAAGCGTTACAGACGACATTTTGATGTAATGAACAATGTGAAATTAGATTTTAAGCTTGCGGACATATTTTCTCCGTATAAAGAAATGAAACGCCAAAGACCTATCTTCAGAATTTTCTACATTTTGCTATTTGTCGTTGCATTTTGCATTTTATGCAAGCCGATTTATTATCGTCTTTACGCAGGTGACAGGATAAAAGGAAATGTATCAGTTACAGTAGACGGCGAAGCCATTATGCTTGCCGAGGAAGATATTTCGGGTTGTCGCAAGGTAAAAATAAATAGTGACAGTACTTATATCGCAATTAAAGGTGGGGAGTTTGGGGGATACAGTTTTGCTGTCAATATTCCCAATATAGATAAAGAAATTACAATAGTCTGTTCTCAGTATAATTGGTGGACAGTCACAAGATTTGACCTTGATGTTATCATTGATACAGCGAATAATACTGTTAAATTTGAGGGCAGTTATTCGTATGTTGACGGTGACGGCAAAATCCGAAAGGGTAAAATAAATGAATTAAAAATGTTATCAGATGATAATATTAAAATAATTGTTGGTTTTTATTTATAGGTTTTTAAATTGCCAATGCTGCAATTATTCATTATTAATTATTAATTAAAATAAAGGAGCTTTTAAATTGCCGAGAAAAAGTAAAAAAGAAGAAAAGAAAACCGCCCCCGCAATTCCCAACGCCTACATCGCAGGCAGCGGAATTGTGGTGGAGGAACAAATCACCGACACGCTGGAGCGTAACTATATGCCCTACGCAATGAGCGTTATCGTGTCCCGAGCCTTGCCCGAGATAGACGGCTTTAAACCGTCCCACAGGAAGCTTTTGTACACCATGTATAAAATGGGCTTGCTGACAGGGGCGAAAACAAAGTCCGCAAATATCGTCGGTCAGACCATGAAGCTTAACCCCCACGGCGACGCCGCAATTTACGAAACTATGGTGCGTCTTGCAAAGGGCAACGAGGCTTTGCTCCACCCATACGTTGAAAGCAAGGGCAACTTCGGAAAGGCGTATTCCCGCGACATGGCGTATGCCGCATCCCGTTATACCGAGGCAAAGCTTGACCCAATATGCAATGAGCTTTTCCGCGATATCGACAAGGACACCGTGGATTTCGTCCCCAACTACGACAATACCATGACCGAGCCGACCTTGTTCCCCGCAACCTTTCCCTCAGTCCTTGTGAACTCAAATGTGGGTATCGCCGTTTCAATGGCGAGCGCGGTGTGTTCTTTCAACCTCTCCGAAATATGCGAGACAACCATTGCCCTGATAAGAAATCCCGAGCATAATATTTTAAGCACATTAAAAGGACCCGATTTTTCGGGCGGCGGATTTATGCTTTACGACGAGGACGAGCTGGAAAAAATCTACCGCACAGGCAGAGGTTCAATAAAAGTCCGCAGCCGCTACCAGTACGATAAGGAGTCCAACTGTATCGAGGTGGTGCAGATACCGCCTACCACAACCATAGAAGCGATAATGGACAAAATTATCGAGCTGACGAAAGCGGGAAAAATCCGCGAAATTTCCTACATCAGAGACGAAACGGACATCAACGGCTTGAAAATCGCAATTGACCTGAAACGCGGCACAGACCCCGATAAGCTTATGAAAAAGCTGTTCAAGATGACCCCGCTTCAGGACAATTATTCCTGCAATTTCAATATCCTTATAAGCGGTTCGCCTAAGGTAATGGGCGTTTACGAAATTCTTGACGAGTGGATAGCTTTCAGAAAAGAGTGCATAAAACGCCGCACATACTTTGAACTGAACAAGAAAAAGGAAAGACTTCACTTATTAAAGGGCTTGCAGAAAATCCTGCTTGACATTGACAAGGCAATAAAAATCGTCCGCGAGACCGAGGAGGAAGCAGAGGTCGTTCCCAACCTTATGATAGGCTTCGGCATTGACGAGACGCAGGCGGAATATGTTGCTGAAATAAAGCTCCGTCACCTCAACAAGGAGTACATTTTAAAGCGTACCGAGGATATTGCGGGACTTGAAAAGGATATCGCCGAAATGGAGGAGATCCTCAAAAGCGACAAGAAAATAAGCAATATCATCATCACCGAGCTTAAAGAGGTAAACGAAAAGTACAAGCAGCCCCGCCGTACCATGTTCTATTACGAAAACGACGAGGACGAGGTGGAAGTCGAGGACGATACGCCCGATTACCCCGTAAACCTGTTTATGTCCTCCAGCGGCTATTTCAAGAAGATAACCCAGCAGTCCCTGCGTATGGCAAGCGAGCAGAAGCTAAAGGACGGCGACGTTATGTCCTATGCCGCCGAGTCCACGAACAAGGCAGACCTGCTGTTCTTCACCGACAAGTGTCAGGTCTACAAGACAAAGGCAAGCGCGTTCAAGGACACAAAGGCTTCGGAATTGGGCGACTTTATCCCTGTCAAGCTTGAATTTGAGGAGTACGAAAACGTTGTGTCCGTGGTCGCGACTACCGATTACAGCGGACACCTGCTGATGATTTTTGAAAACGGCAAGGCGGCGAAAGTCCCCCTTAACGCATACGAGACAAAAACCAACCGCAGGAAGCTTGCAAACGCCTACACTTCAAAGTCCAAGCTTGTGAAGATGTTCGTTATCCCGGACAATACCGATATCCTCGTCCGTTCAACAAACGGCAGGGCAATAGTGTTCAACACGGGCATGATTTTGCCTAAAGCCGCAAGGGACACAATAGGCGTTCAGGTAATGACCCTGAAAGCCAAAGCGGCTGTAGACAACGCTTATATTGTCACGGAGGAAATGTCGGAAAACGTCCAAAAATTCATTGTAAAAAATATCCCCGCCGCAGGAAGTCTTGCCAAAGANCTGGAAGACCCNGACCAACTTAAATTAATTAATAATTAACAATTAATAATTAATAATTACCGCCGTTCGGTTTTTTTACCGAACGGCGGTTTTGTATTTATTAATTGTTTATTATTGATTAGTAATTGAAAATTGTTAATTGTTAATTGAAAATTNTTAATTATTAATTATTAATTATTAATTATCAAAGTATGCAGTAAAAATATTTCAGCAGGAATTTCCCGAAATTGTTCTGCGTGCCGTAGTAACGCTTNGCAAGAGTGTTTACCGCAAANACCGCCTCACGGGACTCGCTGTCGGTAAGCTGTCCGCCGCCGAAGGAAGCCTTTAAAGCGGCGTTTATAACGACCTTGGCAGTGCCGTCCGAAAGGAGNNTTGNCCTGTCGGAGAGGGTCTTTTCNTANTCGCTGTAGTCAAGCCCGCCCTGACGGGGAAGCTTCATTATCTTAACGATCCTGCCGAANTTTTTGTAAGCCGCAAATACNGCGGATTTTTTCCCCGAGCCGCATTTTTTTCTGTACAGCATGATAATTACNGCCCGCCTTAAAATTATCAGCACGGGAATAAGCAGTACCGCCAGCGCGCCGAAAAACAGCGGCGTAAGGTCNTAGTAAATATCAACATGGTTACCGCCCTCTATGCCGAAAATCCCGAAGCCAACGGTTTTTTCCTGCGGCGCGGCAGGCTCTGTTATACNNGGGGTCTGCTCCTCGTTTATGGGNGCGGTCGTCGTCTCCGNGCCGCTTATTTCGGAGNNCNCATATTGAGCAGTTGTTACNNCGGAAGCNGNATTGCCGTCCTGCNCCGTAACGGTAACGGTAGTTTCAGCGGCGGAATTATCTCCCTGCTGTTCNGNGACTGTCTCTTCNTCGGAAACAGTNTCCGTTTCCGTCTCTTCAATTTCGGGCAGCGTCTCCGTGGGAATAGCCGTCCTGATATTTCCGTAGCCCGANGTGAACTCAACAGGATACCAGCCGAAGCCGTCGATGTAAATTTCCACCCATGCGTGACCTCTCGTGTCGGTAATATCCACCGTCGCGGACTGTCCCGTCTGCGTTCCCGAGGGGAAATCCTTGGGCTTGATGATGTAGCCCTCCACNTANCGCGCGGGAATTCCCGCATAACGGCACATTATCGCCGCCGTGGAGGCAAAGTGNGAACAGCTTCCCTTTTTATTTTCAATAAAATAATTTATAAANTCCTCGCCGAGAGGGAGCTTGCCCGCGCTAAGACTGTATTCGCAGTTGTTTTTCAGCCAGTTTTTTATAAAGTAAAGCTTGCGGTTGAAAACCGTCATTTCGTCCAGCGTGCTTTTGCCTGTCATTAATTCCTCGGCAGTAATATATTGGTAATAGCTTTCGTTAAAAATTTCCTCNGGGACAAAGCTNGTNGGCACGTCCATGTAATTTTCATATACAAANCGCCTGTACGCCGCCTCGTCCGCCGCAATTGAGGAGGGGATATTCCACTTTTTCCAGAATAAATTCTGATAGCTGTAATGATTTGCAGGGTCGTAATACTGCCCGATATAGGAATTTTCGCCGCCCTTAAAGCTGCTGTCATTCTGTATGGTGTATCTCGAAACGCTTTCGGGGACAAGATTATACGGCATATAAAGGTAATCCCTGCCTGCGGAAATATTTTTTATCGCAAAGCTGTATTGGGGCAGGGACGAGCTTGGCGCGTAAACGTCCCGTGAGTATTTCAGATTGTAGCTGTCCAGAAGCAGGGGAGAAAGCCCCTCGTGAATGAAGCTGTCGGTAATTCCGCTAAGCTCCCGAAGCTTGGANTTNGGCAGCTCCTCCCAGCTCCTGCCCGTGTAAACAGAACCNACAAATCCCCTTAAATAAACNGTCTCGTCCGATTTCGGCATAGTCGCCTGCAAAACCGTTTCGCCGTCAAAGGATATGTCGCCGAATTCACCAAGCTTGCCGTGGTTTATCGCGCCGCCGCTTCCCGTCTTTTTTATGGTAACGACCGTCACGATCTCATTTAAAGCCTCCTGTATGTCTCCGTTTTCAATNTGNCCCGTAATGTTGTTGTACATATCGTCGATCTCTTGGGGACGTTCATACCCGAAAAACTTTACCGCAAAAATAACTCCGCTGAAGCAAACTGCTCCGATGACCGCCGCCGTAAGACCGCTGTANAAAACCGCAGAGCCGCATTTTTCCACGGCAATTTTCTCCGATGAGCTTATTTCAAAAGCAATNGAAGCCGTGCAGACCGCAACAACCGACGTGAACGCTATATAATTCGGTTCAAGCCCAAACATCAGCGAAGCGATAGGCAGAAGCAGTATGGGNAAGCTTATACCCGCCGTAAAACAGCTCCGCGACATAAGATAATTCGTCAGCAGACACAGAAANACCGTGTAAAATACAAAGAAAACCGTGCTGTGGTAATCTGCAAGCTCAGGTTCAAGCAGCGGTATAAACGGCTCTGAACGGAAGCTTTCNCGAATTCNGGCAAGGTAAATGCTGACGGAATTTGCCATGCCGCCGCAAATCTCGTCCCTGAAAANATACGTCAGAAGCAGGAAAACCGCCGCCGCAGACGTGGAAGCAATTCCCGCAAGCTTCGGCTTCATATTCAGCGTAAACGTGAAAACCGCGCAGGANACCACCGCCGCGATAACTACCGCCGCATAGCTTACGGTAATTTCAAAGCAGGANAAAAACGAAAAAACCGAACCGAGACAGCCCAGCAGCGGCAGCAAATATTTTATTATAAGCGGCGCAAAGCTTTGCTCCGATCTTTTCGGCAGATTAAGGCTTGCGGAAAGCGTTACCGCCGATACGGCTTTCTTGTTCATTGAAAATTCTCCTTTTAAAGATCAAGTCCNAAATTGTTTTCCTCCAGCTTTTCCGCGGAGGAGNAAATAACTTCCTCGCCAATGTCCTCACTTGCGTTTTCGGGAGACGTGCAGAAAATCGTCAGCCTTGCCTCTCCGCAAAGCCGTGAAAGCTCTCCCGCCACCGCCTTGTTTACCGTCCCCATAACCGCTAAAACGTGGGAAAANCCGTTCCTTATCAGCATGGTGTTGTCNGCNATNGAAGCNATNTCNGCAATNCCGTGACCGTGGTCAAGCCTTCCGATATCGGNGCAAAGCCCCGTGAACGCGGCGTAAAGCTCGTTGTCGTTTGAAATGTCGGCGGTAAAAAGCGTGCAGTCNTCANAAGCNGCGGCAAGNGTNTGCGCCGTGCCGTTCCTGACAAAAAACGAGGAAAGGGTCATCGCCATGTCAAAAACCATATCTGTATGTTCAGCGTCCCCGCACCCNGAAAAGTCGCAAAGTATCAGTATCTTGCTGTTCACAGGCTGGGAAAGCTCCTTTACGATAAAGCTTTCGCTCCNGCTGCTAAGCTTCCAGTGTATGCGGTTGTGNCTGTCGCCGTCGCGGTATTCTCTTAGCTGAAANATCTCCGAGGGGTCGTCTCCCGCCCTTACGGCTGAAAAGGTATTGCTTTCCGAACCGTTTACAATGCCGTTTTCAAGCGACNCGTTCATGGGGAAAGCGTTTGGCAGNACGACTATTTTGTCCGAAAAACCTATCTTCCTGAAAAAAAACGAGAAGCCTAAAAGGTCTGTTATCTTTATGCTTTTGATGTGAAACTCCACCACGCCGCAGTGGTCTGGAGTAAGGCTCAGGGAGACCGTCTCCACCGTCCGCTGCTTTACGGGAATGGTTATGGAGTACTTTTCGTCGGAGGGCTTTGAGGGCAACTCCGACATATAAACGCTCCTGTATTTTACCGAAATCTTGCAGGCGGCTATAGGCAGTACCGAGCGATTGTGGAGAATTACCCTTACAGAAGCCGCCTTGCCCCTTTCCGAGACCGCATTGTCCGAGGACACGCTTATCCGCAAAAGCCGAACCTGTATCGCAAGAATTATAAACATCACCACAGGCAGAGCGAACAGAAACGCTAATATTATAAAAGAAAGGTCACCCTTATACAAAATATGGAAAATGCCTATAAAAATTGTGAGAATAATATATGTGATAAACATTTGCAATGGCAGTCCTTTCAGCTATAAGAAGCAAGAGATAAGAAGCAAGAGGCAAGAGCAATTATATCCTCGGCGCGGGAGTGCGCGCGCTTATGTCCCTGATAACGTCCGACGGCTCGATACCCGCCGCCTTTGCTTTTGCGGAAAGCAGTATGCGGTGTTCCGTAACGTCTCTCAGGACAAATTTTACGTCCTCGGGAATAACATAAGCCCGTCCCCGCATAAGAGCCGCCGCCCTTGACATAGAAGCAAGAGCAACAGTACCTCTCGGACTAAGTCCAAGCTTTATCTGCGGGTGGGAACGGGTCGCCGCCGCAATGGAAGCAATGTACTTGTACACCTTGTCGTCCACAAAAACCTCGTCAGCGGCAGCCTGCATAAGAAGAATATCGTTTGCCGTCGCCACGGAAGCTATAGCGTCGCCCTTTCCAAGCTTTTCCTTTGATTTGAGTATGGCGACCTCGCTTTCAAGGTCGGGATAGCCCATTGTGAGACGTATGATAAACCTGTCCAGCTGGGAATCTGGCAGCATTTGCGTACCCACCGAGCCGATAGGGTTCTGGGTAGCGATTACCGTAAACGGCTTCGGAAGCTTGTGTGTAACGCCGTCCACCGTCACAGAACCCTCCTCCATTGCCTCAAGAAGCGCGCTCTGGGTCTTGCTGGAGGTACGGTTAATCTCGTCCGCAAGAAAAAGACTGCACAAAACTGCCCCCGCCCTGTATTCAAAGCTTCCCGTCTGCTTGTTGTAGACCGTGAAGCCAGTCACGTCCGCAGGAAGCACGTCGGGGGTGAACTGCATACGCTTGTAGTCTAATGACATTGCCTTTGAAAAAGCAACAGCCATAGTAGTTTTTCCCACCCCGGGGATATCGTCAAGAAGAATGTGTCCCCTTGAAATAATTGCCAGTAAGCTTTTTATGATAATATCGTCCTTGCCGATGACAGCCTTGCTCACCTCGGTGATTATTCCCTTGGCTATCGGCATTATCTGTGTTTGAATAGTCTGTTCGGTCATTTTTACAGCTCCTTGAAAATTACATAGTAGTAATATTATTATAGCACACTTTCAGCAATAAGGCAAATTACAATTTGGTTAAAATTTCTGAAATGGTTTACAAATGTAATATTTGGTAAATTACTACAAAATTACGTTATAAAATTTATTATTTTGCCGATAAAAAATATTATCAAGCAAATATATTATTTGCAAATTCAGTATGGTTTTCTCATATTTTACAATAATTTCAAATATTTACCATAAAAATTTATTTATTTGCAAAAGCTAATTTGATATAATTAAACAAATTATGGCGGATTGTGGCATATATTGACATTTGCATTAATTAGAACCGTATATAAAAATTCTATTGTCTTATTTGCCGTGTCCGATTGGAAAGGACAGAGACTATGGAGATATTGATTTGTACCGGTTCAAAGTATTTGTGGAAAAGACTTTCCGCCCTTGCGGACAAGTTCCTTTGCGGCAGAAGGTCGCGCTATATGTCCGTATCGTTCAACCTGTTTTTAACGGAAAAAGCAATTGCCGCCGCCGTCGAGAAGCATAAGGCGGTAATAGTTATCATTGACGTGCAGTCCTTTGAAAACTGGCAGGAAATCGTCAGGCGGATAGAAAGCTTAAGCAGGACCGCAAAAATATGCCTTGTTTCGGCAAGCACTGAGGCTGCCGTGACCGCTATAAACGGCTTGAAAAATATCTGCGGCTATATCCTCGGCGGGAAGCTTGAAAAAATGTTTTCGGAGGTGTTTTCGGGACTGTGCGGCAGGCTGCGTACAGTATGCGGCGGCATAACCGTGACCCATTACAGCAGCGTGGAAAAAATAATCCCCTTTGACGAGGTGTTTTTTATCGAGACCGTCAAGCAGACCCATATGTGCAGGATATTACATAAAAACGGTTCGGACGAGATAAGGGCGGACATTTCAAAGCTGATAGGGGAGCTGCCGGAGACCTTTTGTATCGCCCGTTCGTCGGCAATAGCGAACCTTTCCAACGTGACGGCTTTTTCGGACGGCGAGCTTATTTTCGCCGACGGAAGCTCCTGTCCCTGCGTGAAAAAATATTCCTCGAAAATTTCGGGTCTTTTGAAGCAAACGGTCATACAATAAAAACAGCTTGCTTTAATGTCGAACCATATCTGTTCCTATGTAAAATCAGATTGAAATAATTATTTAAATATGTTATAATATTTTTATAAATTAATTTTGGTGGTAATTATGAAAACTGAACTTACATCGGGAAATATAACAAAGACCCTGCTTGGCTTTGCAATGCCGATGATAGCGGGAAATCTTCTCCAGCAGATATACAATATTGCCGATACGCTGATAGTGGGACGCTGTCTCGGCGAGGACGCTCTCGCCGCCGTGGGGAGCACCTACACCCTTACAACATTTCTGTACTCTATAATAATCGGTCTCTGTATGGGCAGCAGCGCGCTTGTTTCCTACTACTGCGGAGGGAACGTCCCCCAAAAGCAGAAAAATGCAATAGCCGCCGCCTTTGTCCTTATCGGAACAATTTCGGCAGCCGCGGAAATTATTACGCTTTCTTCGGTAAACGGAATAATCGGTCTGCTGAAAACTCCTCCAGAAATAATGACTATGACCGCAGATTATGTGCGTGTGATACTGTCGGGAATTATTTTTATTTTTCTGTACAATTACTATGCCTATATGCTTCGGGCTTTCGGCAATTCAGTAACGCCGCTGATCTTCCTCGGCGCGGCTTCGGTGATAAATATTTTGCTGGATATAATTTTTGTCGTGTACTTGAATTTCGGAGTAAAAGGCGCAGCCTATGCAACGCTTATCGCGCAGGCTGTTTCGGGTGTGGGACTTGCAATATATTCTCTTATAAAGGAAAAAAGCTTGCGTATAAATTTTTCCGAAATACATTTTGAAAAAGGTGAGCTCTCAGAAACTCTCCGTATGTCGTTTTCGGCGTCGGTGCAGCAGTCCGTAATGAATTTCGGCATACTGATGATACAGGGACTTGTCAACAGCTTCGGGACGACCGTTATGGCAGCGTTCACCGTTGCGGTAAAAATCGACACCCTTGCATATATGCCCGCGCAGGAGTTCGGCAGCGCATTTTCTCTTTTCGTATCAAGAAATTACGGCGCAAAGGAGTACGGCAGAATACGGGAATGTATCAAAAAATCCTTTTTTATTTCCGCAGTATTTTGTATTGCGGTCTCGGCGGCAGTAGTTATATTTTCAGAAAATCTTATGAAAATTTTTGTAAAAGCAGGAGAGACGGATATCATACATACAGGCGCGCAGTACCTTGTGACCGAGGGAGCTTTTTACGTGGGAATAGGCATACTTTTCCTGCTGTACGGCTATTACCGCGGTATCAATAAGCCCGAAATGTCCCTTATTCTGACGGTTATTTCTCTCGGGACAAGAGTTGCGCTTGCGTATCTTTTATCGGGACTGGAAGCTGTCGGCGTGTTAGGTATATGGGTGTCCATACCGATAGGCTGGTTTCTTGCCGACGCCGTGGGAATTATTTATATGAAAATCTGCAATAAAGCTGAAATTAATAAAATTGGATAATACGAAGAAAAATTAGCACTCTTAAATCAAGAGTGCTAATTTTTACATTATGTACATATAAATATCATAAAATATACATGACATACAGTTATACTATAATCAAGGACAAAAAATAAACAAATAAATTTCCCCGCCCCCTCGATGGGGGCAAAACGCCGCAAACGGCGTTTGAAAAAGAAAATCACCCCGCACATTTAACTGTGGGGGTGACTATGGCTGCACGGACTCCGTGCCTGGTGGAGATGACGGGAATCGAACCCGTGTCCGAAAACCTATCCGCATGAACTTCTACGAGTGTAGTTTGTTATTAACATTCCCTCGCATTATCGGAAACAAACAGCCGATAAAGCTCAGTAGCCTGCAATACACATTGGGGACGCAGGCGCTTCCTCAATGCGTTCACCGCTAGTCGACGCCCAAACCGAAGCCGCGGTACTCATCGGCAGGACGAGCAGCAATTAAGCAGCTGCTAATTCAAAATTATTGTTGTCGTCTAATTTTAAAACGGTGCCGTTTTAAGAGATGGCACAAACCTCTACTCGCTTATCATGTTTCAAAATCCCCGTCGAAACCTTTACATCCCCGTTTAGAAGCAAGAGAACAAGAGGCAAGAGGCAAGAATTTAATGATTACGTTCCTTTACGGCGCGTTCAATATCACGCTGTGCTGCCCTTGCCGCCATGTCGTCGCGCTTGTCGTGGAGCTTTTTACCCTTGCAAAGCCCAACCTGGACTTTTACCATAGAACCCTTGAAATATACCGATATCGGTATAAGAGTAAGCCCCTCCTGCTTAACCTTGCCCAAAAGCTGCATTATCTGCTTTTTGTGGAGCAGGAGCTTCCTGACCCGCATTGGGTCGCGGTTGAAAATGTTGCCGTGGTCGTAGGGGGAAATGTGCATACCCTTTACCCAAAGTTCGCCGTCGTCGATAGAACACCAGCTGTCTTTCAGGTTAATTCCGCCTCGGCGTATGGACTTGACCTCCGTACCCACAAGCTCAATGCCCGCCTCGTAGCTGTCGAGGATAAAATATTCATGCCGCGCCTTGCGGTTTTCGGCAATTGTTTTAAAAGAAGTCTTTTCCATAGCAAACGTCCTTTTCTCGCAGCAAATAACGATACGGCAAATTTGTACCGCCCAATATTAGGTCTTTTGAGCAGTACTTTATTATACAACATTTTTTCCGATTTGTCAAGACAAAAAAACGCCGTTCAAAAAATTTTTCCGAACGGCGCAAATATAAACATTAAACCGTAAGCTCCGCGGCAACAAGCTCCTCAACTACCTCGGAAAAGGTCGAGGGGAGGACAAAGTTGTCCGCTATCATGCGGAACATTTTCTCGGCAAACTTTTTTTCTGTGGTAATGTCGGGAATTTCCGCCCTCTCGGTATCGCCGAAAATACTTGACGTCACAGATATGCCGTAATGCTCCCTGCCGTCCGTTTCCTCCGCAAACAGCTCGTAGCGCAGTTTTCCCTTAGCTTCTTCATAAGTTTTGATCGTTCTCATTTTTTCCAATTCCTTTCTTTTGGTTTCAGAGTTGTTTTCCTCTGAAAATGTAATTTTTCTTTTGTTTTACTGCTGTATATTTATCTTTTGCAGTACCATAATTATACAATAACTGGGAATACCCCTGCAATATAAACTTTTCGGGATTTTTCATGGAATTTCCAAAAAATTCAACACTATAAGACATTTTTGACTGACGCTTTTGTCTAAATTGTTAAACTTTTATGCTGTCAAAATAGTGATAATAACAAACAGTCCAAAAAATTGTTATTATTTTCTACAATTATTACAACCGTTTTAAGGAGTGAAATTAATTATGAATATGCAAAAATTTACCCAAAAATCTCTGGACGCCATAAATTCCGCCCAGAGTACGGCTATCGAATACCAGAACCAAAGCGTTGAACAGGAGCATATCCTCTATGCGCTGCTGGAGCAGGAAAGCGGTCTCATACCCCAGCTTTTCACAAAAATGGGCGTGAACGCTTCCGACCTGACAGGAGAGGTGAAAAAGCTTGTTGCCGCCCTCCCAAGAGTCACGGGAAGCGGCAGGGAAGCAAACACTGTCTACATCACGCAGGACGTTGACAAGACCCTCAACAAAGCCGAGGACACCGCAAAAAATATGCGGGACGACTTTATTTCCGTGGAGCATATCATGCTTGCCCTTTTTGATACGGCAAACGACCGTCTGAAAAAGCTTTTCGGCAACTATTCACTTGACAGGAACAAGTTCCTTGCCGCCTTGAAAGAGGTTCGGGGCAATCAGCGTGTCACAAGCGACAACCCCGAGGACACCTATGACGTACTGAAAAAATACGGTCAGGATCTTGTTGAGCTTGCCAAGCAGAACAAGCTTGACCCGGTTATCGGACGTGACACCGAGATAAGGAACGTCGTCCGCATACTTTCCAGAAAAACCAAGAATAACCCCGTTATCATCGGCGAACCCGGCGTTGGTAAGACCGCGATCGTGGAGGGTCTTGCACTGCGTATCGTGCGGGGGGACGTTCCCGACAACCTAAAGGACAGAAAGCTTTTCAGCCTTGATATGGGCAGCCTTATTTCGGGAGCAAAGTTCCGCGGCGAGTTTGAGGAACGTCTCAAAGCCGTCCTTAACGAGGTGAAAAAGTCGGACGGAAGAATAATTCTCTTTATCGACGAATTGCACACCATTGTGGGCGCGGGAAAAACCGACGGCGCAATGGACGCGGGCAATCTCTTGAAGCCAATGCTTGCAAGGGGAGAGCTTCACTGTATCGGCGCGACCACCCTTAACGAGTACAGAAAATACATCGAAAAAGACCCTGCCCTTGAACGCCGTTTCCAGCCCGTTTTAGCGGACGAACCTACCGTTGAGGACACGATCTCCATACTCCGAGGTCTGAAAGAGCGTTACGAAGTTTTCCACGGCGTAAAAATTCAGGACTCCGCCCTTATCACGGCGGCGACCCTTTCAAACCGTTACATTTCCGACAGATTTCTCCCCGACAAGGCTATCGACCTTGTGGACGAAGCCTGCGCCCTTATTCGCACGGAAATGGATTCCATGCCTGCCGAAATGGACGACCTTGCCCGAAAAATTATGCAGCAGGAAATTGCCGAGACCGCTTTGAAAAAAGAGGACAGCAAGCTTGCCGCAGAGGAGCTTTCGGAAGTCCAGAGGGAGCTTTCTGAAATGCGCTCCGAGTTCAACGAAATGAAAGCCCGCTGGGAAAACGAAAAGGTTACAATTGCACGTCTGCAAAAGCTCCGTGAGGATATCGAGCAGACAAATGCCGACATTGCAAACGCAGAAAGAATTCACGACCTGAACAAAGCCGCAGAGCTGAAATACGGCAAGCTGCCCGCCCTCAAAAAGGAGTTGGAGGAAGCGGAGGACGCTGCCGAAAAGCAAAAGGAACAGGCGGACAATCTGCTTCGGGACAAGGTAACGGAGGAAGAAATAGCCCGAATTGTGGGCAGGTGGACGGGCATACCCGTTTCCAAGCTTATGGAGGGGGAGCGCGAAAAGCTTCTTAATCTGGAGGATATTCTCCACAAGCGGGTTATCGGTCAGGAAGAGGCTGTCCAAAAGGTCAGCGAAGCGATACTCCGTTCCCGGGCGGGAATCCAAGACCCAAACCGTCCTATAGGTTCGTTCCTTTTCATGGGTCCTACAGGCGTGGGAAAAACCGAGCTTGCAAAGGCTCTTGCACAGTCGCTTTTTGACGACGAGCATAATATCGTCCGTATCGACATGACGGAATATATGGAGAAACACAGCGTAAGCCGTTTAATTGGCGCGCCTCCGGGTTACGTCGGTTACGAGGAGGGCGGTCAGCTTACGGAAGCGGTACGCCGCAAGCCCTATGCCGTAATTCTTTTTGACGAGGTGGAAAAGGCGCACCCCGACGTTTTCAACATTCTTCTGCAAATCCTTGACGACGGACGTGTTACCGACTCGCAGGGCAGGACGGTGGATTTCAAGAACACAATAATTATTCTCACGTCAAATCTCGGTTCGGACTATATCCTTGACGGAATTGACGAAAACGGAGTAATTTCCGACGAAGCGCGGGAGCAGGTAAACCGTGTACTAAAGGGACATTTCCGTCCCGAATTTCTCAACAGGCTGGACGAGATAGTTTTCTACAAGCCGCTGACGAAAAAGGAGATTTACCCGATTATCGACCTTATGCTGGGCGATCTGAGAAACCGTTTAAAGAGCAGGCAGCTTGACGTTGCGGTCACAGACGCTGCAAAGGATCATATCGTAAAAGAGGGCTACGACCCGATATACGGCGCGCGTCCGCTGAAACGGTTTATCCAGCGCAGGCTTGAAACAATGATAGCCCGCACAATAATCGGCGGGGACATTGAGCCGTACTCTGTCCTTAAAGTCGATTTCGACGGAGAAAATCTTGTTCTGACTTCCGAAAAGCAAAGCTGATTTTTTCAAACAGATAAAAATTTATCCGCATACTGCAATAAAAGCGCAGTATGCGGATTTTTTGTATTCATATGTTAAGCGTCTTTGTGATGTTGTTCCTCATATTTGTGCTTTGTAGCCATGCCGCCCCGAATGTGCCGTTCCTGCTTGTTGATCTCCAGAATTTCCTTAACAGCGGGGTACATCTGCGGGCAGACCACGGGAAGCTTTTCGGTAATGTCTTTATGTACAGTTGATTTTGAAATTCCGAACTGTTTAGCAGCGGCACGAACAGTAGCTTTATGTTCGAGGATATAGCGGCCGAGAATGACCGCGCGTTCCTCAATATCCTGACCTGCTTTGACTTTCAATATGCTCACTCCAATACACAGTATTTCTATCTATGTATATGCGGGCATATTCGGGTTAATGACGGGGGACAAGGGTGATTTTGTCTGGAAAATTTATGTGTCAAGGCTTGATTTTTTGATTACATAATGCGGGCACGCTCCCAAGCCGCCGAAGTATCTGCCTCATATTGCACAACTTACAAAAATTCTTGCAATTTAACAAAATATCGAGCTTGTATGAATTGCTTGGATTTAAGGCGGAAGATACATATTCAGCGGTGTGAGCTTTACACATAAATCCCATTTCCTTTAGGAGCAAAACCCATGGAAATGGGATTTTGTGTCCTCGCAGGACACCACTTTTAAAAAATATAGGATATAATTATTTACAGGCAGTGAAAAATACTGCAAAATTTGTAAAAAGGAGTTTTATTTATGGGAAACGGAATTTTAACAGCGTCGGTAATTGTAGGCACGATCGCGGCGGGTGTTACAGCTGCTCTGCTTAGCGACGATAAGTCAAAAAAGGCCGACGGAAATACGGTACGCAGCAATTTTACGCCCGATGCGATAAATAATTCAAGCGATGAGGAAGAAGCCTTTACCAATGACGAGGATTTTGATTTTGACGTAAAAAAGGGACGCGTTACCCTTGTCAGCTACAACGGAAGCGATAAAATCGTCAGAATCTCCGACATAGTAAATGAGATCGCAGACAGCGCTTTCGAGGATTGCTCGGCGGAAATTATTGAAATTCCCGAAAAGGTTGAGAAAATCGGTGACTCGGCTTTTTGCGGCTGTAAAAATCTCAAAGAGGTTACAATGCCATTCAGGATGAAAAAGCTTGGCGCATATGCTTTCAAGGGCTGCGAAGCTTTGGAGGTTATGGAAGTCCCCGAAGATATTGATGTTATCGGCGAAGAGACATTTGCGGACTGCACAAGCCTTGCCGAGATCACGCTGCCGCACAGTCTGAAAAAAATCGGGGATTCTGCTTTCAGCGGCTGTGAAAATCTTGCGGAGATAGAAATTCCCAACAGCGTTAAAAATATTGGCGAAAATGCTTTTGACGGCTGTATAAGGCTTGAAGATGTTTATCTTCCCGACGGCATAGATACCCTCGGAGAAAATAACGAGGACAGCGACGTTTTTGGCGGCTGCGAAAATATTTCCGTTGAATATGACGGAAATACCTACAGATACGGTCAGTTAAAGTCGCTGTACATAAGGGTTAATTGTCAGTAAAGCTGTATTAAAAATTTTACGGAGGGTGAGTAAATTGAAAAAATATTTTTGCATGGTAATTGCGTTAATTATGATAATGGCGTTCTCGTCCTGTGACGGCGGAGAAGGTGCGGGAGTACCGCAGGTATACTACAAGGACGACACCGTCGTCGGCGCGCTGAATACATATCTTAATGCGCTGATGGGTGATGATTATGAAACATACCTCAAAATCACGCGTAAAAGCGACAGCGATTCCAACAAAAGGGATTTCGACGACCGCAAGAAAGGCTATACAAGCGTTGACAGCGTTTCTTACGGCGAGGTAAAGACAAACACTTTATTCAATTTAGGCGCAAGCGCGGAATATATGGTAGCCGAATACGATTCAGACGGCACTCAAAAGGAAAATTATTCATTTGTAAACGGCGAGGATTACTCATACGGTCTTGTGGTAATAAAACAGGACTATGACAGCGGCGCATATTATGTATCTACACACCAGCGCAACTTTAATTTTCATTATTAATATTCGCTTGCAAATTCCCCCTGAATATGCTAAAATAGTATAAAAAGGGGGGAGAAAATTGTCCAAGATAATACATACATCGTCCCGAGGTACAGTTGAAGTATTTGAAGAAAACAGCGAAAAACGTATTCGGCGTACTGTAAATGTGGAGTTGCCTTTATATGAAACGCTGAAAAATTCCGAATTCAAATATCTTCCCCGAATTTATTCGGTGGAAATTGCGGAGGGTAAAACTGTTGTCACCGAGGAATTTATTTCGGGGAAAAATCTCCTTACCGCAAATTTAGACGAAAAGCAAATCATACGTGCAATGGTGCAGCTTTGCGCTGCACTGGACTTTATCCACGGTCTGGGAATTGTTCACCGCGACATAAAGCCCTCTAATATTTTGCTTTCGGAGGACGGCAGTATCCGTCTTATCGACTTTGAGGCAGCTCGCTTTGTCCGTGACGGCAAGGACAAGGACACACGTTATCTTGGTACAGACGGCTTTGCTCCTCCCGAACAGTACGGCTTTTCTCAAACGGATTTCCGCACAGATATTTATTCGGCGGGACAGACCATGAAAATACTTCTGGGAAGTCTTTCCGCAAAGAGAAAATATGCAAAAATAATTCGGAAGTGTACCGCTTTAGACCCTGCCGAACGTTACCAGAGCGCAAAGGCTCTTGCAGACGCTCTTACAAATAAGCGGGAGAAAATTTACGTTGCGGCAGTTTTGGCGACAGCGGCGGCGTTACTGATTTTTACGGTGTTTGTACCTAAAGAAAGTCCTGCGGAAAATATTTCCGACGAAATGGGAATCGTTGCTGAAGCGGAGACTTCCTCTGCGGAAACAACAGCTGTTCCCGAAACGGAATTTATTGCGGAAACAACGACTGCTTCCGCAACATCAATTACAACAGAAACCATTGCCGAAGCAGAAAGTGTTTCCGAAACATCAAGTACTGCCGAAACGGAAATTTCTGCAAATACAGCAATTACCGACGAAAACGGTTTTCCTCCCGATTGGTCTGTTCCCTCCGAGGTACAAGAGCTTATTGACAAATATAATGCAGAGGTTGAAGCGGGGCTTACCTACTATGGCGAACCCGAAAATCTTCCCGAATATGAACGCGGCGACCTGCTTTTCTTTCCCGAGGACGAGAATGCGAAGATACTTTTTACCCACGGCAAAGCATTTTTTAAGGAACATCGGAAATTTTATTTGTATTATGATCTGGATAACGACGGCGTTAATGAGGCTGTTATGGCAGAGGCGTACCCGGACGGCAGACCCGACATTCATTTTGTGTACGGCTCTCCGCAAAGCGACAGCTATACGGGCTGTGCAGGATTTTGGTCTGAATATCTTATGTACAGGGATTTTGGTGAAGAATATTTTTTACAGATAACAGGCTTTGAAAAACCCTTTGACGGCAGGTATTTTGCGGTCACTGTGGGAGACGGCAAAAGCTTTAATGTTACTGAAATATATACTGTAAAGGACGGTTATATTGAATACATCGGCTGCGGCTGGGGCGAGACAACGGCGGTCATGCAGGCTCAAACGCTGAATGTGAATTTTGACAGCGGCGGGAGCAATTCATATATGCTGTATGACGGCAAGCTGTCCGTTATAGCCGAGTATGATTATAATGAGTACCAAGGAATCAAAAACGGCGAATATTCCCTAAGAGAAATGTTTGAAATAATGGCGGAAGTACCGGAGGAATACCAATAATGAATTTACTTAAAGAAAAATCCACCGACGAGATGTGGAACGAGATAAAGTCTGCGGACGATTACGAAAGCTTTGCGGCAAACAATACGGAGACGTTTACCTCTGCGGACATTTCGGAATGTCTTAACGCTTTGCTGAAAGAAAAGGGCATACCTCTGAAAGAGGCGGTAAAGCGGTCGGGACTTGACAGAAGCTATGCTTATCACATTTTTTCGGGGAAGAAAATTCCGTCCCGGGATAAGCTTATTGCAATAGCTTTCGGAATGAAACTTGATCTGGACGAGACCCAGATGCTTTTGAAGCGGACAAGAAACCGTCCTCTTTACCCAAAGGACGAGCGCGATTCGGTGATAATTTATGCGCTGCTGAACGGTCAGCGGCTGGATATTACCAACGAAAGACTTTATGAGAGAGATTTTGACCTGATACAATAAAAACGCATTATGCCGTTAAACATAATGCGTTTTTCGTCCCATATAAATTATCTTGCTTCTTGTCTCTTATTTTCTGCTTTGTTCTTATAGGACACCACATTGATTTTGATTTGTGGTATAATTCTGTTATGGACTGTTGCTTACTCGGTGTACAGCTCCTCGTCGGTGCAGGAAATCTCGCCGTTCTCACGCTCATATTGTTTGATCTCACGGGCAATGAGAAANTCGATCATATTNGTGAGAGAACGGTGTTCCTCCGCTGCGATCTTTTTGATNTTGCAGTGGGTAAGCGGNTCAAGCCGCATNGTAAACTGGGATTTTATTACTGCCATAGNATCATCTCCTTGAATTATTATGATACCATATTNCNACCGAATTGTATGGTATTTATATTGTGTCACTATGATACCTAAATAGCCCTCGTATTACAAATCAAGTAATACGAGGGCTTTTCTGTCTGTAAATTAGGGTGTTTTGTGTCCTTGCGGGACACCAATATTAGGATTTTTTGTGCTATACTTACATTGATATATATGCAATATCAATATTATTATGATGCCAAATGAATCTTTATGGTATTATATAAATACCTACTTGACACCAAATTGCTTTTATGATATAATATAAAAAATCATATTTTGCTGAAAAATGGAAAAGGGGGAGCGTTATGCTGAAAAAGGAAAATTTTTCATAATATGCGCAAAGTACAATAATGAAAGAGGTGATAAAATGCCGCTTGGAAAGCGCATAAATCCATCGGCACACAAACAGTCCCAGAGTACCGAAAAAGTCAGTACAATACCGCTGAACGAAATCCCGAATCTGTCTGAGGCGGAAAAAGAAAAATCTGACAACCCAAAGGAATTTGTATTGTTTCAAAGCGAGGAACCGCAGTATAGCTTTAATGACATTATAATGAACGGCAGTACATATGACGCAATACAGGATGTGCTTGCTCTATACTCAAAGCGGGAGCTTTTGTTTAATGAATGGGGACTTGGTGAAACTCACAGAAGGCAAAACCGTGCGGGTATAAATCTGTACGGATATTCGGGAACAGGTAAAAGTATGGCTGCACACGCAATAGCCAAACAGGTGGGACGAAATATTCTGACGGTTGATTATTCTCAGATAGAATCAAAATATGTCGGTGAAACCTCGAAAAATCTTGCGGCAATGTTTAAATATGCCAATGAAACTAAGTCAATAATTTTTTTCGATGAAGCCGATGCCTTACTCAGCAGGCGGGTAACAAATATGTCTAATTCCACGGACGTAAGTGTGAATCAGACACGTTCCGTTTTGCTTATTCTTATAAATGAATTTGATGATTTAATACTGTTTGCTTCAAATTTCATTTCCAACTACGACCCAGCGTTTATGCGAAGAATACTTGCTCATATCAAATTTGAGCTTCCTGACAAGGAATGCCGCTGCAGGCTTTGGAAAATGTATATACCCGGTCAGATGCCTACGGATGCCGATATTGCGGTGTTAGCTGATAAATACGATGGGGTATCGGGTGCAGATATTTCAAACGCTGTCCTGAACGCTTCTTTGCGCGCTGCAAGGCTTGACGAAAAAATTGTGCGTCAAGCTTATTTTGAGGAAGCAATAGAGCGAATTATAAACAGTAAGTCTGACAACAGTGATTTGGGCACGCTTGTCTCAAAACGCAAGGTCAGCGAAGAATATGTAAAATCACAATTTGAAGGAGAGTTACCGAAATGATTGCTATTGGTATTATTTTAGCTTTAAGCGCAGTTTTTATCGCAGGACTTCTTGTATTCTGGAAGAAAATTGTTGAATGGATCAAAAAGGCTGCAAACAAAATTAAGCAAGTGTTGGGTCTGGAACCCGACGGCACAAAAACTTTTATTTCAAAAACAATCGAAGGCTTTAAAAACAAGTCGAAATATTACTACAAAAACAAAGTTACCAAGGAATGGGAAGAGGTTGTGTATACCAAAGAGGTTGATGAAGAGGAGGTTCCACCAGACATACTGGCTAAGGTCAGAAACAAACCTGTGGGTACAGAAATTTCAACGACAGAAGAACTGAGATTAGCTTTAGAAGTATAGAGGAGGATCATTATGGCATTAGCATTGGCTTTTCTTGCAAAAAGCGCACTTGCGGCTGTAATAGCTCCATTTGTTGATGAAGCAAGAACGGTAGCCTTAAATACTGCTCAGGACGTTATAAGAAGCAAGCTTGCGGGAAGAATGTCAGTTGAAGAATGGTCAGACGCTATTATTAAAAGTGTGGACAAGGTCAAGGAACGTGCTGTAGAGGAAGAAAATCTTCGCTATATAGGCGGAAAGCTTAAATATGCATTGTCTGCAAATGCTCCGGATATGGTTACAATCAGTTTTCAGCTTTATTTTCAGGATGAGTTTAATAAATGGCGTAAAGCCGAGGCGGAAAGTGATGTTCCCGAAGCAAAATTTACACTGGATGCACTTGATGAGCTGAAAGAAAACGGCGAGATAATATTTGATGTGGAGTGATTTTCATTGCATTACATAATTATAGCTATTATAGTTATTGCACTTATTGTATTCCTGCTTAAGCATGTCTTATTTAATCCACGGATAAATTCTGTGCTGAATATTGTCGGGTTTATAGCCCTCATTGTGCTTTCATGGAATACGCCGTACAGATCAGCAGTCATTATATTTGCGATAGCAATTATTGACTGCATAAGAGACATTGTGTTGGCAGAGGATTTATATGAAGACATTGAAATATCAATTGATCCCCTTTATGCGATAAAAAGCATTTTGTCAATATTAACTCTCGGTTTAATAAGAGTAATATTTCTTCTGATATTTGTTCCCTGTGTTTCCCTTGCCGCTTCATCGGCGATAAACAGGAAACTTAAGTCGGGATATCCATTTATTGAAGAATCATCGCGCGGCAGTAATTATTCATATTTTGAAGAGAGAAAAATAGACAAACTTAAGGCAAGAGGCAAGATCGTATCAAATGAAGAGACCTTAAAAAGTGAGATGAGAAAAAGCCGCGCACGCTTAGACAAGCTTTATCCGGAAAAATTTGTAGGCAAGGTCATTGACGTAGTTGCGGGTGACAAGGATATGAAGAAAAGGCGAAAAGATGCAGAAAGCCGCATTAATAATTCAGGTGGAGCTTATATAAGCAAAGAGACCTTTGAAAAATACCCGCAGGCGCTTATTGAAGCTATGTCACAAAGGTCAGTGTGTTCACCATCGGATATTAAAGATTTTGAAGAGCTTAGATCATTTCACTTTAATGAGCAGTGTGCAGGTGATGGTCAAAAATGGGCTGTATATTTCATTATTCAGGCGTTGCAGCCGCTTGTAGAGATCGGAGAATTTACAGACGATATTCTCAACGATAACGATGTGCTTGATAATCATGCCTATCAGTACGTTAGAAGCAATGTGCAGATGGCGAGTATAGATGGGGACAACGATCCACGTTTGGCTTTAGATGATGATGATTAAAAAAGCAAAATTTTAATAAATGTTGAAAATATTGAAGGGAGAGTATATTATGTCAATGAAAAACGCAAACCTATCGATCCACAAATACTGCGCATTCTGCAAATACTGGTACGACACCACAAATATGTACATCAGCCCAAAATCGCCCCGCCAGCAGATATGGGAATATGACTATCTTGCGAAATGCAAATGCCTGAAGAAAAGCCGCGAGACAAAGGACGGCGAGACTTGCAGCAACTTCCAATGCAAGATAAACGTATAAGGAGTAATACTTATGCTTTGTCAAAAATGCGGCAGCCCAATGGACGATAACACTTTTTTCTGTACCAAATGCGGGAACGTGGTCAAAGGCGTATCGCTGGAAAAGCCTTTTATACCCATTTACGGGAAAGCTCCCGAGTTCGGGAAACAGCTTTCCCTCGAAGATGATCTTGACCCGCATTATAAAAAGGTTGATATGGCGGTGGGAGCGCTGCGCTGGGCGTTCTGCATATTGTGGATAATCGAGTGCTTTAAGGGCAACGGAATTGTCCTCGCAATTGTTATGTCGGCTCTTTCCGTTGTTTTCACATCGGTTATGGAAAGGCTTGTAATGTTTGTATACGAATATCTGCGAACGGAACATTTTCAGAACGTGAAGTACAGTTCCTACATAGACACCCGCGATTCCGAAACAATAGCGCATCTTTTGAAAGAGCCGCTGTCCGCCTGCGGTATCGGTGCAAGTATGCGTGAAAAAAGTCTTTTAGGAAATATAATCGACCTTAAATATCAAGGCAGAGAATACAGCGCAGCTTTTATGGTCGGGCAGCGCGGAAGTTATTTTATGATTTTGTGCGGTAATTCCGATAAAGACAGTTACGAAAAAATGTGCAAAGACGTGCCTTTTATAGTGTACCATATTCAGGACGTTTTAAGAAATTTATAATCTTTTGTTAAATCCCCTTGTATTACTTTGGCTTGTAATACAAGGGGATTTTTCAGCTGTAAATCATTTTCTCCAAAGCGTCTCGAGGGATACGCCATACCTTGCCGACCTTAAACCCGGGAAGCTTCTTACTCCTAAGCAGGTTATAAATCGTGGTAAGCGAAACATCAAGCTCATACGNNNCTTCATAAGGCGTGAGATANTCNTTGTAATCAGAAATCATAAAATCAGTCCTTTCAATGATTTTGCAAGTATTAACAATTTGTTGCAATTATGCGTAAGATTCGGATTTTCAAGTATATATTATATTTACAGAGAAGCAAGTTAAATCCCCATATTACCGTGGCTTACGGTGATATGGGGATAATTTTTTCTCTGAAATAATGTACGCATATTTTTACAAAAAGCATTCGCGTACAGNAAAAAATCATCAAAAAATTAAATTTNAAAGGACGGTATCAGCCTATGGGAAAAATGGGAAAAATCATCGGAANGCTTGCAATAGCCGTAGTTACAGCCATTGTAAAGAACATTTTGGACGATTAAAGCAGACAAAATCTGCGACAAATTGCGNAAGGAGGCAATAACGTGAACAAGGAGCTTGTACTTAAAATTCTTGCTGCGCTTGCAGGAACGGCCGCTGTTGTAATTTGCAGCTGTCTTGAAAATGACGTTTCGGAGGAAGTGTTGAAGCTATGCGATNTCACNGACAGCGAGTAAAAAATTTTCCCGCCTTATGGCANNTAATCAACGAGCCGAAAGACTTTNNACNGGTCTTTCGGCTTTCTTTGTTTAATNAAAAAATNAATTTTGGAGGAATTAAAAAATGAGCTTTGTATGCGACCACTGCTGCTACACCNACAGCGACGACGAGATAAATCATTTTGACGGACAGGACTTATGCGACGAATGNTACGAGGAAGAAACNGTNNTCTGNGAACACTGCGGNGANNGNATNTGGNCTGAAAATGCAGCAGACTGCNNCANAACCTTGTGTCAATCNTGCTACGACGATTGNTACACANATTGCGANCATTGNGGCAGNACTATCCACTNCGACGACGCATATTATTTTGNNGATGACGANGAATATCCGTACTGCCATGAATGCTATCATGAACGTAAAAATTACGAATATATTCACGACTATAATTACAAGCCTGACCCGATTTTCTATGGCAGCGGCAATAGATTTTTCGGCGTTGAGCTTGAAATAGACGGCGGCGGTGATGATGATTCCCATGCAGGTGAAATTGCCGGAACTGCAAATTCGGAAAACTGCCGCAGAATTTACATCAAGCATGACGGCAGCCTTAGTGACGGCATGGAAATTGTTACACACCCTATGACCTTGGAATATCATTCCGCTCAAATGCCGTGGTCAGAAGTTATGGAAAAAGCAATCGGAATGGGCTACCGTTCTCACAAAACAACCACCTGCGGACTGCATATCCATATTAACCGTACCGCATTCGGAGATACCCGAGAAGAGCAGGAGGAACGTATTTCAAGGGTACTGTTTTTCGTAGAAAGATTCTGGCAGGAGCTTTTGAAATTCTCACGCAGAAACGAAAGTCAGCTTGCACGTTGGGCGGCTCGGTATGGAATAAAAGGTAATCCTAAAGCCACTCTCGATAATGCGAAAAAGAATTATTCGGGACGTTATACCTGCGTAAATCTGACTAATTACCACACAATTGAATTTCGGATTTTTCGTGGTACTTTGAAATACAACACGCTTATAGCAACATTGCAGTTGGTAAACAAAATCTGTGATATTTCAATAAATCTTACAGATGAGGAACTTACCGCTCTTAATTGGTGCGATTTCGTTGCAAGCATTTCGGAATCCGAATTGATTACATATCTGAAAGAGCGCAGGTTATACGTTAATGAGCCTGTGGAAAGTGAGGAGGACGAATAATGTGCTGTTTATTTGGATTGATCGATTATGCGGGACGGTTTTCCGCATACGATAAAAACAAAATCATTGCAATTTTGTCAAAGGAATGCGAAGTCCGTGGAACGGACGCAACGGGAATTGCATACAATACCAAAAGCGGTTTGCATATTTACAAAAGACCGCTTCCAGCCCATAAGATACACTACAAAATCCCTGCGGAAACAAACGTAATTATGGGACATACCCGAATGACTACTCAGGGTTCGGAGCGATTTAATTTCAATAATCACCCGTTTTTCGGCAGCGTTGACAAAATGAAATTTGCTCTTGCACACAATGGCGTCCTGCATAATGATTTTATTCTGCAAAAGGACGAGAAGTTATCGCAAACCAACATTCAGACCGACAGCTATATTGCCGTACAGCTTTTAGAGAAAGATAATTCCCTTGACTTTGCAAGCCTGAAAAATATGGCGGAAAAGGTCAGGGGTTCGTTTTGTTTTACGGTACTGAACGACAGAAACGATTTGTACATTATTAAAGGAGACAATCCTATTGCACTGTATAAATTCAACGGATTTTACCTTTATGCAAGTACCGATGAAATTCTAAAAAATGCTTTGAGGAAGCTGAATATCTCAAAATTTACGCGGATAAATGTTGAGTGCGGAGATATTCTGAAAATCAGTTCGGACGGAGTAATTGATGTGCGGAAATTTGAGTTTTGGGATAATTATTACGGCAGCTATTTTCGTGAGGACGAGTATCTTTACGGCGAAGAACTAGTTGAGTACGCACGTTTTTTCGGTATTGAGCCTGAGGATATTATGACGCTTATCGACTTCGGCTATGATGAATTTGAGATTGAGGAAATGCTGTACAGTCCATCGGCAATGCATAAGATTCTGAACGAGATCAGGAGCTTTGAATTTATATACTGAAAGAAAAATCCGCTTGTATAAATGAATATTACAAGCGGATTATTTTTTGAAATTCCCAATAGGGTTACGTTTTATTTTGGGACGTTCCAAAATGCTGAAACCGACTTTATTGGAACGGAATTTTGCTGTAAAAAAGTGTCCCTTTAGAGTATAGCCTATTGGAACGATGAATGGAGGAATTTTTATGAAAGTTGGTTACGTTCGTGTATCAACAGCGGAGCAGAACACAGCTCGGCAGGAGATTCTTATGAAACAGCTCGGTGCTGAAAAAGTTTACATTGATAAGATTTCGGGCAAGTCGGCAGACCGTCCACAGCTTCGTGAAATGCTGTCTTTTGTGAGAAACGGTGATACGGTCATGGTTGAGGCTATTTCAAGGTTCGCAAGGAATACCAAAGACCTGTTGGAGCTTATTGATGTGCTTCAAAAGAAAGGCGTGGAGTTTGTCAGTCAGAAAGAGAAAATTGATACTTCCACGCCAACGGGACGATTTATGCTGACGGTATTCGCTGCGGTTGCAGAATTGGAGCGTGGATACTTGCTTGATCGTCAGAAAGAGGGTATTGCTGTTGCGAAGTCGCAGGGAAAGTACAAAGGAAGAAAGCCCATAGCCGTTGATGAACAGCTATGGGCTGAATTGCTTCCTCTTTGGAAGAATGGGGAGATTTCGGCGACTGAATTTATACGGAGAATTGGGATCAGTAAGAGTACGTTTTACAGACGTGTTAAATTTTATTAAAAAGAAGAAAAAGTACTGTATAAAAGCTCAAAATACAGTTGAAATATTTTCCTAAGTATGATATAATGCATATAGAAAACGTTTTGCATGGACGGTGTTAATTCATGGATAAAATTATTTTATATCACGGAAGTAGAGAAATTGTTGAATTCCCAGAAATAAGAACCGCAAAATTTAATAAAGATTTTTATTTCGGATTTTACTGCACTATGTTTAAAGAACAAGCACAGCGTTGGGCGACGCGTTTCAGCGGAAAAGGATTTATAAGTGAGTATGCTTATACTCCAAATAATTCGTTAAAGATTTTGAACTTTGACGAAATGACAGAGGAATGGCTTGATTTTATAGCAGCCTGTCGTATGGGTACTCCGCATGATTATGATGTTGTTGAGGGCCCTATGGCTGACGATAAAATATTTAACTATGTGCAGAATTTTGTTGACGGAAAAATTTCAAGAGAGGCTTTTTGGGAACTTGCAAGATTTAAAAAGCCTACTCATCAAATAAGCTTCCACACTGCAAGGGCTCTTGCTGCACTTAATTTTCTGAAAGGGTATGAGGTAAGTGATGAAGAATAACAGCGCACTATTTTACACTTGCAGTCTTATTGAATTTATAGGACGGCAGTGCAAACTGAAAAGGTCAGAGGTTGTTTCGCTCCTTGGAGATAAAGTTATCAAGAGGATTTACGGTCATGCGGACGTTCTTCACTGCGAGCCTATTGCAAAAGCAGCGGACGAATTTATATCTTTATGCAATTTGCCTAACGGAAGCTTTGATAATGAAAAAAATTGCAAATATGAGGTGCCGGACTACTGGACTATCGGCGAGGTATATGAGCGTCTGATAGAAGATGTTGACTGCGGAGACATTTTAGAAACATTAAAAGACGTGTACTCTTCGTGGATAGACGGCGCTATATCAAATTACAATTCAGATTTTTTCTATCAGTCCAGGGATTATATCAGTGAGTGTTATTGCAGAAATGAAATTATTGCATAGGTATACGATTATATTTTGCATTTAGCAAGTACATTTTCTGTCTAATATTTTTGGCGGTTTTTTGTCAGGAATAAATTTATTGGCTTTGAATTACAAACTGTGTAAATGATGGAAACGCGTTGTCATTATATTATAAATTATGTCGTTATCAAGACTAAAGTGCACGTCGGAGACAGCTTTGATAACGACATAATTATTATTGGGGATAATCAAACGGTTGTGTTGTCATAATATGTCGTAAAAGTGTACACAAAACTAAGTCACGACCTATGATTAAACAGTATAAATTATCATACAATAAGCTATTATATTAGAAAGTATTAAAATCTTAGATATTTCTTTAATATTTGCATCTGACGCTCTTGGTAATCATGTTGTTCCAATTCCATTGTAAGCCAAGTGCACTTGGAACTCAATAACAACGAAACTATCTGGGACTGTTCAACTTCATCTATACTTAAAAATGGGATATGATTATAGTTGCTATCTTCTGTTTTATAAAAATGTGCATGGCAAATTTTATTAACATTGTCATTGATAACATTTAATATTTTTTTATTTTTTCTTGTGATAACGTCAGCATGACCAGTATCTAAACAAAAA
>JAAVHM010000079.1:1943-10940 GCA_014799675.1 Ruminococcus sp. | reverse complement strand
GCCATTTTCGTAAGCTTCCGCAAGCTCGTAAAATTCGCCGTCCTTGTGAACGTATATCTCATAGCCAAGGCAGGGGAAATACATTTCATAGCCTGCAATTGTGAAATAATTTTCAGCCTCGGCGTAAATGTCATTGTACAGCGGCAGGAACGCCTCCCAGCCGTTGTCTGTGACACAATACGGCTCAATTTTTACGTTTGAGGGTTCAATATCAGCATATGCGGGATTGGTCTCACCGAGAAATTCTATAAATTTCCTGCGGAATTCAACGTCCTTTTCCCTGCGAAGCTTTGCGTTTTTTCTGCTTATACTGCCAATATCATCTGTTTCGGGCGGGTCTGTTTTTTCCGGCGGCGTACCGTTTTGTATCTCGGCAATTTTAGCAACGTCCTCCTCGCTGATATAGCCCTTTTCGTAAGCGTCCGCAATTTCGTAAAAAGTGCCGTCCTTGTGAACATATATATCATAGTCCAAGCATGGGAAATATATTTCATATCCCGCAACGTAATAATATTCTATAGCCGTATCATAACCGAGCTTGTACAGCGGCAGGAACACTTCACAGCCGTTGAATTTTCCGTAATACGTATCAATTCTCACATATGCGGGGTCAAAGCGCGCATATGACGGGTCTATCTCCCCGATATATTTCGCAAATTCCCTGCGGAGCATTTCGGCGGTCTCCTCGTCAAGCTCATTGCTTTCGGCAATGGTTGTTTCAGCCGCAGCCGTTTCGGGAAATGCGCTTGTGTTCTCCGTAACAGTTTCCGCCGACGTGGTCTGGACTATGGGAGAGATACCGTTATCGTTCCCGTCTTCATTGCAAGCTGTAAGGGAAGCTGTCAAAGCGGCAGCCATTGTAATTGCCAATATTTTGTATTTCGACATTTTTTTCACGACCTTTCTATTATATATATACGAAATTCGGGGGTAAAATCTTTCCAATATTTTTTAAACTTTTTGTGAACATTTATAAAAAGCCTGCCAACATTGCGCTGACAGGCTTTCATTTTTATAATTACGCCCTTAATTCTGCTCCCAGCTTGGAAAGCTCTTTCAGTACCCTCTTGACAGCGGCGTCCGCCTGCTCGTCGGTGAGAGTTCCCTCGTGGGAACGCATGGACATTGCATATGCAACGGACTTCTTGCCCTCGGCGATTTGCTTGCCCTGATATACGTCGAACAAAGTAACCGTTTCGAGAATGTTTCCGACAGCCTTTTTGATAGCCTTTTCCAATTCCGCAACGGGCAATGCCTCGTCGCAGACGATAGCAAGGTCTCTCGTGGTCGCGGGGAATTTCGGCAGGGGCTTGAACACCTTGACCGCGTTAGCCATTGGCAGAAGCTCGGCAACGTTCAGCTTTGCGGCGTAAGCCTTTACGCCAATTCCGTAATTTTCAAGCACGTCGGGGTGAAGCTCGCCCACAATTCCCACAGCCTTGCCGTCCTTTGTGATGACAGCGCACCTGCCGGGGTGGAAAGAGCTTGCTTCCGCAAACACGTCCGTATCGGCGCAGGCGGCGTACTCAATATCCTCAACGCCCACGGTTTTCAGCAATGTATCGGCAATGCCCTTGATCGTGTAGAAATCGGCGTTATTGCCGTACATACCAATGCTAAGTCTCATAGGCTCGTCGGGGAGGGTCTCACCGTCCTTGGGAAGATACTCGTTGCCCAGTTCAAACAAGCACACAGCGGCATTTCTGTTGTTGTAATTTCTTGCCATAACCTCGCACATTGAGGGAAGCAGGGTCGTCCTCATAACAGAAGTATCCTCTCCCAACGGGTTTGTGATAACAACAGTTTCACGGAGAGGGCTGTTGTCGGGGAGACAGATTTTGTCAAAATATTTGGGGCTGATAAAGGAGTATGTGGTAATTTCATACGCACCCAGAGCGACCATTGTCTCGCTGATTTTTCTCTCAAACTTCTGCTTTTCGGAAAGCTGTGCCTCCGCAACGCCTCTGATAATGGTTTTTGGAATGTTGTTGTAGCCGTAAATTCTCGCAACCTCCTCGGCAATATCGCACTTCCGCTCGATGTCAATTCTTACCGAGGGAGCGTATGCCATGCCGTTTTCAAGCTTGAAATCAAGCTTTTCAAGGCAGCTTCTCATAACGTCCTCGGAGATATCCGTGCCGAGGAAATTGTTTATCCAAACAGGGTCGAACTCCACGCCCTTTGGAGTTTTGTCGGAATAGTCCGCGTCGATTATGGTCTTGACAACCTCGCCGCAGCCCAGTTCCTCAACAAGCTGGAAAGCCCTTAAAATCGCAGGATAAGCGTTCTGCGGGTCGAGACCCTTTTCAAAGCGTGCGGAAGCGTCCGTTCTCATACCGAGAGCCTTTGCCGTTGTGCGGACGGAAGCTCCGTCAAAGCAAGCCGCCTCGAAAACAACGTCCACAGTGTCGTCCATGATACCGCTGTACTCGCCGCCCATTACGCCCGCAACAGCCACAGGCTTGTTAGCGTCCGCAATGACAAGCATTTCCTTTTTAAGAGTACGCTCCACGCCGTCCAATGTGGTAATGGTTTCGCCGTCCTTAGCGTTGCGTATGTTTATTTCAGAACCGTCAATGTAGCGAATGTCAAACGCGTGCATTGGGTGTCCGTATTCAAGCATAACATAGTTTGTAATGTCAACAAAATTGTTTATGGGACGAACGCCGCTTGCGCGAAGCCTTTCTCTCATCCAGCGGGGGGACATACCGATTTTAACATTTTTTACCACGCCTGCAATATATCTTGGGCAAAGCTCTTTGTTGTGTATGGTAACTTTCAGCATGGAATCAATATCCCCGTCAATGCCCTTGAACTGCGGTTCTTTTACGGTGTAAGGCTTGTCAAAGGTAGCGTGGGCTTCCCTTGCAAGACCGATAACGGACAGGCAGTCGGGACGGTTTGATGTTATCTCAAACTCCACGGAAGTATCGTTAAGTCCGATAGCTTCCTTTATATCCTGACCCAGTTCAAATTCGGGACAGCCCTCCTCGTTCTGCATGATGAAAATTCCGTCCGCAATAGCGTATGGGAAATCGTGTGTAGTCAGTCCCAGTTCGCCGAGGGAACAAAGCATACCGTTGGACTCAACGCCGCGAAGCTTGCCCTTTTTGATCTTCACGCCGTTGGGCAGAGTAGAGCCGTCCATAGCTACGGGGACGATATCTCCCGCCTTAACGTTGGGCGCGCCCGTGACTATCTGAATAGGCTCGCCGTTTCCAGCATGACCCACGTCCACCTGACACACAACAAGGTGGTCGGAATTTTCGTGAGGGGTAACGGAAAGAAGCTTGCCCACAACGACCTTGCTTATCTCCTCGCCCTCTGTTTCCCAGCGTTCGACCTTAGAGCCACTCATAGTCATACCCGAGCAGAATTCCTTTATCGACACGCCTGTGTCTATATAGTCGCTTAACCATTTCATTGATAAATTCATTTTAGTTTTCCTCCGCTGATTTATTTTATATATTTTTCGTACTGGTGATACGCTATCCAGAAGTCGCGTATATAGTCGGCATTATAGAAATCCCCTTGCTTCCGCGTTTATTACCTCCGCGTTTTTCTCGGTGAACCTGCGGAAAAAATCAATTTCCGAATTGTTGAAGCCGTTGTTTGACAAAACCGTGCCGTCAAGCAGAAAAACCGCGTCCCTGAAGCCGCCTTTCACAGCCTGCTCAAATGTGACCTCGATCTTATCATTATTAATAATATGCGTGACCTCGGTGTTGCCGTACATACATAACGTCATATAATGCTTTCTCATAACAAAATCACCCTCCGCATATATAGTCGCTTAACCATTTCATTGATAAATTCATTTATAAAGCCTCCTGTTAAAAAGTAAGTTTACAGATAAAAATACAGTTCGGAAGCATCTTCCCGCGAACTATATTCATCACAAATTTGAGGAATAATTTCCATTAATTCGTCTATTCTGTCGCTCATATATGAATGTTCATTAATTTCCGCCCACGATTTCAAACGCGTAAGTTCATCAAGCACTTCGGGTATATCATCAAAACGGAACGGCTTTCCATATGCTATGAATAATTTTATCCCAAGTTCCTTATTTGCTTTGTCCCATGTGTCATGGTAATATTTTTCAACAGAAACCGGAGTATCAAAAAGTATTCCTAAACCGTCTTTATACAAACTGAGGGAGACAGCCATAATATATCATCTCCTAATGCCTATTAGAACTGCCCCAAGAACCGCATATCGTTCTCATAAAGCAAACGCATATCGTTAATTTCGTACCGACCCATAGTGATACGCTCAAGACCGATACCGAACGCAAATCCGCTGTAAATTTCGGGGTCGATACCGCAGCCCTCAAGCACCTTGGGGTGTACCATACCTGCTCCCAGAAGCTCGATATATCCCTCGTTCTTGCACATGGGACAGCCCTCGCCGTGACAGTTGAAGCACATTATATCCACCTCCGCGGAGGGTTCTGTATAGGGGAAGTGGTGGGGACGGAGACGTATCTTGCAGTCCTCGCCGTAAAGTCTCTGCATAAGAAGCTCCAAAGTGCCGCTGAGGTCAGCCATTGTAACGCCCTTGTCGATAACAAGTCCCTCTATCTGGTGGAAAATGGGAGAGTGAGTTGCGTCCACCGTGTCGGAACGGTAAACTCTTCCCGGGGAAATAATTCTGATAGGAGGCTTTTTCTTTTCCATTGTCCTTATCTGAACCGAGGAAGTCTGTGTTCTCAAAAGCACGTTTTCGTTGATGTAGAAAGTGTCCTGCGTGTCTCTTGCAGGGTGGTGCTTGGGCATATTCAGCGCCTCGAAGCAGTAGTGGTCGGTCTCCACCTCGGGACCCTCGACTACCTCAAAGCCCATACCGAGGAAAACTTCCTTGACCTCGTTCAATGTGGCAGTAAGAGGGTGCAAGCGTCCCACCGCAGGAGCTTTGCCGGGGAGGGTAACGTCGATAGTTTCCTCTTTAAGCTTCTTTGCGGCAAGCTCCGCTTTAAGCTGTGCGGTACGTTCCGCAAGCTTATCCTCGATACTTTTTCTCACCGTGTTTGCAAGCTGACCCACAACGGGACGCTCCTCCGCGGAAAGTCCTCCCATTTGCTTCAAGATAGCGGTAAGCTCGCCCTTTTTGCCGAGGTATTTTACCCGGAGGTTTTCAAGGACGTCCGCCGCGTTACATTCCGCAAGCTCCTTTTCCGCAAGCTGTTTGATTTTTTCAAGCTGTTCTTTCATAATTTTTTCCTTTCCGTCAGATTTTCTGACCCTATAAAAAATTAATAATTAATAATTAACAATTAATAATTAACGAATAATCATTATTAATTGTTAATTAAAAAAACTGCCCCGTCATGAAAACGGGACAGAAAAATCTGCTTATAAACCACCCATATTTTCATAAACTAAGGACAATTATCCTCTCCGCTTTAACGCAGCTTCTACGTTTCAGCCTAATCGCCTAAGCTTTCAGCCGAACCACTCGCAGGTGAATTTCACATCGGGAGGACGAAGCGGCTCACAGCTTACTGCCGCTTTCTCTGGACTGCCCTTGCTCCCAAAGCTACTATGCCCGGTCACAGCGTTTAAATTTTGCCATAACTCTATTATATACAATAACGTCACAAAATGCAAGTAAATTTTTCTTGAAAATTGAAAAATTTTATGTTATAATTGTTTTAAGTAATATTTTTATTAAAAACGGAGGCAAAAATGGATATATTTGTTGAACAAATTGTTAAGAAGCCCGCCGACGGAAAGGTCTGGACAGTAAGAATCATTATCGGGCTTGCAATGGGTGTTCTTACTGCTGTGTCGCTGTTTGTAACATTGTTCATAATGCCCATACTGGGATTGGCTATGATGTTCGGAGTTTTCTGGGGCGGCTTCAGGCTTATAACCAATTCCGACTGCGAGTATGAATATATTGTAACAAACGGCGAGATAGACGTAGACAAGATAATCGCCCAGCGGAAAAGAGTACGCCTTATCACCGCGAAAGCTCCCACATTCGAGGCTTTCGGCGAGTACACCGACAACACTCCCGATACGGATTCGGACGTTACGGTAGTAAACGCTGTCGGCGTAAACGAGTCCGCCGCGGAGACGAAAACCTATTACGCGGATTTCAAGCACGCTTCCGCAGGAAACGTCCGACTTATATTCTCCCCCGAGGAAAGGGTCGTGGAAGCAATTACCCCGTTCCTTTCAAGTCAGCTTAAATACAACATGAAGAAAAATAACAACGGCTGAATTAAGACATTCTGACCTCAAAAAATTCCGAAAGGGTGTTTTTATAATGACGATAGGCACTTCCATAATAGATATGGAGCATTTCAAAAGGCTTACCGCCAAACCGAAATTCCTGGCAAGATATTACTCTCCCCAAGAAATGAAATTCCTTATGGGAAAAAACTTTTCAGTTCCTATAATGGCGGAAATGTTTGCCGCAAAAACGGCGTTTGTAAAGGCTCTGGGAATAAACGCTCACGGCGTTAAGCTAAGCGACGTATCCGTCCTGACCGACTACAGCGGGACGTACTATTTAAGCCTTACAGGCAGAGCAAAGATAATTCTTGTTGCAAAAAAATACCGCACTGTTGTAAGCTGCTCGCATCATAAAATTTCGGCGATCGCAAACGTTTTATTATATGATTGATCAGGACAATGCTGCTCCCCCGCCCAATTGAGGGGCTTAAACGCACTTAAAAACTGCGGATACTAATGGCGGGACTTCCCGCCGAAAGGAGACAAAAATTATGTTTTACCCAACACCGAAGCAAATGAAAACCATTGAGGAAAATTCCGACAAAAACGGAGTTTCCTACCGCGACCTGCTGATAAACGCAGGAGGTGCGCTGACTATGCTTATCTACAAGATAAGCGAGGACAGAGACATCTCCTCGGGGGTAGTTTTTATCTGCGGAAACGGAAACAACGGCGGCGACGGTCTTATCTCCGCTAAGGAGCTTGCCGGGAACGGCATACCCGTGACCGTTGTACTTGCCTGCGGCGACCCCTCCACAGAGCTTTCCGCACAGGCTTACTGCGAGCTTAGCGACGTCAGCAAGGCGGACGTCCTTAACCTCAACGACAACATTGACAAGGTCTTTGAACGGTTCAAAACCGCCTCCGTTATTGTGGACGCTGTTTTCGGCACGGGATTTCACGGCTTTTTGCCTCCGCAGATAAAGGCGTGCTTCTCCTACGCTCAAAGGTGCGAAGCCGTTATTATCGCGGCGGACGTTCCCTCAGGCGGCGATTCTCTTAACGGAACGGTCTCGGAGGGTACGCTTAAATGCGCNTACACCGTAACATTCGGCTACACTAAGATAGGTATGCTCTCCAATCCCCTTGCCGAGCACTGCGGCGAAATAATCGTTGCGGATATCGGTTTTTCCGACAAATGCTGTGAAAATATCGAATACCTGCCCACACGCTTCGGCAGCAAGCAGACTATACAGGCTTTGCCAAAAAGAGACAAGTTTTCCCACAAGGGNGATTTCGGAAAGCTTCTCAACATTGCGGGCAGCGCAAAATTCAGCGGCGCGGCGGCTCTGTCCACNGAGGCGGCTCTCCGTTCGGGAGCAGGGATAGTCACCCTTGCGGCTTCCGAAAGGGTCATAACAAGGATCGCTCCNCTTATTTCNGAGGCNACATATCTTCCCCTTGCGGAGGATAAGGACGGCTCTTACGCCGAAAGCGGCGCGGCTGCAATTGCAAAGGAGTGCNGNGGAAAATCGGCTGCGGCTATAGGCAGCGGACTGACAGTTACAAAAGGTACAAAGGCAATAGTTGAAAAAGTGATAAAAGAAGCNGCGTGTCCCATAATTTTGGACGCAGATGGAATAAACTGTATTGCGGACAACATAAATATATTCAAGGACGCAAAAAACAAGCTTATTATCACTCCCCACGCNGGGGAGCTTGCCCGCCTGACAGGAGTTCCAGTCGAGGAAGCGGCGGCAGACAGGCTCACCCTTGCGGTNAATCTTGCCCGTGAATACGGCGTTATCGTGGTTGCAAAAGGTGTCCCGACGATAGTTGCGGGCTGCGGAAAGGCGTATATTATCAAGGCAGGCAACCCGGGGCTTGCANGAGGCGGCAGCGGCGACGTTCTTACAGGAATAATCGCGGCGTTCTGCGCTCAGGGCTTAGACCCTGTAGAAGCGGCGGCGGCGGCGGTTTATGTCCACGGTTCAGCCGCAGACCTTGCGGCAGACGAGCTTTCCGAGACCTGTATGCTGCCTTCCGACGTGATAAAAAAGCTGCACTTTGTGTTCCGAAACTGGAACAGATAAGGGCTCATTATCATAATTTTTNATCAAAGTGCAGACAAAAAATCTTTTNAAAAATCCTATATGAAAATTTTTGCAAAGATTTTTTGTACACTTTCTGATTAAAAATTAAGATCATAAAAAATATTCTGCCCTCTGTTCAAGAATAATCGAAACGGAGGGCATTTTTATGAGCAGAAAAGGCTTTGCCGCAATTATACTGTGCGTAATGTTGTTATTTGTTTGTACGTCATGTAACAAAAGCGGCGGAGGAATATTGTCCAAAAACCCCGATTTGAGCAAGCCGTTTCAGTCGGCGGTAAAAATTCAGGCGGGNGAACTCGAATTTGACGGCACGGTAAANCGTTACGGAATGGGNATCTGGGAGATGACGGTAGATTCCCCCGAAACCTTGGCGGGACTTTCNCTGACGGGCAACGACAGCGGCGTGACCGCTTCNTTNGGNGANNTNAAGCTGGAGATACCCATGGAAAACATCAACGACAGGGCTGTGTTCGCGCTTATTTTCAAGGCGATAGACAGCGCCGCAAGCGCGGCGGACGCGAACGTCCTTACCTGCACCGATACCGAGGACGGCAAGGTCTGCAAAGGAGAATTTTCATTCGGTACATACATCATGACCTTTGACCCGCAAAGTCTTGCGCTGACAAAAATTGAAATTCCCGAAGCGGCGATATGCGGGGAATTTACCAATTTCACCATAATATCNGGCGGGACGGAAACCG
>JAAVHM010000079.1:0-1938 GCA_014799675.1 Ruminococcus sp. | reverse complement strand
GANACGACGGTTACGNNAACNTCGGNGGTGANNTAANTCANAAANTGTAGNGCGGGGGCTTGCTCCCGCCTATTTGTTNTGTAATAAAATTAAGGCGGGAGCAAGCNCNNNCCCTACAACAACAATAAATTTTCAGGCAAGTATTGGCTGTAACTGGACGCCGTTAAANGCCTGCTCCAACGCTTTNGGTATCTGCTCGAAATCAGACACAAGGGAGCGTGGTTTTCCNGCATAATCGTCCTGTGCAAAGGGTACNACGTATACGTTTTTGTAATTNAGCAGCGCGCCNATATTTTTTGCCGAACCCGAAAGTCCGTCGTTTGTGGAGGGCGCGATTATCAGCGGACGNGCGTTCCTCAAATGGGACTTTGCCGCCATTGTGACAGGGGTGTCGATTATCCCGTATGCAAGCTTTGCAAGGGTATTTCCCGTGCAGGGGGCTATCAGCATTGCGTCAAACATTTTCTTCGGTCCTACGGGCTCGGCGTCCTCAATGGTTTTTATTACCTTTTTTTGGGTAATTCTTTCAAGGTACTCTATATGCTCCGCCGCCCTGCCGAAGCGGGTGTCCAGACCCGCGGCGTTAAAGGACATTATCGCCGTGACCTCCGCCCCTGCTTCAATAAGCTTTTCAAGCTCCTCAAATGCTTTTTTAAAGGTGCAGAATGAGCCGCATACCGCAAATCCTATCCGTTTTCCTTTAAGCGTATCAATTTCAGCCACGGCACTCGCCCCTTTCCTCCAGAATATTGTTCACCGTGTCGGCAATTACCATGCCGGACGTTATGGGAGCGACCTTTCCCGGCAGCGAAAGCAGCCAAACGGTACGTACACCGAGACTTCCCGCCGTGTCGAAATCGACCCCTCCCGGCTTTGAAGCAAGGTCTATAACAAGACAGCTTTTGCTTATCTTTTTCAGTCTGCTTTCGTCCAGAATAACTGCGGGGACGGTGTTGAAAATTATATCGAAATCGCCGAGGATACCGTCTATTTTATCCATGGGACAGCTTTCGCAGCCGTAGACTCTTGCCCACGCAAGGTCGCAGCATTTTCTTGCCGCAACGGTAATTTTTGCGTGGAAGCCGCTGAGCACGTCGATAAGCACCTTTGCAATGCGTCCCGCGCCGAGAATAAGTATTTTTCTGCCCGATATGGTTGTGGCAAGCTCCTCCATGGCGACCTGCACAGCTCCCTCTGCCGTTGCAACGGCGTTCAGGACGGCAAATTCCTCACGCTTGGCATAGTCCGCCACAACTATATTTTTGTCGGTAAAAAATTTTTTTACCTCTGGGGAAACAAGTCCCCCCAGTACGACGCCTGTTTCCTTTAATGTATGGGAAAGACTTTCAAGGGAAATGCTCCTGCCCGAAAAAGGCGTGCTGACAGTAATGCCGTCCGCCGAGGCGGGCAGGGGCAGAATAAGGCAGTCCACACGAGTATCTATCGCCGAAACGCTGTCGGCTGTTTTGACCTTATCGGACATGGAAACGTTTCTGTCGAACCCCACGGCATAAACACGGTTTTCCTCCGCAAGAACGTCAGCAAGAGCAGCAAAACGCAAGTCTCCGCCTGCTATCAAAAAAGTTCTTTTCATATAAAAACTTCCTTTCTGAAAGGGTAGTAAATCCAGTTAGATTTTTTAATGTTCCATACCCATAATATGCAGGAAATACACTGTGTGTGCGGCGTTGTCAGCAAACAAAAAGCAGGCAACGTACATATAAGTATCGTTGCCTGCCACAGCCTGTAGAAAAAGTATAAATTTTAATTTATCGCGGCAACGTTTCTGTAGGGGCGGATTCCATATCCGCCCGCAACACACAATATCGGAGCATTTTTAACGGGCGCATACAGGATGCGCCCCTACAGAATATCGCAATTATGTAGGGGACGGGTTTCCCGTCCCGCAAATTTCCGAAATCACAAAAACGGGCGGGG
>JAAVHM010000078.1 GCA_014799675.1 Ruminococcus sp. | reverse complement strand
TTAATAATTAATAATTAATATTTTTTGTTTTACGATAGGTAATTAACAAATAATAATTTACACTTAGTAATAATTTGGCGCGCAGCCTTTCAGCCGCATCGCCCATTAATAATTAATAATTATTAATTATTAATTATTAATTCAATTATACACTATACATACGAAAAAATCAAGCGAAACGAAGCATTGGCAATATTTTTTCGGCAAATGCGTAAATTACGGCAAGAAGTCCNAAATTTATNAGGGTAAANGCTCCNAGATANCNTATNGGCTTTGCGTNNTCCGTTTCCATATATACCCTNAANGAAATAATNCTGGCAAGNCTNGCGATTATNGTTCCNAGACCGCCAATGTTCGTGCCAAGCACTAAAGCCTCTGCGTTTTCGGTAAATCCCGAAAGCATTACCGCGGCGGGAACGTTGCTTATAAACTGGCTGACAATAACTGCGGCGGACATTTCNCTNCCGNTTACAAGNTGCGCNGTAAAGTCCTGAACNGNNGGTATATTGCTGATGTTGCCCACAAAAATGAAAAAGAANCCGAATGTNAGNAGCAANCCGTAATCCACTCCCAAAAACAGGTTGGGGTCAATGATTATCGCAACAACGCAGACCGANGCNAAAACGACGATAACGTCCAGAACGTTGAAAACCGCCAGCAGACAGAGTATGAACANTATNGCGTACATAAGNATATAGCTTTTNTTGCCNANNCTTACGNNACNGCGGNTCTCNGTCTCCATNGGTTCGTTTTTTATNAAAAGNCAGAGCAGNAANATNAGCAAGCCGCCGAACANAAACACNGGGGCGGTATTTCCGAAAAATTCTTTCGGGGACATTTCATAATGACCGTAAAGATACAAGTTCTGCGGATTNCCGAACGGNGTCAGCATACTTCCNAGGTTTGCCGCCGCGGTCTGTAAAATTATNACGTAAGTCATAGACCTTTTGTGATTTGCAAAAAGAGCCGCGGTTATCGGCACAAANGCGATAAGCGCAACGTCGTTNGTAAAAAACAGCGCNGANAAAAAGGAAATAAACACCAGTATAGTTCCCGTNGCTCGTGTCCTGCCCTTTCCTCTGCCCAGAAGCTTCCCCGACAAAACGGCAAGGACGCTGCTTTCCCGAAAGCCCGCAACGGCTATCATAAGGCAGAACAGCAGCCCGATAGTGTCGGTGTCGATATAGTTTATATAATTTGTGACAGGAACAAGCATACAGGAAACAAGGGCGGCAAGTCCCGCAGCAACTAACAAAAATTCCCTTTTCAAAAATTCGNCAAAGGCTTTCATTTTATTTCACTACCAATCAGAAGAAATTCAGTATAATTCCGCTTAAAACGCCAANGGCGTAAACAATTCCCATAATAATAAGGTTCTCGCGGAGGTTNTTGTTTGCCCTGAACAGCACCGCAAGTCCCACGCCCGCGCCCGTGCAAAGCCCCGCCATAGCCGACCCGAAAGGTATCGCTCCCTCGGCGTAAAGCTCCGTAACAAGGACGGAAGCCGCGCAGTTNGGTATCATTCCCACAANNCCCGTGACTATGGGCTGGAAGATACCCATGCTTCCGAGGAAATCTTCCACCGCTTCCGCGCCTACAAAAGCCATGACAAAGCCTAAAATAAGATTTACTATCAGTATAAAAACAAAAATATTTACAGTATGTTTTAAAGAAGAGTACCAGATACCGTGACTTCCGCAGCCGCAGCCGCTTTCGGAGCAGATGTCCTCAATAGCTTCGCCGTCACGCTCAAGCTTGAAAATTTTTACAATAATGTCGGCAATAATTCCCGCAGCGGCGGCAATTATGATTTTTGCGGCAATAAGCTTCCATATAACGGAAGCCCGTTCGGGGTGCGCCAAAAGTATAGGTATAGCCTCGTCCGAGGTGGAAATGAAAACGGCGATAAGCGTCCCCACGGAAATTACCCCGCCTGCGTAAAGGTTTGAGGCGGCAACGGAAAAACCGCACTGGGGGACACAGCCGACTACTGCGCCCACAGCCGCGCTTCCGACCCGTCCCCCGCCGTTTTTTTGCAGGAAGCTCACAAGCTTTTCCCCCGCGCGGTGCTCGATAAATTCCATAAGCAGGAACGCAAGGAACAGGAACGGCAGCATTTTCGCCGAGTCTATAAGGGCGTCAAGCAGGACTTCCCAAATGTCAAAACTGCCGCNGTGTGATTGTGCGCGGCAAGTGTATTCAAAAAATTACAGGACATTAAATTTTCCTTTCAAAAAAGCAAAAAAGTTTGTAATTAAATAATTATACCATATTAATATATTTTTTGCAATATTTTTTAGAATAATTTTTATATATGCCTTGCAATTTCCGCCGATTTATGGCATAATAATTGTAAGGTTAGGGCTTGCCTCTGTTTTTTAAAANTTTAAGGGGGGATTTCCATTATGTACATAATTGACCCGTTATATGCCGGTGATGTCAGTATTGACAGCGATTATGAAAATGGAGAAATTACACATTTAGTATATGAACTTGACGAGATGTGGAACGGCGATTTGCTTATTGCAGGTACGGATATTTTTATTGTAGGCGGAGAATTGCTGAATTTGCTTAAATCCAACGCTTTTTTAGGATTTGCGCTGAAAGATATGGAAATAAGATATGAGGGGAATAAACCTNTACCTGATTTTATGCAGCTTGTACCTTATGANACNCTGAAAATTACTCGTGGAGAATATGATCCAAAGTTTTGCAACGATATTTATTTGACTAAGAGTGTAGGCGAAATCGCGGTAAGCAATACGCTTTTTGAAAATATAAGTTTATATATGGACAAGCGTACTTTTGAATTTCATGAAATATTTGCAGCAGCTGAAAAAAATTTGAGTGAAGAATTTAGGTACGAATATGTTGTAGTAACTCCGCAAAGTAGTCCTTTTGACCTTGTTCCTCCGGAAATACGCAAGNTTTCTCGCAGAAAAAACGGCGCATATATTATTAAAGGAATTTCGGACGACGTTTACATAAGCGCTCCGTATCTTGACTGTCTGAAACAGTTTGATATAGACAAGCATAAATATATGAACATTTTTGAACCGTATTTTCTTACGGTAAAGGGAAACGACAATGAATCGGTTTTAAGCGTTATAAAAGAATTGGGTCCGCAAAGCTTTTTTGTAGGTAATTTTGATACAGGATTTGTAAAGAGCGATGCTTTTTCAAAATAAAAATCAAAAGATTTGCTTGACAAAAATAAAAATAAAAAATAAAAACTGTAATTTAATAAGGAGGAACATATATATGTCATCAGCACACCAGCTTGTTATCGTTCTCGACTTCGGCGGTCAGTACAATCAGCTTATCGCAAGACGNGTNAGAGAATGCGGGGTCTANTGCGAGGTGAAGTCCTACAAGACTTCTCTNGACGAAATAAAGGCTATGAACCCTGTGGGAATTATCTTTACGGGAGGTCCNAACAGNGTTTATGCGCCNGAGTCCCCCGTTTGCTCAAAGGAAATTTTCGAGCTTGGCATACCNATTNTGGGAATTTGCTACGGCTGTCAGCTTATGGCNCACCTGCTTGGCGGAAAGGTCACTACCTGCATTACTTCGGAATACGGCAAGACCGAGACATATTACGATAAATCAAGCGTGATTTTCGGCGCGGTGAATGATCTCCCCGANAAGGCGGTTTCATGGATGAGCCACACGGANTATATTTCCGAAATACCTGACGGCTTCAGAGTTACCGCCCACACGGACAACTGTCCCACGGCGGCTATGGAGTGTCCCGAAAAGAAATTGTATGCGGTGCAGTTCCACCCCGAGGTAAACCACACCCAGTACGGCTTGGGTATGATAGACAGCTTTGTGAAAAATGTCTGCGGCTGTGTCGGCGACTGGACTATGAGCAATTACGCTAAAACCGCGGTTGAGGATATCCGCAAAAAGGTTGGTGACGGCAAAGTCCTGCTTGCGCTTTCGGGCGGCGTGGACAGTTCTGTTGCGGCGGCTCTCCTTGCAAAGGCTGTTGGGGACAAGCTTACCTGTATTTTTGTAGACCACGGCTTCATGCGTAAAAACGAGGGTGACGAGGTTGAGAACGCATTCAAGGGCTGGGGACTGAATTTCGTCCGCGTGAACGCAAAGGAACAGTTTATGTCCAAAATGCGGGGCGTGTCCGACCCAGAAACAAAGAGGAAAATCATCGGCGAGGAGTTCATTCGCGTTTTCGAGCAGGAAGCGAAAAAGATCGGCAAGGTGGATTTCCTTGTGCAGGGAACGATTTACCCCGATATAATCGAAAGCGGCACGGGGGACGCGGCTGTGATAAAGTCCCACCACAATGTTGGGGGACTTCCCGACTATGTTGATTTCAAGGAAATAATTGAGCCTCTCCGTCTGCTTTTCAAGGACGAGGTTCGCGCGCTTGGACGTGAGCTTGGACTTTCCGACGTCCTTGTGGACAGGCAGCCCTTCCCGGGTCCCGGACTTGCCATAAGAATTATCGGAGAAATTACCGACGAGAAGCTTGAAATTTTGCAGGACGCGGATTACATATTCCGTGAGGAAATTGCAAAGGCAGGACTTGACAAGGAGATACATCAGTATTTTGCGGTGCTGACAAATATGCGCTCCGTTGGCGTAATGGGCGACGGCAGGACTTATGATTACACCCTTGCTCTGCGGGGAGTTACCACCACTGATTTCATGACTGCGGATTTTGCGAAGATACCTTACGAGGTACTTGAACGGTGCGCGAGCAGGATCGTTAATGAAGTTAAGTCTATTAACAGGATCGTTTATGATGTTACTACTAAGCCGCCGGCTACGATTGAGTGGGAATGACTTGACAAATCCCAGCAAACCTTGTTAAATAAAGGCTTTGCGGGGATTTATAATTCTTTTTGAGTACAATTTGAGTACAAATTTTCATCTTGCCCCTCTATTATGACCCTCGTCAATAATATAAGATAATTTGTAACCGTCCAATCGCTTGTCGAGGATTTCCTCAAAATCAAGTCCCATTTTGTCGGCAATGTATTCTCCGACTTCGTAAGCTTTGTTGTACAATTCGCTGTTTGTCTTGTTCTGCTTTGTAAGCTTTTGAATTTCCTCGTCTTTTTGATTTATAGAGCGTTCCTTGGTTTTAAATTCATCTTCCAACACTCTAATACGTTCCGACAATTCAACATTCTGCTGCTTATATGGCAGCAGCTCACGGATCTGCTTTTTAAGCTTGTCTATCTCCTGTTGCTGCTCATTAACATAATTTTTTAGGTCGTTCCTGTCGTTGTTAAGCCATTCCACGGTATCGCTTTTATTTTTCAGCTTTTCCTGTAACTCGTTGATTTTTTCATTTGTAATATTTTGTATATCAGCTTGAAGCTGCTGTATCTGCTCATTTAGACTTTGAATATATGGGGAACTATCGTTATATAACGTCCGCATTTGTGCTGCATAGTTATCGGCTTCACTTTTTATGGTGGCAGCTTCGGCAGTTGATTGTTGAAGCTGCTGTTCGGCTTGCTGCTCCCTTTGCATAGCTTTATTAACGGTTCTTGCTGCTTTATCTTCCCATTCCATCAGTTCATTGGATTTACGGAACAATTCTATTTCTTCGTGCTTATTCTTGGAATACATTACAGCAACAGCTTTAGCAAGCTGCTGTATCTTATCAATATCCGACGGAGAGTAAAGCAGTTTGTCTTTATTTTCTTTTCCGACCAACATTTTTGCCGCAGCAGGTACGGGAATACCCTTAATAGCGATTTGGGGTTCGGCTTGCAGAAAATCATCTAT
>JAAVHM010000077.1 GCA_014799675.1 Ruminococcus sp. | reverse complement strand
GGCGTATTTTGAATTGTTGGAATTTCACTTGTTATCTCTGCAGCATTAAACTTTTCAAACAAACTTCCAACAATCGTAATATCTGGTGTCAAGGGAAGCAAAAAACGCAACGCAACGATTATCCAAATATAATACTGCCAACGTTTGCTGAATTTGTTTTTATACAGCGGTTTCAATCCCAAAATGAGCAATAATAACAGTGCGCCGGAAACAGACAGCGACAATAATATTTTCATAAACTCATTCATTTTCTTTCCTCCAAAATGATTCAATCTCTTTTAATTCATCTGCTGAAAGAATATCCTGCTGCAACAATGTGGACACTAAATTTTTCACATTCCCGCCATAGACTTTATTAAGAAAGCTGTGGGTCTGCATTGTCTGGTATTCTGCTTCTGTTACCGTAGCCACATATTCATTCCGTCTGCCAATTTTTTTGACTTTTAAGAACTTTTTTTCTCCAAGTCGGGAAAGCAAAGTGAGTACAGTATTGTTCTTCCATTCATTTTTGTCTTTTTCCAATTCCTCCATGATGAGAGAGTATAAAGCCGTACCTCCATTTTTCCAAATGATTTTCATTAGTACAAGTTCGGATTCAGAAATTTGTTGAGCCATATTGTCCTCCTTTTATATTAACTGTTTGTAGGTGTAAATTTATATTAACACATTGTAGGTGATAATGCAATACCCTAAAGAAAATTTAACAATTTGCTAACTAATAATTTACGGCAAATAAATATTTATAATTAATTAACGCATTCACCGTACCGGACAATATCCTTTATTATCCTATATTGTAACTTTTTAGTATGTAACCATTCAAGACAATATAGGGTGTTTAGATAAATATAGCTAATATTTGTGGCATATGCCGCTACAAAACAGAAAATCTGCCTCACAGTATGAACTATGAGACAGATTTTCTTATAACCCGCTGTATTTGCCTATTTAACGATATATTGAAAAACTTCTATATCGCTACCCACCTAAATGGCGGCTTTATTTTATCTGTCGTCATTTTCCACAAATTTTATTTTTCAAAACCAAGAAAAAGGTAAAGATTACCGTTGACTTTTTTGCAATTTTGTATTATTATATTAGTAACTGCATTTTGAATATTATGTAAAGGAATGATATAAAATGAAAAAAATTTTGACTGCTCTTCTTGCTATGGCTCTTGCTGTGACTTGTTTTGCCGCGTGCAGCGGCGGTGACGAGGACGCTCCCGCAGACGCTTCGGGCTACAGCGGTATTCTGACAAAGATCAAGCTGGGTATGCCTCTTACAAAAATAATCACTATCAATCAGACCTACAATGTTGATCTTAACTATGAAACAGATACGGTCATCTGGAGCCAGAACCCCGATACCGAGCTTATGGAGATCCGGGATCTTATACCCACCGACAGCGCATATTACTATGTGGACGACTCCCTTATTACATACAGCTTTGAGACCCGCAAGGGAGACCCCGAGATATACCTCACAAGCTATATGTCGGAAGCGTACTGTCTCCTCGACAGAAAGACCGCCGTTGATTATTATGAGAAAAAGACGGAGGAGCTTGCAAAGAAGCACGGCGTTGAAGCGATCAAGTCAACAAAGGGTACGAAGGATATAGACCTTGAGATCGATAATATCAGCCGTTACAATTGTTCGTCCTACGACCTGACTTTTATAATGAGGGAAAAATATGACACTGTTGACGGCGTTGACGGATATTACGGTTCGTATTTCTGCATAGAGGTCAAGGAAAAGGCTAACAAGGAAGAGGTTGCCGCGGGCGGTTCTTCCGAAGAATGATTATAAAAAATTAAAATGCTGTGAAGTGAAGAAGTAACTCGTTTTGCCGAATAAAGAGAGCTTTTGGTCGGTGCGAAAAAGCGGAGGCGTTCGGGCGAATACATCACGGAGCTTGTGTCCCGAAAATTCAAGATAAAAGTTAAACGAAACACGTGTGTATATTATTGATACATCTTGCTTCTTGCCTCTTTTTTCTTGCTTCTGTAAGGATATGCGGTTCACGCCCGTTAAAGCGTTTCGAGGTTCGGACTTTACGTCTGAATAAACTGAGGTGGTACAGCGATAATTCGCCCTCTGACGGTTTTGCCGTCGGAGGGCGTTTTTAGTTGATAGTGTAAAGTTGATAGTTGACAGTTTGGGGAGGAATTGTTATGGAAGCAAAATTTGACAGCACGAAAACAACTGAAAATATTTTTATAATTTCGCTTTTGGCAATGGTTTTTGCGATTTTTATATTGTCTTTTCAAGATATAAGTTTTACTTTAATACCCTTTGCCGTATTTTTAGTCATAGCTGGATTGTGCTTGGCTTGCCACGGTGAAATAATTGCAGACGAAAACAGAATAACGGTGGTCACAACGTTTTTCGGCAAAGCAGTCAAGAAAAAATTTATTGAATACGCTGATGTTGACCGTACAGACTGCGGCGTTGAAGTTTTTGGAACAAGAGGGAACAGTGTCAGCTACATAATAAGATTAACAATAAAAATGAAAGGCGTTTCGAGGTTTATCGTGTCGGCTAAAATGAACATTGCGAGCAGCTTCCCCGTAGAGCAGCCCGATAAGTACAAACAATATCTGCATGAACAACCGCTTATGAAAATTTCTCACTATATCGACAGCAGGCTGCATTTGAACACGTCTGCGTGAAATTTGGAGGAGGAATTGTTATGGAAGCAAAATTCGGCAGGTCGACGCTTATTGATACGCTTTTTAGGGTTTCCTATGTTTTTACTGTATTATGCGGCATAGCTGCTTTATCTTTTAACAGCAACTCAACAAGCGGTGCAAATATTTCTGCAATATTTACTCTGATATTTATTATACTTACTGTTCTTTTGGGGAACTGCTGCGGCAGAGCTTCTGCCGACGAAAAAGGCGTAACTGTTGTATACACCATTTTCGGAAATAAAATCAAAAAAAATTTTATTGAGTACGGTAAAATAGAAAGTACCGAGTGCAGTGTAGAAACAGCACACAGCAGGATTTTTGGCATTTATTATTTAATGATATTTAAAATAAAAAAGAAAGATGGCTCTGAAACAGAACTTTTAAATAAGCTTGACATTGAAAGCAGCTTTCCCGCCGCCGAGCCGGTTAAATACAAAGAATACATTTCCGAACAGCCGCTTACAAAATTGTGCGATTTTATAAACGAACAAATTCAAACGAGGGTATAAAAATGGAAACAATCCCCGCAAAAACAATACTGCACAAGAACAAGTCCGCGGACTGGTTCGGCAGCGACTATAATATGAACCTCTACAAGGGCTGCTGTCACGGCTGTATCTACTGCGACAGCCGCAGCGACTGTTACCAAATCGAGAACTTTTCCGCTGTCCGCGCAAAGGAAAACTGCCTGCAAATCCTCCGTGACGAGCTTCGCCGCAAGGTCAGGACGGGCGTTGTGGGGACGGGCGCAATGTGCGACCCATACAGTCCCTTTGAGGAAACGGAACAGCTTACCCGTCACGCTTTGGAGCTTATCGACGCTTTCGGCTTCGGGGCGCACGTCCTGACGAAAAGCAGCCTTATCGCAAGGGACGCGGATATTTTTTGCGGCATTGCAGAACATTCTCCCGTGCTTTGTCAGGTGACAGTTACAGCCGCCGAGGACAGTCTTTCCAATCTTGTTGAACCAAACGTCAGCAGGACTTCCCAGCGGCTGGGTGCCCTTGCGGAGCTTTCCGAAAAAGGCTTGTTCACGGGGGTTGTTATGACGCCGCTTCTGCCGTTTATCGAGGATACGGAAGAAAACGTCCTTGGCATAGTCCGCATGGCAAAGGAGTGCGGGGCAAGGTCGGTTTACCCCATGTTCGGGCTGACAATGCGAAGCGGGCAGAGGGAGTATTTTTACAAAAAATTAGAGGAAAAATTCCCCGAAAGCGGGCTTGCGGAAAGGTACGCAAAAACCTACGGGGAGAGGTATATGTGTTATTCGCCCCACGCAAAAAGGCTGTGGAAAGTCTTTTCGGAGGAATGCCGGCGGCTTGGTCTGCTGTACGAAATGAGGGATATTATTTCGGCTTACAAGCTGGGGTATGGGGACGGGCAGTTGTCTTTCTTTTAGCAATTTTTGCAGAGGATGGGTATTCAGCCGAGCCTTATGTATAAGGATTTTAATTCAGGTGAGTAATTATGGGAATGAATAACTACTATATAACAATCGTTTTTAATGGAGCAAGCATTGAAAGAAATGACAGCACATGGAAAATTACAGGCGATACCGAAGTGTTATATGAAGATATTGTTAATGTATTTCAAAAATCAAATGTGATAAAAAGCAATAACAAGGATAATATGTTTTATATCAATAAAAATGAATTAAATGTATATTGCAGCAATGCAAATCAAGTATGCGGCATATACATAAAAGGCGAGTTTAGTTCTATGAAACGCGCTTCAAAAAAGATATATTTATTAATAAGAAACATTTCACTTTTATTTGAATTTGATTTATATATTAATGATACTGTTTGCAAAGTATTTAACGGTTTGGATTTATGTAATAATATTAAATCTGTATATGCTGAAAAATATAATATTTATCAACATAGCAGGCGTAAGTTTAAGAGATTATTTAAATAATATATTTTTTAATTTGTACATCGCTGAACAGCCGCTTATGAAGATGTGCAAATACATAAACGAAAGGTCAAGAATGTTATGAAAAAATGGTACAGCGAGGATTACGAGTTTACAATAGAAGTAGTGGGAGTGTCCCATAACGGCGAGGCGGAAAACCACTGCCGCAACGGTGACGAAATCGGTGACGTGTACAAATGCACCTATGACTGTCCAGTAAATCAGTGCGGACGCGGCTTCTGCTCAAAGAGTATGCTTCTGCTTTTTCCCATGCTGGAGACCGTTCGGGGCGGCGGGGACTTGCGTATGATTGGCGGGTATTCGCCCAATGGGAACGTTCCCGATTCTCCCCTTGTGAAAGAGTTTGTCTGTCCCGACGGCGTGGTGACTTACCGTCTTACCGCACGGAAAACCGAGGGAGAGAATTTCCATACGGGAGGATTTTACCGTGAGTAATTAAAACGTCAGAGATTTAAGAATTGGAGGAAAATAATATGAAATTCAATGAAATAACGCTGTGCCTTGATATGTACGGCTGTCCCAACCGCTGCAAGCATTGCTGGCTTGGGGTCACGTCCAACGGCAATATGCCTGTTTCGGAGTTGACGGACATTGCAGAGCAATTCAGACCGTTCACGGATAGTCTGCAAATTTATGATTGGTACAGAGAGCCTGATTACAGGGATAATTACCGTGAACTGTTTGAGCTTTGCAGCAGGCTTTCCGACAAGCCCATAAAACATTTTGAGCTGGTAAGCTTTTGGCGGCTTGTCCGTGATGAGGAATATGTAAAATGGCTTTCCTCTTTGGGGTTGAAAACGGCTCAGCTGACGCTTTTCGGCGATGAGGAAGCTACAGATTTTTATGTGGGCAGAAAAGGCGCATACAAGGAAATTCTTCGGTCGGTGGATATTCTTATCGAAAATAAGATAACCCCGCGTATTCAGACCTTTGTAAATAAAAATAATATTGACGGACTGTCACATATTGAGGAGCTTATAGAACGCCATGACCTTTATAACAGGTGCAAAAGCTTCGGAGGCGAGTTTTCCTTTTTCCTCCACCAAGGCTCCTGCGACGGTGAAAACGAAAAGCTGTATGATGTAAGGTTAACGCCCGAGGATATGGCAAAGATACCGCCGTCTCTTGAAGCCTGTACGCTGAGGCACTTCGGAAAAAATAACATAGCGGAGGTGTTCGGGCAAACCGAGCAGTCGCTTTACAATGAGCTTGTCACGGATAATTCAACGGCGGATATTGTAAACGGCAGTCCTGTTTTTTACATTGACAAGGATTTTAATGTATATCCGAATATTACCGCGCCCGCGGCTCATTGGTGTCTGGGAAATCTTAAAGAGCAGAGTGCTGAAGATGTACTCCGAACATATCTTGAAAATAAAAGTTCCGCACAGCATACACGTATGACAGTCCCGATTTGCGATATTGTAAGGGTCTGCGGCGATAAGGACAGCCTGCGTCTATTCGGCAGGGGGGATTACATCGACTTTATGTTAAATAAATTTTGCAGGGGTAGGACTTTATGAGTAAATTCATATACAACGACGAAAGGAACGGTTCATGCTATCTTGAATTCCAGTTCTGCGACACCGGCAAGCCGCTGAAAAACGGCAAGACCATTTGTGATAATATCAGGCATTGGAGCGATAATTCCCTTTATATGGACTGGGACGATTTTAACGAGTTTTACGAAATGTACGGCGACGTGTTCGGCTGTGCAATTTTCCCAAACGGAGAGCGTGGCTGTGACAGCTGCGGCGTAAATTATTACGGCAAAGAGGAAACCGAAAAAATTGTTGAGAAGCTTTCCGCACGTATCGGTGAAGAATACGCCGCATTGCTTCCGTGGTTAAAAATTGCCGAAAAGAACGGCAAAGGCTTTTACATTTTAGGAGTGTAAATTCTTGCCTCTTGCCTCTAAAATTCTTGCTTCTTACAGGAAAGGTTGTGATAAAAATGATATCGCCCGACGATCTCATTGTTTATGATAAAATGGGGGTGACGATATGAAAACGTCCAAATCAAAAAAATCCAAAGTAATATCAGCAATTATCGTCATTATTATGGCAATACTTCTTGTACCATTTCCGCACTTCTACAAGGACGGCGGAACTGTGGAATACAGAGCCGTGTTGTACTGCGTTACAAAAAGTCACGCGATGAACGGTCCAGAACAACAGGATGACGGTTACTATATAGGTACGATAGTTGAAATTCTTGGATTTGAGGTCTATAATGACGTTGAATTTTACAGCTACCAAACTCTAAGAGAGTTAAATAAATAATAAGGAGAATTTTTTATGACTTTGTATGAAGAACTTGTTGCCCGCGGACTTATCGCGCAGGTGACGGACGAAAAAGAAATAAGCGACATGATNAACAACGGAAAGGCTACCTTTTACATCGGTTTCGACCCAACGGCGGACAGCCTCCATGTGGGACATTTTATGGCTCTATGCCTGATGAAGCGTCTGCAAATGGCAGGGAACAAGCCTATCGCTCTTCTTGGCGGCGGCACGGGAATGATAGGCGACCCCTCGGGAANATCCGACATGAGAAAAATGCTNACNAAAGAGGANATCGANCANAACATNGNNTGCTTNAAAAAGCAGATGAGCAGGTTTATCGACTTTTCGGACGGCAAGGCAATTATGGTAAATAACGCCGACTGGCTTCTTGACCTTAACTATGTGGACGTTCTCCGCGAGGTCGGGGCTTGCTTCTCGGTAAACAAAATGCTGACCTATGAGTGCTACAAGCAGCGTATGGAGCGCGGTCTGACGTTCCTTGAATTCAACTACATGATTATGCAGAGCTATGATTTTTATATGCTTTACCAAAAATACGGCTGTACAATGCAGTTCGGCGGCGACGACCAGTGGGCTAATATGCTTGGCGGCACGGAGCTTATCCGCAAAAAGCTGGGCAAGGACGCTCACGCTATGACAATAACCCTGCTTCTCAACTCCGAGGGCAAGAAAATGGGCAAGACCGAAAAGGGCGCGGTTTGGCTCGACCCGGAAAAAACTTCCCCCTTTGATTTCTACCAGTACTGGAGAAACGTTGCGGACGCCGATGTTATGAAGTGTATCCGTATGCTGACTTTCCTGCCTATCGAGGAAATTGAAGCTATGAAAGACTGGGAGGGCAGTCAGCTTAACAAGGCTAAGGAAATTCTTGCCTACGAGCTGACAAAGCTTGTCCACGGCGAGGAGGAAGCAAACAAGGCGCAGGAGGGCGCAAAGGCTCTCTTCGGCGGAGGGGGAAACACCGAGAATATGCCCAGTACCGAGATACCCGCCGCGGAGATTCCTGCGGACGGAATAAATATTCTTGACNTGCTTGTAAAGACGGGACTTGCTCCCTCAAAGAGCGAGGCGAGACGGCTTGTTCAGCAGGGTGGGATTTCCGTGGACGACAGCAAAGTTACCGACCCCAACGCTCTTGTGAAAATTGACACGGAAGTAATTATCAAAAAGGGCAAAAAGGTTTTCCACAAGGCGGTTAAGGCGTAATTGAAAATCAATAAAAATCAGGATCAAAATTTTCTATCCTCTAACGTCTAATCTCTAACCTCTAAAAAACGCATACCTTGGGCTGTAACAATACAAGTGTTACTAATGAAGCCTTTTGGTATGCGCTTTTTTACATATAATGATACTTCTCCCGCTTTGCAAAAAGAAATACAAGCGACACGATAAACGCCGCAAGCTCCGCAGCGGCTGCCGCCCACCAAATTCCCTCAAGACCGAAAACCGCGGGGAGTATAAGTACCGATAACATCTGAAAAACCAAAGTACGCAGGAAAGATATTGCCGCCGAAACGCCGCCGTTGTTAAGCGCAGTAAAAAATGACGACGTGAAAATATTGTATCCCGAAAAAATAAATGCCACAGCGAAAATTTTAAGAGCGTACACCGTCATGTCCAGAAGTTCCTTATCATAACCCACAAAAATTCCTGCCAATGTTTTGGAAAGAAGTCGTGCAACAAACAGCATGATAATTCCCGCCGTGCCCATAATTACAAAGCTTTTTTTCAGCAGGCTTTTCAGCTCATCATGGTTTCCCGCGCCGTAGTGATATCCGACCACGGGAGCAGTGCCAATTGTGTAGCCGATAAAAATTGCAATAAAAATAAACTGGACATACATCAGAACGCCGTATGCCGCAACGCCGTNNTCNCCNGNATATTTCANCAGCTGAGNAGTTNTANAGCATACTNACAAGCGAACCCGAAATGTTTGACATAAGCTCCGAAGAACCGTTTGTGCAGGCTTTAAAAAGGACGTCCCCCCGCATTTTCGTCCTGACAAGCCGAAGCAAGCTTGTGTTTGGTCTGATAAAATATATAAACGGCAGAAAGCCTCCCACAAATCCGCTTAGTCCTGTTGCCAAAGCCGCGCCGAAAACGTCCAGCTTCAGCACAGCAATAAAAAACCAGTCAAGAACCATATTTGTTACTCCTGCCGCGACCGTTACAAAAAGTCCCAGCTTAGCCTTTTCCGCCGCGGCAAGAAAAGCCTGAAAGGAATTCTGGAGCATAAAAAACGTATTAAAGGTCAGCGCAGTCCTGCCGTAAATAACGCAATGATCTATCATATCGTCCGTCGCGCCCAGCAGGTACGCCAAGGGTTTTAGAAAAATTATTCCAAGGCTTGAAAAAATTATTCCCAGAATAACCGTCAGCTTTATCATCATGGTAAAATATCTGTTGGCGTTTTCGGGGTCGTTTTCGCCAAGCGTTTTTGCAACAAGCGCGCTTCCTCCGGTGCCTATCATAAATCCGAAGCTGTTGACTATCATAATGAACGGAAAAATTATATTTACCGCCGCAAAAGGGACTTTGCCCACAATGTTTGAAATAAAAAAACCGTCCACAACGCCGTACACCGATGTGAATATCATCATTGCAACGGACGGCAGGCAAAACCTGAATAATTTTTTATAGGTAAAATGGTCTGAAAGCTGTATTTTCTGCATAAATTTTCTCCTTGCTATTACTTTTGAAACTGCATATTTTTTTTCAGCAATTCCGTGTATTTTCTGAATAGTCCAATAAAGGTCTCCCGTTCCTCGTCGGTAAGCCCCGACAAAGCCGCAAGCTCTGCCGCAATTACCTTATCGGCAGTTTTTTTCGCAAGCTTTACGCCCTTTGGAGTAAGTCTTATCTGCTTGCTTCGCCTGTCCGCCATTTCCGACAGGAGTATATAGCCCTCGCTTTCAAGCTTTTTCAAAGCGGAATTAACGGTCTGCTTGGGGTAATGTATAGCCCCGCAAATATACTTTTGCGTAACGCTTTCTTCAAGCCGCAGAACGTAAAATATCCACAGCGCACAGTCAGACAGTCCCAGCTCCTTTGTGACGCAGCTGTATATATCGTCATTTTCTTTGAAAATAGTATTGTATTCCAATAATTTCTTTTGAGCGTTATTTTTTTTCATAGCAGTTCCTCCTGTAAAAGTCCGACAACGGACTATAATATTATAATCCGATTTCGGACTTTTGTCAAGAGCTTTTTCAAAAAATATAAAAAAATTTGCCTGCACATTTAGTACAGGCAAATTTCCGTCGGGTCAGCTATTCTCTTTGACAAATTCCTTGAGGCTTCTAAGCTCGTTGGCAAGCGCCGAGTTCAGAAGCTTAGATTCCGCCGCAAGCATTTCGCCGAAAGGGTTCCCGTCCGTATCCTTTTCGTCGGAGTAATGTTCGTTCAGCCGTTCTATACGGCTGTCTATTTCCTTTATCACCAGTTTACCGATATTCATTATCTATAACTCCTTTTATCTGCATTTTCACTTTCGGTCACAAAAATATTTTTACCGAACGGGGGCAAAATATGTGCGTAAATTTTTGCATAATAATAGCATTTATTTTTAATTTGCGTGGAACGCAGTATCGGAAAAATTTCTTTTCCCAACTTTAAATTGTGGAAAGTTTACAAACTGTCTCTAATTTACACTGGAAATAGCAGTGAAAATGCGGTATAATTTTGAAAACGTTTACACAGTAAAAAGTCTTTAANTNNGATANGGAGANATATTTATGAATTTTAAAAAAATAGTTACAGCGATTACTGCCGCCGCAATTACCGCCGCTTGTATGTCGGGCTGCGGAAATGCCGAAGCAGCAGAGGAAAATCATGACACNACNACAGCCGCGGAAGCAAATCAGAAAACTGAAAATACCGCCGCAGAAATGAGGGACATTACCACAATGGAGCTTGTGCAGGAAATGGGTCTGGGAATAAATCTCGGCAACACCTTTGAAAGCTGCGGAGACTGGATATCCAACACAAGCGTGACAAATTACGAGACAGGCTGGGGAAGTCCCGTTGTTACCGAGGAGCTTATACAGGGCTATAAAAACTGCGGCTTCGGGGTGCTCAGAGTTCCCGTGGCGTGGTCGAATATGATGNCNGAGGATTACACAATAAACCCCGACTACCTTGCAAGAGTAAAGCAGGTCGTGGACTGGGCTTTGGACGCTGACCTTTATGTGGTAATGAATATCCACTGGGACGGCGGCTGGTTCGAGGGCTTCGGCAAGGACGACAAGCGGGACGAGTGCTTCAAAAAATATGAAAGCGTATGGACGCAGCTTACCGCGGCGTTCAAGGATTACGGCGACAANCTTATGTTCGAGTCTCTCAACGAAGAGGGCGGCTGGGACGAGATATGGAACCGCTACAGCAATCAGGGAGACAAAGAGAAATCCTACGGCGTACTGAACGACATGAACCAGCGTTTTGTTAATATTGTCAGAAAATCGGGCGGCAATAACGCNAAGAGACATCTNCTTATTGCAGGCTACGCCACGGANATTGAGCTGACCTGCGACGAAGCCTTTAAAATGCCCGACGACCCCGAGAACCGCTGCGCTGTTTCTGTGCATTACTACACGCCCGCAACCTTTGCTATTCTTGAACAGGACGCTGACTGGGGCAAGGCACAGACCGAGTGGGGAAGCGACAGCGACGCTGCGGAGCTTAACAAATACATGGACATGATGAAAACCAATTTCGTTGACAAGGGCGTCCCCGTAATTATCGGCGAGTACGGAACTTCCACCAAAAACAAAACTCCCGAAATGATAAGAAAGTATCTGACCTCCGTCTGCGAGGCGGCATACACACGCGGAATGTGTCCCGTGCTTTGGGATATCACGGACGTATTTTACAACCGCAGAAGCATGGACTTTAAAGACNCCCAGCTTCTTGAAGAGCTTATGAGCAAAAAAGAACTTGAAAGAAATTAATAATTAATAATTAATAATTCCCGCAGTTCAGGTATGTAACGGTACATCGGTATNGTTACCCATGTGAGACTTTTNGCGGGAATTATTTTTTATATTTTGTGAAATTTTCTGTTTTTGCCCCTTGTTTTGATGTAATATTTTTTCAGGCGGAAACGCCGAATAAAATTTTAAACACGGAGGTAAAAAATTATGAGCTTTACATTCAGAGGAGAAGATTTGCAAGTNCCGTTTTACTGCGTTGATATTTCGGGCAGTGAAATGATTCCCACAGACAACAGGTTTGCTTTTCACTCGATGACATACGCTGAATTTAACCTTGAAAGCGGTCAGGATCTGTGTCACCGTTACAGCTTTTCCGCCATACGGAGTTTGCTTTGCCAGATATACAATTCGGGCGACTACAGCAAGATTGAGCCGCTTATCAATACGCTGTTTTCATATGATAAATACAACGACCGTGAAAACGCATTTGCGGTCTATGAAAAAATCAAAAGCAAGCCTGATAAAGCGGCAAAATATTTCAGCCAGCTGCTTTACATTCTTAACAATTCACTGTTTAATTTAAGACCGGGCAACAACCGCTGGAACCGTTCGATAGGTATGTGCTACGACCCCGTGTCATGGAAATATGACGGCGAAAAATTTATCATAACAGATGAGACGGACGTATTCATTCTCAGCAACCTGCTTCAGATAAACGTTGAGGTGTCAACGATTCAATTTTATTCAGCTTACGACCCCGTAGGAAATCCGGTTCTTTACAGCTCAAACAACGGCTCGGTCTACGAGGGGATAGACGAGTACAATGAGTGTAATATTCCCATTTACATCTATCCGATGGACGAAAAAGGAAACAGCTTTGAAATGAAAATAACTTAAAAGAAAATCCTCCGCTTGATAAAAACGGAGGATAATTTTTTTATGTTTAAACCACAGCTTTTCTTGCGGCTGCTCCGGGAACGGTTTTCTTGATGATATCTGCTCCGATACCTCTTAGCTTTTCCTCAAAGTTTTCATAGCCGCGCTCTATGTGGTAAATATCTTCTATCTCGGTAACTCCCTTTGCGGCGAGACCCGCAATTACAAGAGCTGCTCCTGCTCTCAGGTCGGGAGCTGTAACGGGCGCGCCCATAAGCTGTCCCACGCCCTCTATTACTGCGACCTTTCCGTCCACGGAAATATCCGCGCCCATTCTCCGCAGCTCGTTCACATATCTGAATCTGTTGTCAAAAATTCCGTCCGTAACTATACTTGTACCCTCCGCAAGACACAAAAGCGTTGATATCTGCGGCTGCATATCCGTTGGGAAGCCCGGGTGCGGCATGGTCTTTACGCTTGCTTTTACAAGAGGACCGTCCACCGAAATCCTTATGCTCTCGTCGAATTCCTCAACGTTCACGCCTATCTTTGCAAGCTTTGCGGTAATGCTCTCCAAATGCTTGGGGATAACATTTTTTATCAGGACGTTTCCCTGAGTTGCCGCCGCGGCTACCATAAATGTACCCGCTTCTATCTGGTCGGGAATGACCGCGTAAGCAGCCCCTTTAAGACGCTTTACGCCTTTTATTTTGATAACGTCAGTACCTGCGCCCATAATATCCGCGCCCATGGAGTTGAGGAAGTTTGCAAGGTCGACAATGTGTGGTTCTTTTGCGGCGTTTTCAATGACAGTCATGCCTGTTGCCTTTACCGCCGCAAGCATTGCGTTTATAGTCGCGCCAACAGTCACCATATCGAAATATATCTGTGTTCCGTAAAGTCCCTCGGACTGGATATCCACCATGCCGCGGTCTATAGTACAGGTCGCGCCCAATGCGGCGAAAGCTTTGAGATGCTGGTCTATAGGTCTGTCACCGAGGTCGCAGCCTCCGGGCATGGAAACGCGGGCACGCCCGAACTTTCCTAAAAGAGTGCCCAGAAAATAATATGAAGCCCGCATATGCTTAGCCATTTCATATGGTACGATAGGGTCTGTAATTCCCGTTGCGTCAATTCTTACGGTGTGCTTGTCAAGAAAAATAACGCTTGCGCCCATTTCGTAAAGTATGCGGAGGCTTATAGAAACATCGCTGATGTTAGGTACGTTTTCAAGGACGCATGGCTCGTCCGAAAGTATAACGGCAGGTATGATAGCCACGACTGCATTTTTTGCGCCGCTTATCTCAACTTCCCCATGAAGCTTGCGGCCGCCTTTTATAATAAACTTTTCCAAAGTATTCTCTCCCGTATCGGCGGAAGCCGCCGACAAATTTGTTATCCTGATCACCAAA
>JAAVHM010000076.1 GCA_014799675.1 Ruminococcus sp. | reverse complement strand
TACAGGATGCGCCCCTACAAATATTATTTTGTAACCCGCCCCCTTGAGGGGGCATACGTAAAATAAATGATTGTTATATTTAATATGGGGGTGACATTCGCCGCGGGGCGTTCCCCGCTTATCTTCTCTTTAAGTCCACACAGGCAACAATAAGCTTGTTGTTCTTATCATAAAAATGCGAAGAAATAGTCTTGCAGCTCCTGCCCGTTGCGCTTGATATGTACCAGCCCGAGATAAACGGGTCTTCGATCTGCTCCTTGACCGCGTAAAAGTAATTTTTTATGTCATGGTTCACGCCCCGTATCGCGGGCTGATAGCCGGGGAGTATCTCCGTGTCCTCGGTCATGACCGTGTCGGTTATCTGGAAGCCCTTTTCGTCTATCAGGAACGCGCACTCTATCTCACGGTGCTCGGAAACATAATTTTGCAAGGTCCAGTTGTAATCCTTTGTGTCAACGCCCACAAGCGTGCTTACAAGGTCGTATATTATACGCTTGTAGGTCTCTATCTGGACGTTCACCGCCGTGGGATTTTTCTTTATGCTGAGGTTAAGCTTCAAAGCCGCGTCCTCAAGCTTCAGTCTTGCCTCGTTGGAGAATATGTAGTTGAACTGCTCGGGACGTGAGAAATAAAACCCTTGGAAGTAGTCCACGCCCATAAGCATACAGGTTATTACCTCGTCCACGGTCTCAACGCTTTCCGCAACGGTCATTGCGCCAATCTGCTTGGCGGTGTTTATTATGGACTTGAAAACCTCCTGATTGTAGGAGTTGGACTCTATTTTGCTGATGATAGACCTGTCTATCTTGATTATATCGGGGTTGACGAGCATTACCCTGTTCATAGTTTCAAGTCCCGCATTGACGTTGTCCAGAGCGATAAGAAAGCCCTTTGAACGGTAGTAATTGACAAACATCATAAGGTCGTAGCTGTCCTTTACGTGGGACTCGTTAAGCTCGATAACGATATTTTCGGGGGAAATGTGGTTCTCCATGGCGGTTTTCATTATCTCGCCGTTTCCCGGGGTAACGTTGTTCAGCACAGAGGTCTCAAAGTTGATGAACAGCATTGACTCCGACCTTTCCGCCGCAAACGCTCTCATTGCCTTTTCACGGCAGAGCCTGTCGACGGACAGGACGTTTCCGTTCTCCTCGGCGTAATTGAAAAGGAAATAGGGCGAGACGATTTCCCCCTTGTAATCTCCTCTTGAAAGGGCTTCAAGCCCGATTATTTTTTTGGTATTCAGGGAATATATAGGCTGGAATTCAACAAAAATGTCCTTATTATCAATAACTTCCCGAACTATTTCAGGTGTAATTTTCATACGTGCCTCCTATAAGAAAATAGATAATAGAAATCAGAAGTTAGAGTTTGATTTGTTAAGATTTATCAGATGTTTTTACAACATCTGCCTTTTCACAAATTTTATCATAAATGCCGTAAAGCTTCTGGACGCCGTTTTCCAGAAAATAGTAATGCGCGATATATGGCACAAGCAGTATCAGCATAAGCACCGCCGCCGCAAGCATACCGAGGTTTTCCGAAACAAAAAATCCTATAAGGCTCATAAACATAAGCAGCGCAAACAGTATAGTTACCATAAAATGGATAAGCCTTTCGTGCTGCATGAACTGTATTTTCACAAGCATTTCCCGCTTTAATTTCTCAAAGTCGGAATTATCGTCCTCCAGCGCCAGCAGCATAGCCGCTATGTACTCGCTGAAATATTTCTTCATATCTATCGCCCCAATTTGGAAAAAAATTTCGTTCAAAGTAAATTATACCACATTAAAAATCATTTTTCAACACTTTTGCTAAATTTTTTGCACAATTTTAAAATTTTTTATATGTTATAACTATACAAAAAGAAGCTAGAGATCACAGGCGAAGCCTTCCAGCTTCTAGCCTCTGGTCTCTAGCCTCTAGTCGACTAAGCCGATAAGCCGAGTTTTGTCGTGTGCGGAAATCTATCTTGGCGAATCGTCGCCGAAACGCTCCAGCCGTCATAACAATACGCCTGCCGAGCAGACAATAACGCATTGTTCCAATTAGACGTTGCATCGGGTAGGGTTTACATGGCAGCAGCGTCTCCGCTGCTCCGGTGGGCTCTTACCCCGCCTTTCCACCCTTACCGCAGAAAACTGCGGCGGTATATCTCTGTTGCACTTGCCCTAAGGTCGCCCTCGGCTGCCGTTAGCAGCTACCCTGCTCTGTGATGCTCGGACTTTCCTAACGCAGCTGTCCCAACGGACATCATGCTGTCCGATCGGACAGCTGCGTTCAACCGCATAGCTTACTCGCAGGAATATTATACCACAAATTTTTTATTGTGTCAAGCGGGGGAACGTCCCCAAAATCTATTCTCTGCCCTCCAGAACAGCGGGCTTGCGGCTGAGATAAGCGCAGTATATAATTGCAATAACAATTGTCGCGCCCATGTATACCCATGACATAGTAATGTTCTCACCGGCAAATTTTGAAAAAGCGTCCACCAGACCGTGTACGGCAATACATACCAGCAGGCTGCCCGATTTGTAAAATACTAATGTTAAAATAAATCCCCATGCAATGGCGAAAATCACCTGAATTACCGTTTCAAGGCTTGCCTGACCCGCCAAAAGATTGACTATGTGTCCTATGCCGAAGGTCACGGCGGAAATAGTTATTGCCGCGGGAGCAGGGTCTTTTTTCAGCAGGANNCGGAACAGGAAGCCGCGGAAAAGCATTTCCTCAATAAAGCCTATAAGCAGCATGGAAAGCNCCGCNAAAACCTGCGAAACGCCGCTGTACGCCAATTCAAAGCCACGCCAAAGATTTCCTGTCATAAGTATGAGCATCGGTATGAAAAAACAGTAATCGGAGGCTTTGCCCCGCCATTTTACCAGACCGTATTTTTCCCNTAAATCATNTTTTNTCACAAAGGCAAAAATGCNCGCCNCTATAAGTAAAAGTCCAACCAGCATAAATATGCTGTCGTCGCCAAATTTGCCCCTTATGGGTATGGTTACGCCGCAGTAAATAAATATCCATATCAGCGCGAACCACAATTCGTTTTTATCATATAATTTTTTCATTTCATTTCCTCCTTTACGGCTAAAACCGCGCCCTTGTAGGCACGCTCCAGATGTGCGGCAACTACCTTTTCGTCGTATTCCAGACCGTTGTTTGCAATAATGCTTGCGTATCCGTGGGCAAACATTGCTATCGTCAGGAANACTTCCTTTGTCTGCTCCATGTNNATTCCCATTGCCNCCTGCATTGCGGACAGGACNGGNANNAANTCCTCGGAGTCTANCATATCAAGCAGACTGTTTTCCGCCGCAAACCCCGACTGGAAAAGGAAACGGAACAGGTTCGGCTCTCTTATGGCAAAGCGGATATAATTCAGCCCTATGCCCAGCATAATTCCGTTTTCGGAGTTCTCAATGTTCATTAAATATTCCGTGTGGAAAAGGTTTGCTTTATCGTAAACAGCCCTTTTCATTTCCTCGATTTTTGCGAAATGGTACATAACGGGTTGGGTGGAGCAGCCTAATTTTTCCGAGACNGTTCGGGCGTTGACGTTTTCCGAACCCATTATGCGCGTTACCTCAAATGCGGCTTCTATAACCATTTCCTTTGAAATTTTTGCTTTCGGCATAATTTTTTTCACTTCTCCTTTTTATATAATTCAAGTTATATAATTGCNGTTATNTAACTTGAATTATAATACTAACAAGGCTATTTGTCAATATGATTTAATAAATTTTCACATAAACCACAAAAATAATTAATAATACCTTGAAAAAATTTTTTATTTGTGGTATAATTATGCCGAACGTTGATTTTGTGCAATAAGGAGGAAAACTGCAAATGGCAAATTTTACAAAGCAAGCTATAAAGGCTTCCGTTATAAAGCTTTTGGAGCAGCGTCCGTTAAGCCGTATAAGCGTAAAGGATATTGTCGAGGACTGCGGAGTAAACCGCAATACATTCTATTACCATTTTCAGGATATACCCGCGCTTCTTGAAGAAATAATCACGGAGGAAGCGGAAAGGATAATCAATCAGTACCCCCGTCTCGACTCTATCGAGGAGTGTCTTTCAGTGACTGTCGAGTTCTGTCTGAAGCATAAAAAAACGGTTCTGCACATATACAATTCTCTGAGCAGGGACGTTTACAACAAGAATCTGCTGAAAATATGCGACCATGTAATAACTACATATATCGACAATCTTCTTGACGGCAGAAAAATTGACGAGAACGACAAAAAAGTAATAGTTGGACTGTACCGCTGCGAATGCTTCGGCATGATAACGGAATGGCTGATGCACAGCATGGCGGAGGATATTATGAACGATTTCCACCGCGTATGCGAGCTTCGCAGGGGATTTATTGAGGAATTGCTGAACCGTGCCGCGCCNATCAACAATTAACAATTAATAATTAATAATTAATAATTACTTGCCCCCTTTGCAGGGGGTCATATTTTTAATGNCGGAAATTTTTTAAAAAAATTTCAGATAATATGCAAGCAAGCGCATATAAAACCGTACTTAATATACAGAAGCTTCTTTGCACTGATATTCAATATTAGTATGCGGCAGATGTAACGTTACGGAAAGGAGAATTTTTTATGGAGGACAGCGACATTATTGAATTGTTTTTCACACGCTCGGAAAATGCCGTTGCCGAGACTAAAAAGAAATACGGAGGATTTATTATGAGCCTTGCTATGCGTATACTCAAAAACAAGCCCGACGCGGAGGAATGCGAGAACGACACCTACATGGGCGTTTGGGAAGCTATNCCNCCCNGNANNCCNGNGAANTTTATGTCCTTTATCGCAAANATNGCAAGAAATCAGGCTATAAAAAANTANGAATTTATCAACGCCGAAAAGCGTAATCCNAAGGGTGTGGTTTACCTTGAAGAGCTTGGGGACTGCATTGGCGGAAGCGAGGAGCTTTCCTANTCGGACGGCGTTCTGCGGGAAGCNATAAACGCGTTTTTAGGCAGTCTNGACGAAGAGCCCCGCCGCGTTTTTATGCTTCGGTACTGGTATTTTGCAAGCATACGGGAAATTACCGAACGCTGCGGGATAAGCAAGAGCAAAGCGGAGTCAATGCTTTTCCGCACACGAAACAAGCTGAAAAGCTTTCTTGAGGAAAGAGGGATAATATGAAAAGGACTGATATTGAGCGAATGATCTCCCTTGCGGACGACAGGTATATAGACGAAATTTTTCAGGACAAAATTACGGGTAAGCGGAGAAATATTTTTGTGACCTTTGCGGCAGTCGCGGCGGCTCTTGCGTTGACTGCGGGGGGAATCGGCTACCTTGTTTCAAATGCGGGAAATGCCGATAAAATTACTGCGGACGACCCTGCGGTCTCCGAATTTGGAATTGTTGATTACAGCTTGTATTTTCAGAATAAAGACGAATCGGCGGTCGAGGTCGAGGGCGACGCAGGCGTTTTAACGGGAGCTACGGGTATTTCATGTTATTTTTCCGACAGTGAATACGTAAAAAGCGTTATGCCCTTTGATATAAGCGGTTTTGCAAACGCTGAATGTCGGTTCGCTTACGATTACAAGGACGAAATAAAGGGGATCATGATACACGCAGACAACCTTACCGAGGACAATCAGAAAAACGTTAAAATGCTTGACGTTGAAGTATACGACCGCGGAGAATTGTTCCCCCATTTGTCTCTCGGAAAAAGCAAGTCTATGAAACGTTATGACATTGACGTTTACGGCTTTGATTTTCGTGAAGAGGACAACACGTTAGGCATTATTTTTGCAATGGACGGCAAGGAGTACCTTATAGCGGGAAATTACATGAGCTTTGACGAGATAGGCTTGATTATGGACAGTATTATAGAAAACGGTCTTTGGGCGGAAAGCTTTGACCTTGCCAAAGCTGAAATGGAGTATGGCGAAATCTATGGCGATATTACCCTTGGTGAGGCAAACTTTATAGAACCTTTTGCGGGACACGTACCTCAAATCCATAAATTCGGCGATATGACCCTTAATGATAATAATGTCTACTATCATGCGGGCAGGGACGAAGCGAACGGCATTGTTCCTCAATGGCTGTATTTCACATATTACGACGACGGGGATCAGGATATTTGCCTGCAGTATTTTACGGACGATGCAAACATACAGCCCCTTGAAAAAACTGTTGCTATAGAAGATATTGAACTTGACAAGCTTTCGGAATTCAGAGATGACGGCAATAATCACGCCTTTACCATTGACTTCGGCGATTTCAAGGTGAACGTCTGGACGAATAACTGCAACGACAACGAGCTTCTGAACTGTATAATTGCTATGCGTATTGGTGCTAACGGTATTTCGGGAAATGCTTCACGGAAAATTTCCCTTATTGAAGCAAATAATATCGTTCCGTTTGCGGGATATGTTCCGCAGGCGGAGAATATCGGCGGTATGCACCTTGCGAGCGCTTATTGCGTTGAATCAAGCTTTAACGGCGCGGTTGAGGATAATACTATCACTTTCAAATATTTGCAGGAAGAAACTAATAAGTATATCACGCTTTATTACACCTGCGAATATGACCCGACTTATAACGCCGTTGGTTTTGAAAATGCGCTTAACTTTTT
>JAAVHM010000075.1 GCA_014799675.1 Ruminococcus sp. | reverse complement strand
CCCGCCTATTGTATCAAACGTGCCTAAAAGGCGGGAGCAAGCCCCCGCCCTACAAATTCCCCATAAACCACGATAACCCCTCTTAGTAAAAGAGGGGGAATGTGGCTATGAAAAATTACATAAAAATCAGGTATTAAAAAGAGGTGACACGGGCTTATCCGCGTAAATTCTCTGTATAGCCTGTGCAAACACAGGCGCGCAGGGCAGAACAGTTATCTTGTCTATCTGCTTCTCCTCGGGAAGCGCGATAGTGTCAAGCAGAACAAGCTCCTTGATAACGCTGTTCTGAATTCTCTCTATAGCGGGACCCGACAAAACGCCGTGTGTCGCGCAAGCGTAAACCTCTTTCGCTCCGCCGATGTCGATTATTGCCTTTGCGGCGTTGCAGAGAGTTCCCGCCGTATCGATCATATCGTCTACCAAAACCACGGTTTTATCCCTTACGTCGCCGATAATATTCATTACCTCGCAGACGTTGGCTTTCTGACGGCGTTTGTCAACGATTGCAAAAGGTACTCCCAAACGCTGTGCAAAATTCCTTGCCCTTGTTACAGAACCCAAGTCGGGGGAAACTACCATTACATTTTCCTTGCAGTCCTTGAATTTTTCAACAAAGAACGGCGCAAGGATAGGTACGCCCAAAAGGTGGTCAACAGGTATGTTGAAAAAGCCCTGTATCTGGGGACAGTGCAGGTCCATTGAAAGCACTCTGTCCGCGCCCGCAACGGAAATAAGGTCTGCCACAAGCTTTGCGGAGATCGGGTCTCTCGCCTTAGCCTTTCTGTCCTGACGGGCATAGCCCATGTAGGGAATTACCGCGGTTATCCGTCCCGCAGAGGCTCTCTTGAATGCGTCGATCATTATGAGCAGCTCCATCATGTGGTCGTTTACGGGAGAGCTTGTGGACTGCACCACAAAAACGTCCGAGCCGCGGACGCTCTCCTTAATGGAAACGCTTACCTCGCCGTCGGAGAATGTCACTACCTCCGACTGACCGAGAGGCAGACCAAGCTGCTGCGCGATCTCTGTCGCTACATTGGGGTTTGAGTTAGCTGTAAAGATTTTGATATCCTTGCCGTGAAGATTCATTTTTAGAAGTCCCCTTTACTTTTTAATTAATAATCAACAATTAATAATTATTTGGTCGTTACTAACTGTTAATTATTTTATGGGTTTGCAATTTATAATCAACAATTAATATTACTTGCTATTAATTGTTAATGGTTTAATTAGTGTTCGTTTTCGCTCAGCTGACATATTTTGTGAGAAATTCCGCGGCTTCGTTCAAGCCGAGAGCTTTCATTTTGTCAAGAAGATTTGCTGTAGTTTTAACGTCAAGGTCAACAAAAAGTCTTATGATCGACTTTATAGTCTCCGCGCCGAAAGCCTTGTACAGTTCGTAAAATACAATAGTACCCTTTGTATGCACGCCATCGGGGTGACTTCCGTCCGCCGTTTTTATTGGCGGAAATTCAGGGTATTTTTCCATATGCTCGGCTATCATTTTGTCGAAAATTTCATTCTTGTTCCTGTCAAGACAGTAAAGAAGCATTGACCATTCCGCGGTGGTCTCATTGAGCCAGTCCTCCCAGCTTCCGACCTCCGCGCCCGAACACCATGTATGCGCCATTTCGTGAGCGTTTACAGTAACAGCTTCCTTTTCGTCAGTACCCGGCGTAATGCAGACAATAAGTCCGTAACGCTTGTACGCCCCGCCGCTTGTTAAAGCAGGGTACAAGCACGCCATTTCCATATGACTGCCTAAATATTCTCTTTGGAAAAGCTCTTTTGTATAATAATTCAACACGTCCTCAAAAACATTTTTCGAGAACTCGGCTGCTTCGTCAAGAGACTTATCGGCGTAATAAATGCTGATATATTTTCCCGAAACGGTTTGCAGTTTGCTTTTTCTGTAAAGAATAATGTTCATATCCCATTCGCCCGCGCTGTAATGCCACTGTCCGTCAAATTCTCCCTTTACAAGGAAAAAGTCCTCACAGCCGCTTACGGTCAGAAAGCTTTGCACTTCGCAGGACATTTCGCAGGGAAGCCAAACGCCGTACCTGTTAAGCTCAATAATGTCGTCGGTTATGATGTTGTGCCAGCCGTTTATTTTGCCGCTGTAGCAAATTTTTATCCTGCCGAAGTCAGAGCCGCATTTTACGGAATACTTTTTTACCTCCGCGCAGAAAAGCGGTTCGTACACCGACTCTATTGTCGGTTCGGCGGACTTTTCATCACAGGAAACCCCGCTTATTTCAAGCCCGCTGTTAAGTATGAAAGAAAGCTCCGAAAGATTTTTGTCAAGGGAAATTTCCGTCTCTGCAAAAAGCTTTTCGCCCTCAAAGTGCAAGGTAATGTTCATTTTATTCATTATTTAGAACGCTCCTTTAATTTTTAATTATAGCGATCCTTAAAATATATTAACATAATTTGTAGGGGACGGGTTTCCCGTCCCGCGGCGGGCGGGGAAACCCCGCCCCTACAATTTCATAGGTTTGCTATAATAATTATTCATTATTAATTACTTTTTGCTGTTTCTTTGTTTAAGCCGCTTGTCGCCGAAGCCGTCCTTGAAGTGAAGTTCCCCTCTCTCAATAGCAAGCGCGCCGTCGGGGACGTCCTTTGTAACAGTCGTACCCGCCGCGGTATATGCGCTTTTGCCCACCTTTACCGGGGAAATAAGATTTGTATTACAGCCTATAAAAGCGTTGTCGTCTATGGAAATGCGGTGCTTTTTCTCTCCGTCGTAATTGACGGTAACAACGCCGCAGCCGAAGTTTACGTTTGAACCAACGTCGCTGTCCCCAATGTAAGTAAGGTGAGCAACGGAAGTCCTTTCGCCGATAGTGGAATTTTTAACTTCCACAAAATCGCCTATCTTGACCTTTGCCATAATATGGCTGTTGGGTCTGATATGCACGAACGGACCGATTTTCGCGTTATCGTCGATCTGGGACTGATACGCCTGAACGCTGTTCAGCACGACCCCGCTTCCCACGGTGCAGTCGTCAATAAGGCAGTTGGGACCTATCACGCAGTCCCCGCCGATAACGGTATCGCCCTTTATAATAGTCCCCTGCAAGATTTTCGTACCTGCTCCGATAACAACGTTCCTGCCGATAGTCACGCCGTCGGTGCAGGTAAACTCAACGCCGTCGTTAAGAAGTCTTTCGATCACAGCGTTCCTTGCCACGTTGTTCAGCATTAAAAGACCCTTGCGGTCGTTTGCGCCCAAAACAACGTTTGGATTGGGGCAAATGTAAGCGTCCGCGCGGAAGCCGTGATTTATAAGTATGTACACCGAATCGGTAAGGTAATATTCACCTTGCGAGTTGTTGGGCTTTATCTCGTCCAAAGCTTCAAGGAGACGTTCCGTCTTGAACCAGTAAGCCCCCGAGGTTATCTCGCATATGGCTTTCTGTTCTTCGGTAGCGTCCTTTTCCTCAACAATTCCCGTAACGCCGTTTTTGCCTCTTAGCATTCTGCCGTAGCCCTTGGGGTTATCCACCTTTGCGGTAATAATTGTAACGGCATTGTCCTGCTCAATATGCTGTTTCAAAGCGGAAGTAATAGTCTCGCTGTCGATAAAAGGCGAGTCCCCGCAGACAATAAGAACGTTGCTGTCAAGGCGTTCCTTCAGCCAATCCACAGCCATCATAACAGCATGACCCGTACCCATACGCTGGGGCTGATAAACAGTGGTACAGCGGTCGCCTATGTAATTTTCAATGACCTCGGCATTGTAACCCGTTACAATACACATATCATTAACGTCCGCATTTTCGCAGGCTGTCATTACCCACTCCAGCATAGGTTCGCCGAGGACTTCAAACATGGGCTTAGGCAGCTCCGACTTCATTCGTTTTCCCTGTCCTCCCGCCAGAATGACGGCGCAGGAAGATGTGTTGCTCATAAAAAATTTTCTCCTTTTTGTTTAAAACAATTTAATCAACCGCCTGACTGATCAGGGCTTGTCGCTCCATTAACCAATGGGTTTCTGTTTCATCATATTTCCTGAAGCCTACTCTTTGATAAAGATTTCTCGCAGGATTTTCTCTATATGTTTTTAAATAAATTCTCACATTTTTATTCTCTTCCAAAACATTTGTCAGAATTTGTGTTCCTATTCCTTTCCCTTGATAATCGGGCAATATCGCAAACATTCCGACGCACGCGTCACCGTTATCATCATAATAGAAAGTAAATACACCTATATCTGTATTTTCATGCTGAATGATATTCATATCAGCCATGTGTTCATTCATTTCTTTTTGCGTTAATTTGATTTGCAATTGTTCATTCCAGCCGTATATTTTTTCTACAAACCATTTAAAGCACTTCTCTTTTAATTTGTATATAAATTTAATATCTGTTTCATTACATTTTCTAAAAGTATATTCCATATTTTCTATCCTCACAACATTGGTTTGCTGCGAACACCATAATTATTAATTAGTATATAATACATATCGCGTCGTAAAAGAACGGCAGTATCACGCATACCAATGCAAAAAGCGGCGCAAGCTTCATTTGCTGAATTTTAAAAGCATTTTCCCTGCCCGACTTTTCCAGAATACGCAGACGGCTGCTTTCCTCGTCGGTACTCATATCCGCAAGCTGTCGTAAAATTCTCCCGCGTACGCTTCGGAAATACAGCCTGTTGCCGTACACGCCGAGAAAAATATTCAGCACAGCCATTGTCAGCACCCTGAAAAGTCCGTAATAAAACGCAGGCTCGCTGTTTACCAAAAAGAAACCAAACCCTGCGTCAATGCCAATCAAAGGACGAAGCAGATTGATATACATTGGACTTTCACGGAAGTACTGCTGCATTCTTTCCAATGCTTTGTACTCATATATGCAGGTACCGTACGTTGTTTCGCCGTATTCAACGGGTATTCTCCGCAATTCCAAGTAAACTGCTTTCGGGGTAATGTCACCCTCCATTTTGCTTACCCCCACAACGCCGCCCACAATAACGGGCATGATAAGGAACGCCGCCAAAAACACGGCAAATTCCCTGTGCATTTTCTTATGGAACAGCCACAAAAAGGAGAACAGCCATGCCGCAGGGTTGAAGCTTATCCAATGTCTTTTTTCAAGCCTGCGCCATTTGCGTATACATCTTTCGGCTTCCCTTTCGCCGAGGTAGGCTTCTATATATGAATTTTTCAGACCGCAGGTCGTTTCGCTGTTCATAAGAAAACTCCTTTGCGTTTTACATAGCTTTGACATAAAAATACAGCATAAGCGGTTCAAACACCATTTGCAAAAACGGTGCGGAAACAAGCGCAGCCCACAGCAGAAAAACAAAAACGTTTCCGATATCGGGACATTTAAGCTCCCTGCCGGCTTTCCGCAGAATATTTTCCTGTGCGGCTTCATCGTCAGTCTTTATAAGTGAAAGCTGCTTCAAAATTTCCTTTTCGGTTTTTCTTTTATACAGACGGTTGAAGCTCAGCCCGCAGAAAATATTTATCACTATGAGCGCGGCAAGTCTTGCAATACGGAAATTAAACGAGTGGTCGTTGTTTATATAAAATCCGTCGGGCTCTCGCAGACAGCTTCTGCTGTTGTGCGTAAAATATGCAATAGCAGGTTCCGAAAGCTCGTCAAACACCTGTGAAAGCTCGGCGTCTTTATATCTATAGTCGGAGCGCACGCTGACAACGCCTGTGATCAGCCCCGCCGCAAGAGGAAGTATTGCGGAAATTGCCAGAAACACGGCAAATTCCTTGTACATCTTTTTTCTGAAACAGTAAAAAAACGAAAATATAAACGCAAAAGGATCGAAGCGAAGCCTGCCGCCCTGCCATTCGTGCAGACAGCGTGAAGCTTCCTTTTCGCCGAGGTAGGCTTCTATATATGAATTTTTCAGACCGCAGGTCGTTTCATTGTTCATAAAAACCCAGCCTTTTCCAACAAACTGTCAACTGTCAACTATCAACTTTACACTATACATTATGCCATAATCCGAAAGATTTTTCAAGCAAAATCCGAGGTTTTTCCTCTGCTTTGGATTTATTGTGCAAATTGCACAAAAAAATGCCCTTAAATTTCCTGCCAATCAGTATGGAAAATGGAAAGAATATCTGTTATAATATATTTATGGTCGTATGCGAAAATACGCGTTCAAAAATATTTCCTTATTTTGGCAAATATTCTTCTCATACGAATAAATATTATTTTTTGGAGGTAATACCAATGGCTAAAAAATATTGTTATCTCTTCTCCGAGGGCAATGCAGACATGAGAGAGCTCCTGGGCGGTAAAGGCGCAAACCTTGCCGAAATGACCAACATCGGTCTCCCCGTTCCTCAGGGCTTCACGATCACTACCGAGGCGTGTACTCAGTACTACGAGGACGGAAGAAAGATCAATGATGAGATTTTTGCTGAGATCAATGAGTACATCGGCAAAATGGAAGGTATCACAGGAAAGAAATTCGGCGATAAGGAGAACCCTCTTCTCGTTTCCGTTCGTTCAGGCGCAAGAGCTTCAATGCCCGGTATGATGGACACTATCCTTAACCTCGGTCTTAACGAGGACGTTGTTGAAGTAATGGCTAAACAGTCCAACAATCCCCGCTGGGCTTGGGACTGCTACAGAAGATTTATCCAGATGTATTCCGACGTTGTTATGGAAGTCGGCAAGAAATATTTCGAGCAGCTTATCGACGCTATGAAAGAAAAGAAGGGCGTTAAGCAGGACGTTGACCTTACAGCCGACGACCTTAAGGAGCTTGCAAACCAGTTCAAGGCTGAATACAAGTCCAAGATCGGTCAGGACTTCCCCTCCGATCCTAAGGAGCAGCTCATGGGCGCTGTAAAGGCTGTTTTCCGTTCATGGGACAACCCCCGTGCTAACGTTTACCGCCGTGACAACGATATCCCTTACTCTTGGGGTACTGCCGTAAACGTACAGTCTATGGCATTCGGTAACATGGGCGACGACTGCGGTACAGGCGTTGCATTCACACGTGACCCCGCTACAGGCGCAAAGGGTCTCTTCGGCGAGTTCCTTACAAACGCACAGGGCGAGGACGTTGTTGCAGGCGTTCGTACACCTATGCACATCAACGAAATGGAGCAGAAATTCCCCGAGGCATTCAAGCAGTTCACAGAGGTTTGCTCCACACTTGAAAAGCACTACAGAGATATGCAGGATATGGAGTTCACCGTTGAGCACGGCAAGCTTTATATGCTCCAGACACGTAACGGCAAGAGAACTGCACAGGCTGCTCTTAAGATCGCCTGCGACCTCGTTGACGAGGGCATGAGAACCGAGCAGGAAGCTGTTGCTATGATCGACCCAAGAAACCTTGATACACTTCTCCACCCACAGTTCGACGCTGCTGCTCTTAAGGCTGCAACTCCTGTTGGTAAGGGTCTCGGCGCTTCTCCCGGAGCTGCTTGCGGTAAGATCGTATTCACAGCTGAGGACGCAGAGGCATGGAAAGCTAAGGGCGAAAAGGTTGTTCTTGTTCGTCTTGAAACTTCTCCCGAAGATATCACAGGTATGAAGGCTTCACAGGGTATTCTTACAGTTCGCGGCGGTATGACTTCTCACGCTGCTGTTGTTGCACGTGGTATGGGTACTTGCTGTGTATCGGGCTGCGCTGCTATCAATATGGACGAAGAGAACAAGAAGTTTGAATTGGCAGGCAAGACCTACCACGAGGGCGACTGGATCTCTATCGACGGTTCTACAGGTAACATTTACGACGGTCAGATCCCTACCGTTGACGCTACAATTGCCGGCGAGTTCGGAAGAATTATGGCTTGGGCTGACAAGTACAGAAAGCTCAAGGTAAGAACAAACGCAGATACTCCCAAGGACGCGCAGAAGGCTCGCGAGCTTGGCGCAGAGGGTATCGGTCTCTGCCGTACAGAGCATATGTTCTTCGAGGCTGACCGTATCGCTGCTTTCCGTGAGATGATCTGCTCCGATACAGTTGAAGAGAGAGAAGCTGCACTTGACAAGATCGAACCTATGCAGCAGGGCGACTTTGAGGCTCTTTATGAAGCTCTCGAGGGCAACCCCGTTACAATCCGTTTCCTGGATCCTCCTCTCCACGAATTCGTTCCTACAGAGGAAGCTGACATTGAGGCTCTCGCAAAGGCACAGGGCAAGTCCGTTGATACTATCAAGGCTATCATCGCTTCCCTCCACGAGTTCAACCCAATGATGGGTCACAGAGGATGCCGTCTTGCAGTAACATACCCCGAGATCGCAAAGATGCAGACAAAGGCTGTTATCAAGGCTGCTATCAATGTTAAGAAAAAGCACCCCGACTGGAACATCGTACCCGAGATCATGATCCCGCTGGTTGGCGAGATCAAGGAGCTGAAGTACGTTAAGGATATCGTTGTTGCAACTGCTGACGAGGTTATCAAGAACGCAGGCGCAGACCTCAAGTACGAGGTTGGTACAATGATCGAAATTCCTCGTGCTGCTCTTACAGCTGACGAGATCGCTAAGGAAGCTGAGTTCTTCTGCTTCGGTACAAACGACCTTACACAGATGACCTTCGGCTTCTCACGTGACGACGCAGGCAAGTTCCTCGACGCTTACTATGACGCTAAGATCTTTGAGAACGATCCTTTCGCTAAGCTCGACCAGACAGGCGTTGGCAAGCTCATGAAAATGGCTATCGAAATGGGCAAGAAGGTTCGTCCCGAAATGCACATCGGTATCTGCGGTGAGCACGGCGGCGATCCCACATCTGTTGAGTTCTGCCACAGCCTTGGCATGACTTACGTATCCTGCTCGCCTTTCCGCGTGCCTATCGCAAGACTGGCTGCTGCACAGGCTGCAATCAAGGATCAGAAGTAATTTTACTTCTATAAGTCTTTATAAAAAATTACGCTCCGCTTGCATTTTTGTAAGCGGAGCTTTTTTATAAAATTTCGGCTGAAATTCCTTGACTTTACAAACTTTAAGTGATATACTTTATTTCAAATAAAGGGCAGGGAGAAAATAATTATGTCAGTTACTAAAAATAAACTTTCATTTGAAACAATATGCCAAATGGCAAAAAAAGCATTTCCCGAAAAAAACGTTAAGACCGCCGAGGAACTGACAGAGGGCTTGTGCAACACCGCATACCGTATTGATTTTACAGACGGCAGCCGGAGTATACTTAAGGTCGCTTCTGGCAGCAGCGAGGGTTACTTGTCAAACGAAATAAATATGATGGAGACAGAAGTAAGGGCAATGCGGATTATGCGGGACAGCGGCGCGGTAAGGGCCGCCGAGGTGCAGTATTACGACAAAAGCAGGACGATATGCAGCGGCACATATTTTTTTATGGAGGCTTTGGAGGGGCAAAGCTGCTTTTCCCTGCACGACAGTTTTACAGAGGAAGAATTGGCGCAGCTTGATTTTGAAAGCGGTCAGGTTGAACGCCGTATCGCCTCTGTGACAAACTCGCGTTTTGGCTTCCTCGGCTCGGAGGAATATCAGTTTGACTGTCTCTATGATTTTGTACATAAGCTTTTTGAAAATGTCCTGCACGATATGAAAGCAAGGGATATCCCGATAAAGCCAAGCCCCGAGGAAATATTTCCGCTTCTTGAAAATGATAAAAAATATTTTGACGAGGTAAAGCAAGCGGCTCTTACCCATATGGATATGTGGGAGGGCAATATTTTTGTTGCGGACAAGCATATTTGCGGTATCATCGACTGGGAGCGTGCAATGTGGGCAGAACCGCTGCTCGACGCACTTTTCAGAAGCGATAAGAGAAATATCAATATGCTGAAAGGATACGGTCAGACCGAATTTTCATATGCGGAAAAACGCAGGATATTGTGGTACGATCTTCTTTTATATCTTACCATGAAAACAGAAGGCTTTTACCGAGGCTACGGAACGCCCGAAAGCACTGCGGAAATACAGAAGAATATTGACGATACTTACAGCGAGCTTGTTGTTTTATTGCAATGATGTCGGATTTTTACAATACAAAACCAACAATATGTGTTATAATAAAAAATACAGGAGGCGCAGTAAATCATGGTCAAGCTAAGTCACGAAAATTTTATCAAGTCACGGGATTACATATTCGCCAACGGCGACGAAATAAACCGCGCATGGTTCAGATATCTTTTTGAGGGCAATGACACAAACGAATTTTTAAATGTACTGCAAAAATATCAGCACGAAAACGGCGGCTTCGGCGGTATTTATTACGAATTCGACTATCAGGGTCCGTGTCTGAAAGCCACGGAGATCGCTGTTAAATATATTCTAAATCTGAAAGAAAAGCCGCCTGCAAATCACCCGCTTATTCAGAATATGATGAAATATATTCTGGGGCTTTATATTCCCGAGATAGGGAACTGGGGCGAAGTCGTTGTCCCCGAAGTCAACGACGGCGCGCACTGCTTCTGGGTGGAATACAGCGGGGAAGCCGTTACGCCGCCGAAAGACGACGACGAGCGTATCATGAATTATAACGCCAATGAAAGAGCTTGGCTTTGCGGCATTTGCTGCGTATTATTCCGAGCTTGTGCCTAAAGAATTGTACAAAGATATAATAAAATACCCCACAGAGCATATATTGGGACAAAAATTCGCCAGATTACAACAAGGAAATTTTCGACAAGGGCGAGCCGTATGATCTTGAGTATTTTCAATGGTTTGTACCCTGCTTGAAAGACAAGGAAACAGCGGACAAGCTGACCTCAATTCTGCGTCAGAACCCTACCGCTTTTATGGAGCTTGATTTTGCAAGATCGGACAATGATTATGTCCATTTGCCCTGCGATGTGGTAAAACACCCGAAAAGCGTTGTTTTTCCCGCAGTAAAGGACTTAGTCCTTGACTCGCTGAAATACAGAATGGGTCAGCAAAGCGACGACGGTCGATACCCTCTGGGCTGGTCTTTCGGAGATGACGAGGGCTTGCGGAAATTACAGACTAAATACGAAACATACCTCACCCTTGCCATGTTAGAAAAATTGGACAGATTTGATATGATAGACAGATAAATTTATATAAAATTTGCTCCGCTTGCATTTCTGTAAGCGGAGCTTTTTGTTCTTATAATTCAATTAAAAATACCGACTGTGCCGCGTTTTTTTGTTAAACCCTGTAATATCCCGCAAAGCAGGGCGGCACGGTTATTTCCCCAACCCTTTCGGAAATCTCTCCGCCAAAGGAGTAAAGCTTCTCTTTCGGCGAATATCCGCAGTCAAAGGAGACCTCCCTGTCCGCAGGATTTATTATCACGAGAATTTTTTCCTCTCCCGCGCTCCGCAAATATGCCAGCGGATACGCGTCCTTTTCGGCGTACAGGAACTCTATCTCGCCCTTGCTCTGCAAAGCCGCGTGAGACTGCCTTATGCCGATAAGCTTCTTTATTTCGCTGTAAAGAGAATTGACCTCCGACATCTGCGCCTTGACCGTGGGTCTGTCGGGACTTTCGTCCTGTTTGATGTAAAGCTTTTCCGTCGGGGCGGAGCTGAAGCCCGCGTTTGTGGTATCGTCCCACTGCATGGGTGAGCGTGAGCCTGTTCTGCCGTAGCCGCCCTCTACCGAGGCAAGATTTTCAACATAACGCATACCAATTTCGTCGCCGTAGTAAATGAACGGCGCGCCGGGCATTGACAGCAAAAACGCAAATGCGATTTTCAGATTTTCGCCCTGAATACTGCGGGCAAGTCTGTCCATATCGTGATTTCCCGAGGGTATGCATATAAGTCCCTTTTTCTCTGATTTTTCGTAATTCTCCACATATTTTTTCACGAATTCGGAAACGTCCCCCTTGCCCCTATTGGAGAAAAACGGCTCTTCACAGCGGAACAGGTCGTTGTAATGGGACGGACCGAAATGCAGCAGGAAATCCATATGGAAGCCCCCCTGCAAGGACTTGTCAGGCTCTCCCCACTCGGAGACCATTGCGGCGTTGGGAAATTCTCTATCTAAAAATTCGCGGACGTTCTGCCAGAGTTTAATCGTTCCCTTGCCCTCCTCGTCGTGCTTTACCAGCGAGCCTGCCATATCCACACGGAAGCCGTCGCAGCCCATTCCAAGCCAGAAGCGCATGATATTTTTTAATTCTTCAAGGGTGGCAATAGCCCCCTCGCTGTCCGCGGACTGCTGCCACGGTCTGTCGCATTTGTAGAAGCCGTAATTCAGCGCGGGCTGATGTGAGAAAAAGTTTACCGCGCAGGAACCGTCCCTGTCGGAAATGCCGCGGATACAGCCCATGCCTTGCGGTTCTTCCCAAATGCTGTCCGTCCAGACGTAGCGGTCGGTGTAAGCGTTTTTCTCTGCTTTCATGGACTCCCTGAACCACTTATGCTCCACGGAAGTGTGTCCCGGAACAAGGTCAAGCAGAATGTGCATATCACGCTTGTGGACTTCCTCAAAAAGCCGCTTCAAATCCTCGTTAGTGCCGTATCTCGGCGCGGCTTGGTAATAGTCCGAAACGTCATAACCCGCGTCGCCGAATGGAGACTCAAAGCAGGGGTTCATCCATATAGCGTTGCAGCCAAGACCCTTTATGTAGTCAAGCTTTGAAATAATTCCGTTAAAGTCGCCTATGCCGTCGCCGTTGCTGTCGCAGAATGACTGGGGGTAAATTTCGTAAAAGATCGCATTGTCAAGCCATGCGGGCTGTTTTGAAGTACTCATAAATAATTATCCTTTCAAAGTAATTTTTTTAAGCTTGAAAAATTTATCTCTTTATGGTATAATACTATAAATTACTGCAAAAATCAAGTAAAATAATACCGATTTATAATACTATAATACTTTTGGAGGATATGCAAAATGACTTCCGAAGAAAAAAGACAGCACAGCTCTCAGCTTGTGCCGTTCAGCTTCTACAAGTGCTTTATTCCCGATTATTTTGCAAGCGTGCCGCTTCATTGGCACAGCGAGTTTGAGATAAATTTTATTATTTCGGGCCGCGCCGAATTTATATGCGGGGACAAAAAGTTTATTTCCTCGGAGGGCGATATAATAATAGTGCCGCCGAATATGCTCCATGCCGTTTATCCGCACGGAGATCACAGGCAGCGTTACGACACTGTTGTATTCAGCCCCGAAATGCTGGGTATCTCGGAAAACGACCGCTGCGCCGCGGAATGTATTAAACCCATTGCAAACGGCAGAGCCGAAATAAACACGCAGATCACAAAAGAGCATATTTATTACAGCGAACTGAAAACCGCGGCGGAGAATATTTTTTCCTGCGCCAAGGGCAATACCCCGCAGCTTGATATGCTTATGAAAAGCGAATTGCTGCGTTTTTTCTGGCTGCTTGGGGAAAGCGGGGATATTTTGCGTACAGACGAAAACGCCGTAAGCAGAAGCGAGATGATACGTCCCGCCATAGAATATATGAACGAGAATTTTGCGGAAGCCGTTACCGTGGATATTCTTGCGGAAGCCGCCCACCTGAGCAAAAGCTATTTCATGAACCGATTTAAAGAGGCGGCAGGCGTGGGGGCTATAGAATATCTTTCCCAGCTGAGAATAAAGAAAGCCTGCGAAATACTTTCCAAAACGGACAAGACAGCCGCGGAGACCGCCTTTGAGTGCGGTTTCAGAAATCTTTCCAATTTCAACAGACAGTTCAGAAAGATAGTGGGCTGTACGCCGAAAGAATACAGAAAGATCAACAGGACATAGCTTCTGATTTATGTCCTGTTGATTATAATTTATTCATGGCATGATTGCCCGCGCCTGTTTTCAGCCAAGACACGGCTCTCCCGCAAGAGTAATTTTTTCCGCCGAAACGCCCTCTGTCTCAAAAATTATAATAGTGTTTTTGCTCTTTTTCAGCAGGGGAGCAGGAACATAAAGCCGTTTCTGCGGACCTGTCTCCCAGAAGCGTCCGAGATTAAAGCCGTTTATAAACGCGCAGCCTTTTCCGAAGCCCTCGGTATCAAGGAACGTGTCCCCAAGCTCGTTTGCTTCAAATTCAAACTTATAAAACGCGGGGACGTTCTTCAAATCACTTTCGGCAAAGTCGATTTTTTCAAGCTGTTTTTCGTCAAGGGGAAGCGGGAAAATCTCGTACCCGAAATAACGGTGGTCGTTTATCTTAACGCCGCCCGAAATTCCCTTGCGCTGATTTTCAAGTCCCGTGCCGAAATTTTCGCGTCCTATATTTTCGCAAAGCAGGTCGATCTTTCCCCCTGCTTTTTTTGCTGTCGGCTCAAATTTTTCGTGGATATTTTCCGCAAACGCCGTATATAAGTACTCTCCGTCATGATAGCAATTAACTCTGTCCGCCGCGTTTTCGAGGCGTACCTCGTTCACGGTCTCGTTGTCCCTGACGTTCAGGCGGTATAAAATGTAACCGTAATTCTGCCCGATATCCTCCATTGTCAATGGGTAGGGGGACTTCACAGGCTCGGCAATTTTTTCAATTACCGAAAACAAATCGGCTTTCCCCATGCAGGAAATTTCGCCGTAGGCTATTCTTTTTATTTCCGTTGTCAGAGGGACTTCCCGAACGGTCTCATATTTTGAGATAGTCTCCTTGAAAAGCTTGTATTTTTCGGTTATCTGACCGTCCTCGGTGAGAGGGGCGTCATAGTCGTAGGAGGTCACATCGGCGGTCTTGTTTCCGCAGTTTCTTCCACTCATAAAGCCGAAATTCGTGCCGCCCTCGAACATATAAAAGTTAAGGCTTCCCCGCTTAAGAAGCTCGTCAAGCTCGGCGTTTGCTTTCTCTGGAGCAGTGGTGTGGTGTTCCTCACCCCATGCGTCAAACCAGCCGTTCCAGAATTCCATACACATCAGTGGCTTGTCGTCTCCCATAAATTTTTTCATCTGCCCGAACTGCCATTCCGCGCCCGAACCGAAATTTCCCGTAGGGAGCGCGTCCCCCACTATGCCCGACTTGAAAACAGGCTCGCTCCAAGGACCGTCCGAGGTCGCAAATGGGACGGTTATTCCAAGTTCCCGCATGGTGTCCCGCAGGAATTCAAGGTACGCCGTGTCGTTGCCGTAATAGCCGTACTCGTTTTCTATCTGCACCAGAATTATATTTCCGCCCTTGTCGATCTGATAAGGCGCAAGCTTTGGAATAAGCACGCTGTAATAGTCCCTTACCGCGTCAAGGTAAGGCTTGTAAGAACAGCGAAGCCGCATATTTCTGTCCTTAAGAAGCCATGCGGGAAGTCCGCCGAATTCCCATTCAGCGCAGATATAGGGAGAGGGACGAATTATCATATACAGCCCCAGTTCCTTTGCGGTCTCGATAAATCCGCAAATATCCCGCGCGCCGTCCCACAAAAATTCGCCCTTGTTAGGTTCGTGAAAATTCCACGGAATGTAAGTTTCGACAGTGTTACAGCCCATATTTACCAGCTTCTCCAGACGGTCGCGCCAGTATTCGGGAACTGTCCTGAAATAGTGTATCGCTCCCGAAATTATACGGAAGGGTTTCCCGTCAAGATAAAATTGCTCCTTGATCTCAAACATGATATATCCTCCTGAAAATATATAAATAAAATTTCTCTTTATGATATAATACTATAAATTACAGAAAAAATCAAGCAGATAATTTTAAGGACGAAAAAAATACCGTAAGCGTTAAATAATCCCGCGTTCTATTATTTGACAAAATTTTGCTTTTGTGGTATAATACAATTTAGAGAATGGTTTCTATTTTATCACCTGTTGACATTGATATAAGCTGAACATCACAAGGAAAAAGTTTTTTAATTAAACCATCTATATCATCAATATACACTTTCTCAGGTTATGATTTTATTTTTGTGTACACTGTTATGACACATTATGACGGCACAACCGCTTAATTGCTAAGAAATCACAAATTATGTCGTTGTCAAGACTGTCTTCGACATACATTTTAGTCTTGATAACGACATAATTTGTGATATAATGACAGCGCGGTTGTGACATTTTTCGACATTTACACAGTTTAAAAATCATACTCTTATTTGGTTCTGAAAAACAAACTGTGTAAATGCATTTATCAGGATAAAAATGTCAAGACTAAAAAAGCAGTCAAAAAGGAGACAACGCTGAGGAGCGACCCAACGCAGGCTGCGGAATATTACGGCGAAGAGCAGCGGTATAATACCGCTGTTTTTCTTCGTCGGGTATTCCCAAGCGGATAAACCTCGGGGTTTGGGGCAGAGCCCCAACAGCTGTCAGGCTGCCAGTTTAGGCTGCCAGTCTGTCCTCAAAGAAAATAGCAAACTGTGAATACGCAAGCCCCCAATCACGGACAGGCATTGTCCACTTTTTTGAGATCTCGCAGACGCTCATATAAACCACCTTGCGTATCGAGTCGTCCGTGGGGAAGATCGCCTTTGATTTCGTAAATTTCCGTACCATTCTATGATATGATTCAACTGTGTTTGTCGTATATATTATTCTCCGAATCTCATGAGGAAATTCAAAAAATGCAGTCAGTTCAGCCCAGTTTTTATCCCATGATTTGAGAATATTTGGGTACTTTTTATCCCACTTTTCACGGAATTCTTCCTTTGCAAATTCTGCATCGTCAAGATTAATTGCACCGTAAATTTTCTTTAAATCGGCACACACTGCTTTTCTGTCTTTGTATGGTACAAATTTGCAGGAATTTCTTATCTGATGAACGATACACAACTGATTTTTAGTCCTCGGAAATATTGATTTGATTGCTTCATTCAGACCTGTCAAATTATCGTGGCAGGCTATGAAAATGTCCGTAACACCGCGGTTTTTCAGGTCTGAACATATGCTTGCATAGAAACTTGCCGACTCATTTTCCGATATCCACGTACCCAAAATTTCTTTCTGTCCCTCCATGTTGATTCCAAGTACAGAATACACACATTTGCTGACAATTTTGTTGTCTTTTCTGGAATTAAAAACTATCCCGTCAAAGAAAATTACGGGGTAAATTTTGTCCAAGGGACGGTTCTGCCATTCATTGACTTCCGGCAAAATCCTGTCTGTTATCTTCGAGATCATGCCCTGTGAAATGTCAGAACCATATATATCTCGCAGTGTATCCTCAATGTCACGCTGTGACATTCCTTTTGCGTACATCGCCATAATTTTCTGCTCAATTTCGTCCGTCCGAGTCTGTCTTTTCTCAACCACTTTCGGCTCAAATTCTCCGTTTCTGTCACGGGGTACAGATATTTCGCAGTCGCCGTAATCGCTGCTTATTGTCTTTTTTACATAGCCGTTCCTGCTGTTTCCGGAGTTGTTTCCCTCTACAGAATTTTTCTCGTAACCCAGATGTTCGTCCATTTCTGCTTCAAGCATTTGCTCGATCGTTCCTGCGAATAATTTTTTCAGTTTAGCCTGAATGTCTCCAGTGCTTTTGCAATCTGCCATAAGAAGCTTTACTAGTTCCATTTCTCTTTCGTCTAATCCGTGATTTCTTGTTTTCATACCAATTTCCTCCATTATTTTATTTGTGGTTATTATTGGCATTTACACGGTTCTTTATTCAGACTC
>JAAVHM010000074.1 GCA_014799675.1 Ruminococcus sp. | reverse complement strand
TCCAAATGCGGTATATCTTTTATTTCAACATCAATTTCAAGCTTGAATCTGTCCATAAAGAACCTCCGTTATTCTGCTGTCTTATCCGCGTCCGCGGCAGGGTCTGCGACATTGCCGCTAAGGTAATTTCTCCAAAGCTCTATGGCATTGTCAAAATTTTTCTGAAAATCCTTTTCGCTTGTGCCGAAGCCGCCCTTTTTAGGCTGTCTGAAGCCGAGGAAAATATTGTCCGCAAGACCCTCGTAGCCGATATCTTTTGCAAAATCCGTTCCGCTTAGCATATAACCAAGCTCCGTAACATTTTCGTCGTCGGGGAAATATCCGCTGAGGTCGGCAAGCACGCCCTCCGTAATGCCCAGCACCTCGCAGGCTTCATAGTCGCCCATGACCATAATAGCCTCCGTGCCTTGAAATTCCGCCAGAAGCTTGGTCTGGTCGGCCTGCTGATAGTACATACTGACCGAATCCTCGCTTGGCGCGGCGGGAAGATAGCTTACCCTGACGCTTATTTTGCCGTCGCCGTTGTTGTCGGCGCAGTACTGTCCCAAAAGGCTTGAAATATCCTCGGTAATGAAATTGAACTCGCCGTCCGAAGCTATTATCATAACCACCGCGTCGGGACGGACGGTGGAAACATAGTCGTAAATAAGGAAAGCCGCCAAAGCCGCAAGCAGCGTCCCGAAAATAATATATATCTTGTTGTGGTAAAAAAAGTTGCCTATCCTCTGCCAAATCGTGTAGTGCTTTTCGGGTTCTTTTTCGTATGCTATCTCTTCCTCGGCAATAACGCCCTGCTTCAGCTTTAAAAGCTCCAGACGCTCCTGCCGCAGCTTTGCCTCGTAATTTTCACGCTGACGGCGTTCACGCTCCGCGCGCTGTGCTTCAAGCTCGGCTTCGCGTTTCAGCTCTTCGGCGTGTTCTTTTGCGTTCACCTCTCGGTAAACGTCCATAAAGGATTTTCCCTTTTTGGGGGACTTCTTTTCATTTTCGGGCATGATGATTTCCTTTCCACCCCAAATATAGTAATATACAGTATACATTATACAGCAAAGCGCGGTCGTTGTCAATGCAAATTTTGTGTTGAATTTATGCGGCAGATGTGATATAATTGTAATTGTTTCAAGAAAAAATTACAGAAACAGCAATTATGGAGGACTTATGGAAGATACAGGAAAAACACAGCTTTTTGAAACCACACCCATTGCCAAAGCGGTGATGACCCTCTCCGTGCCGACTGTCATCAGTTCGCTGGTAATGGTTATATACAACCTTGCGGATACCTATTTTGTGGGAATGCTGAACGACTCCGTCCAAAGCGCGGCGGTGGCTCTTGCCGCACCCGTACTGCTGGCGTTCAATGCGGTGAACAACCTTTTCGGAGTTGGCTCGTCAAGCATGATGAGCAGGGGACTTGGCAGAAAGGATTTTTCTGCTGTCAGGGAGAGCTCTGTGTTCGGCTTTTACTGCGCCCTTGTCAGCGGAATACTTTTTTCTGTGCTGTACACGTCGTTTAAAGTCCCACTGCTGAAAATTCTGGGCGCGGACAGCGTTACGGCCGCCGCTACCGCAGAGTACCTCAAATGGACTGTTACCTGCGGCGCAGCCCCCGCAATTCTAAACGTCGTCCTTGCCTATATGGTTCGTTCCGAGGGGGCTTCCCTCCACGCAAGCATCGGTACAATGAGTGGGTGTATTCTCAACATGCTCCTCGACCCGATTTTTATTCTTCCGCGGGGACTTGACATGGGCGCGGCGGGAGCAGGTCTTGCCACGTTTATTTCCAACTGCATAGCCTGTCTGTACTTTTTCGTACTGCTTTTCATAAAACGCGGAAAAACTTACGTCTGCGTTGACCCAAGGGCTTTGCGTTTCAACAGTAAAATTATTTTAGGGATTTTCGCCGTTGGTATCCCCGCCTCGGTGCAGAACCTCCTGAACGTCACGGGAATGACCGTGCTGAACAACTTTACCTCGGATTTCGGCGACAGCGCGATCGCGGCAATGGGTATCGTCCAAAAGGTCAATATGCTTCCCGTTCAGATAGCGTTTGGCTTTTCCCAGGGAATAATGCCCCTTGTCAGCTACAATTACGCAAGCGGAAATTCCGACCGCATGAAGCAGTCCGTAATGTTCACGGCAAAGATAATGCTTGTTTTTCTCACGGCGGTAACGGTTTTCTACTACATTTTTTCGGGAACTCTTACCGAATGGTTCATGGAAGACCCGGCGGTGGTCGCCTACGGAACGAGATTCCTGCGGGGCTTCTGTCTGGGAATACCTTTCCTGTGCATAGATTTTCTTGCTGTGGGAATTTTCCAGTCCTGCGGCTTCGGAAGCAAGGCTCTCGTGTTCGCCATACTGCGGAAAATCGTGCTGGAAATACCCGCCCTGTTTTTGCTGAACTATCTTTTCCCGCTTTACGGTCTCGCCTATGCCCAGCTTACCGCGGAGGTAATTCTTGCGGCTGCGGCGGTCATAGTTGTAATGCGTATCTTCAAAGCGGGAGCTTCCAAACAAATATAAAAAAAGGCTTAGCCTTTGCCCATGCCGCCGTTTATAGCAATGGCGGCAATTTTTTTCTAAGATAAAAAATTTTTATTTATATGTGACCAAAACGGTTTTTCATTCGTTTTATAGGTGCAGTGCAAAAAACGGAATATTCCAAACCATAATGAATGGAGGAAATGTATGCGGGACGTTAAAGAAGATTTCTCACAGAAATACGACAGATACGGCAGTATGATATTTAAGATCGCTATGACATATATGGGAAACACGGCGGACGCGGAGGACGTAATGCAGGAAGTTTTTATGCGGCTTCTGTACAAGTCCCCGAAATTTAATGACAGCGAACATGAAAAACGCTGGCTGATACGCACGGCGGGCAATGTCTGCAAGGATATTCTCAAACGGTTTGACAGAAGGTTCTCTCTCGATATTGAGGACGTAAGCAGATATTTGTCCGTTCCCTTTGAGTATAGCAATGCGGAGATACTTTTTTCCCTAAAGCGCGAATATAGGATAGTACTCTATCTTCGGTACTATGATAATTATTCTGTGGAGGAAATTGCCGATATTTTGTCGATTTCCGTATCAGCCGTTAAAATGCGGCTCAAAAGAGGAAGAGATAAACTAAAACTTGATATTGAAAAGGGTGAGCTGTATGGACAGGCGTGAATTTACCGACATTATTTCAAGGTTTGAACCTGACGACGCTATGAAAGAAAGAATTGAAAGGAGAATTTTAAATATGGAAAACACTTACCTAAAGCCGAAAAAATCTATAAAGAAAACCGTTATTATTTCGTTATGCGCCGCGGCTGCTGCAATAGCTATTTCAATCCCCGTTATGGCGGAGCATATTCCCGCTGTAAGGAGCGCGATTGAATTTTTAATGGGCAGCTTCAGCAAAGAGCCTATAGAGCATAATGACGCTGTCGCCGAGCTTGCGGAAAGCATAAACGTATCTGCGGAAGATACGGAAAATAACATTATATTTAACGTTCAGGACGTTTACTTTGACGGAGAGGACATAGCAATATATTTTATGTTTGAATCCGACGCCCCCGTTTTTTCCGATTATACGGGATTATCTTCGGAGGACTTCGAGCTTTATGCGGACGGCAAAAGGCTTGTGTGGGGCGAGGAAAAATTTTACGAAAGCGTCAGAATTATCAGCGCGGGTAAATGCGGCGAAAACTCCTTTGTGGGAATGATAAATTTTAAAGCCGACGTTCTTCCGGACAGCGATAATTTTGATATGGAGATAAAATTGAATTCTGTCTGCGGAAGCAGAAATATAATGGTATTTAACTATGACGCGGAAGACCCTATGTATGTGGGGCAAGCTCCCGATACTGTCGCGGCGGATATTTCCTGCAAATTCAATGTCAGCAGGAAAAACGGTCTTGTAAAAACCTATGAAATAGGCGAGGAAAAGGCGGGGTATGTTCTTAATTCTGTAACCGTTACGCCCTTGAAAACAATGATAGACCTATCCAAGCCGTCCGATAATGATGTGTCATGGACGCTTGCCGACAACCACGGAAATGAACTTGAATATATGGGAAGCGGCGAGTTTGATTCCCCGCTGAAAAATACTGAGAGCCTTACTCTTACGCTGAAAGACTTGTATAAAGACGGATTTCCCGAAATATGTTCCTTTACCTTTAAAATTGACGGCGGTTACAGAAGCAGCATTGTTAATTCCGAATATGTCCGCAGCGAACCCGAATATATTCCCTCAATGGAAGAAGCCGAAAGGTGGGTGGAGGAAAACCGTATAAAGCTGACCGCTGATAATGTTTCCGTAAATCCCGCTGGAAGCTATATTGAAACAGAGGGCGGAAAATTCTCCGTGACCGTTTCCGATTACACATTAATTAAAAATGTAAACGACCTCGACCTGACGGGAGATGTTTTCAGCCCCTATGAAACCAATTCCCACAGAATAGACGAAAACGGAAATATCAGCAATATGACCCTTGTTGTGTTTGATTACACAATAAGAAATAACCGCGGCGAGGAGCTTCAATTATTCGCGGGCTATGAAAAATTAGTCCCCGCAGACGATGTAACGATAACCTTGAACGGCGGCGAACCTGCTTATATAAGTCCCAAGGATAACGGCGGGAAAAACGCTTATATGTTAAATTTTGCGCCTTATGAGGAACGCACCGTTAAGATCGGATTTATGATAGAGGACAAATATGCCGATAAAGAACTGATTTTCAGCATGGGCGGCATGAACGGCGGCGATATCAGCTATCTGGCGTTTAAAAATTAACAAAAAATAAAACGGGTATCGAATTTTTTTCGATACCTGTTTTTATGATACTCTGTATTTGTTTTTAACAATATTTTGAAAAATTTCTATATCCTTACATACATTATGATTTTTAGCAATTGCAGGTCCGTCAGTTTTTCAGCATATTAACGCAGATCTTATAATCGGGCATAAGGTCGCCCACAACAGCGTAAAAATCCTTGCTGTGGTTCGGCACGATAAAGTGAGCGTACTCGTGGATAAAAACATACGCCGCGCATACCTCGGGGTAAAGGGCAAGCCTGCTGTTCATGACGATTTTTCCGCCGCTGATGTGACAGCTTCCCCAGCGGGAGGTCATGCTCCTGATTTGAATTTCCGCAGGAGGAACGTTGTAACCCTTTGCGCGGAACATCTCGTAAGTCCGTTTGTTAAGGTCGGCAAAAATTTTCGCAGTCTCCTCCGAGTAAAATTTTTTCAGAACACGTCCAACGCGCTCTTCATTTTTTACAGCGGCAAGAATTAATTTCCCCCTAAGCTTAACGTCCTCTATGGGGGAAACTATTATACTTAAAGTATAATCCGTCCCGAAATAACGGAAAGTATCGCCGCTTTTGTACGTTTCGTCAGCCTGCGGAAGCTTTGGAGCAGGCGGAATTGCGGAAAATCTTTCAAAAGCCGAGAAAATGAAATCGGATTTTTCACAGATAAATTTTTCGATAAAACCTATAGTCACACGGCTTGACGCGCTTATGTATACGATCCCGTCGGGCTTTACGCGCATATTTACGTTTTTGACCTTTTTCCGTGAAAGCACCCAAAGTATCTCCCTGCCGTCAACGGTCAGCTTTCTTATGTCACTCATAGAAAACCTCGTCCACGGTTATAACGGGGCAGAGGCGGCTGTCCTTTTCGCAGATAAGCCTTTTTGCCGTTTCAAGAATTTTCTGACGTTCTTCAGGGTTGTGAGCTTTTACCGCCATGTCGAAAATAACGTTAATGCGGTTCTCGCCGTCGGTAATTCTGAAATCATGTATTGTCGCCGTTGGGTCGGCTTCCTTGATACATTCAAGTATCTGCTTTTTAATGCCGTCCACATACTCGTTGTTCACGGTAATGGGGTCGGAATGTATAACCATTTGTATTCCTGTTTCAAGAAAAATACGCCGTTCCGTGGCGTCAATTACCTCGTGAATGTGTACAACGTCCGCGTCGTCGGGGACTTCCGCGTGTACCGAGGCGAAAACTCTTCCCGGACCGTAGTCGTGTACCATAAGGTCGTGTATGCCAACGATTTCCTCGGAGCTTAAAATAATTTCGCTAAGGGTGTCAATTGTCTCCTTTGAGGGGGGCATACCAAGGAGCAGGTCAATTGTCTCCTTAGCCATGTTTACGCCGCTGTACATGATGTATATTGCAATGATAACGCCGATAAAGCCGTCTATCTGGAACGGCAGGAAGCTTCCTATTACCGTGGTAATAATTACCGCGGACGTGGAAATAACGTCGTTTATGCTGTCCTTTGCGGAGGCTTTCATAACCGACGAATTTATTTTTTTCGCAATAGAATTGTAGCAGAAGTACATCCAAAGCTTTACAAGAACCGAAGCCGCAAGAATGAATATCATTACCCCGCTGAAATTAAGCGGCTCGGGATCGGCTATCCTGCCGCAGCTTGATTTGAACAGCTCGAAGCCCACAAGCAGTATGATAAAGGAAACTATCAGCGAGGAAATATACTCTATCCTGCCGTGTCCGAAAGGGTGTTCACGGTCGGGGAGACGGTTCGCCATTTTTGAGCCGATTATGGCAACGATACAGCTTCCCATGTCGGAAAGGTTGTTGAACGCGTCGGATGTTATCGCAATACTCTTCATGACCGTGCCTATAACAAGCTTCAATCCGAAAAGGAAAAGGTTGCAGACCGCCCCCAAGATACCGCCCATAACGCAGTAGCTTTGCCGCACGTTCTTGTCGGAGGTGTTCTCAAAGTCGTGTATAAACTTTTTCGCTAAAAAATTGACCATGTCGTTATCCTTTCAAAGAAAACAGCATAGTACGCTGTACTACGCTGAAAGATCTCATTTGTTTTTCTTATGCCATTAACGAATTCAGGTAAAAATAAATAACCGCCAGAATCACAACACAGAGGACAAGCACGCCTATGCCTATATATATCGGGAGCATTTTATTTTCTTGTTTTGGAGGCTTTTCCGCCTCGGCAAAGGTTTTCGCAAGGTCTTTTTTCATCAGCTTGATATCTTTTTCAAGCTGTTTTATCTTTTTCTTGTTTGCGTCGCTTGCGCTGAATTTTTGAGTCGGCATATTTTCACCGTCCTTAATTTTTTATCAGACTTTTACGGAATTTTCCTCTTCCGCATTTTCGGCAGCTTCCGCAGCTTTTGCCGCCTTTATCATAATGGCGCATTCAAGACGCTTCTTTTCCAGTTCGCAGGAAAGCTTGTGCGCCGTGAGAATGTTCCCGGTGTAAATGTAGTTGTTTGCGTTGCAGCCGCCGCTGCAATAGAATTTCGCCCAGCACTTTTTGCAGTCCTCTTTGCTGTAAATGTGCGCCGCCGCAAAATCCTTTTTGATCTCGGTGTTAAACGTCCCCTCGTTTATGTTGCCCATTTTGTATTCGTTGATACCAACAAACTGGTGGCAGGGATAAATGTCCCCCTCGGGAGTTATCGCAACATATTCGTTTCCGCTTCCGCAGCCCCGCAGCCTTTTTATCGCGCATGGACCTTGGTCGAGGTCAAGCATAAAGTGGAAGAAATTAAAATGCTTGCCCTTTTTGTCATGCTCTAAAATTATAGAAGCAAGCTTCTCATACTCGGAGAAAATCGCGGGCAGGTCTTTTTCCGTGATAGCGTAGCTCATTGAAGCGTCGCATACCACAGGCTCAACGGATATCTGGTCGAAGCCCTGCTCGTTAAGGTGCAGGACGTCGTTTGCAAAATCAAGGTTATATTTGGTAAATGTTCCCCGAACATAGTAATTTTCGTAATTTCTCTTTTTGACTATCTCCTTGTAGCCGTCAATTATCCTGTCGTAACAGCCAGTGCCGTCAATGCGCTTTCTCACACGGTCGTTGACTTCCTTTCTGCCGTCGACTGACAGTACAACGTTGGACATCTCTTTGTTGATAAAGTCCATTTTGTCCTCGGTAAGAAGCATACCGTTTGTGGTAATAGTGAAACGGAAACGCTTTACGTACTCCTTTTCACGGCTTCTGCCGTATTCAACAAGCTTTTTGACGGTGTCCCAGTTCATAAGGGGCTCGCCGCCGAAAAAGTCAAGCTCAAGGTTTTCTCTGTCTCCCGAATTTTCAAGGAGGAAGTCCATAGCCTTTTTGCCTGTTTCAAAATCCATGTGCATACGCTTGCCCAGACCGTAATCCCCTGTTTCCGCAAAGCAGTATTCGCAGCGGAGATTGCAGTCCTGCTCAACAAGCAGACACATTGCCTTGACAGGCGCGGCAACGGAATACGCCGCAAATTTCTCATAATCGTCCTCGGAAAAGAGTACGCCGTCATTGTAAAGCTCCGCCACCTCGCTGTAGCAGGAGGCAATATCCTCGGGCTTGTAGAAAAGCGAAAGCTTCTCCATGACCCTTTCGGGACATTCCTTTTCAAACGGCGGACTTACATTGTCGAGCATATCGTAGGTAAGCTCGTCAACAAGATGAACGCCGCCGCTGTGAACGTCCAGAACAATATTTAAACCGTTAAGCTTGTACTTGTGAATCATATAGAAACTCCTTTTAGAGGTAAGAAGCAAGAGGCAAGAAGCAAGAAATTGTACCTAAAAAATAAAAATTCTTGCTTCTTGCCTCTGATTTTCTTGCTTCCGATTTACTTCTCGCACTTCTGATTAGCAACTGTGCAGGAAGTCTTGCAGGCAGACTGGCAGGAAGCCTGACACTTGCCGCAGCCGCCCTTAGCAGCGGTTTTCTTAAGGTTAGCCTTATTGATAGTGATGATATGCTTCATGGGAAACAACCTCCGAATAAAATATAATGAGAATATTATATCACATTATGTGACATTTTGCAATAGTCAAAATAGACTATGGCATACCTTAAAACATAGTAATTTAGTACAATTTCGCTAAATATGTCTGAATTGTGGCTTTGCAATAAATTTTGCTTGTAGGGGCGGATTCTATATCCGCCCGTTGGCGTGAAAACCTTTTGCGGGCGGATATTTGACGAGTAGCGATATAGAAGTATTGTTACCCATGGGAGTATTTTACATTTATTGATGCAGTATGCCTAAAAGGATAAAGGCTCTGCCTTTGAATCCGCCCCTACAAAATTTACGGAATTGTTCAGCCCTGTTTATTAACTCCAATTATACCGCCTATCGCAGAACATACCATAATTATTAACAATTTGGTAAAAAAGCCTCCCGCGGAAAAGCTCCGAACAAATATCAAGCCGCCTAAAAGCAGTACCCCGAAAATAATTGCTCCGCATAAAAGACCTGTTTTAAGACCGTCCCGCCGCCGTCTTTTCGCCGCCGTATAGCTTGCCGCAAAGCAGCCCGCGCACAGGGCTATGCTTGAAAGCGCGTTGAACGCTCCGTCGCTGAAGTCCACAACGGAAGCCGCCGCCGAAAACAGCGTCACCGCAAGAAAGACCGCGCCCACGCAGGCCAAGACCGCGCTGATTATTATAATGTTCCGTTCCATGCGGATACGCTCCGCAGGGGTTTTCCGCCGCATAAAAATACCTCCGTCCCACAAGCTTTGTAAAAGCCTATGCGGGTCGGAGGTAAAAAAGAACCTAATCCTTTTTGACAATTTCTTCCTGTGCGTCGTGAACCGTTGCATTTTCGGAAATTGCCCAAAGCTTTACCCTTATCTTGGAACGGTCGCCGCCTGTTTCGATAACGACGGTGTCATCGTGGGGATTCTGGGGATTGCGGTTGATACGTATAACTATTCCCGTTATGCCGCCGATAGTAGTCACCTCGTCGCCGATCTGGAGACTTTCCTTCATAGCCTGCTGTTCCTTTTCCTTTTTCTTCTGGGGACGTATCATAAGGAAATACATCAAGCCGAACACGATCGCCATCATAACGAGATAGGAAACCATCGCACCTGCTGTGCCTGCTTGTCCCTGCATATCAGTGGGAGCAGCCGCGTTTTCCGCGCGGAGCAAAAATGTTAAAAGAGCTGTATTCATTAAAAAATCCTCCTGTAAAAATTCACATATTACCATTATAACATATTTTTTCCGATTTGCAAGCAATATTTTCAATATTTATTTATTGTTCAGATTTTCGGCGTATTTGTGTTGACAATTTATATTAAATAATGTATAATTTATGTATACTTTGTAACGCTTGGGGGAATTTTATGAAAAAGCTATCTGCCGTACTTATTTCTTTAACGCTTCTCTGTTCCTGCGGAGAAGTTAATACTGCCGAAACGGAGACTTCCGTTTCCGTGACAGAAACAACCTTTACCGTTACGGAAACAACGACCACGCAAAATCAAACCACGGAAACCACAACAAAAGCCGCAGAGGAAACGACTGCCGTCCAGACGGTAGCTGAACAGGTTGATTATGAATATCAGCCGCCGCAGGAAGTCCTTGACGCACATTTTTACTCGGACGATATTGACAGGAAAATAGAATACAGCATTTTTGAAGGTTACGACCCGGGAGGACAAATATGCCTTGAATATGAAAATCCAATGGATTATTGGGCGTATGATATTGTTCAGGACGAAAAACTGACGGCAGAATTACACGAAATTATTAAGAAAAAATTCCCCGAATTTATTGCTGAGGATATGCTGGAAAATTCTATAGGCAGCGATGACGAGGAATGGTCTTTGACCGTTGTCGGTTTGGGCTGCATGATGTTCGACATTAACGGCGACGGTGCGGAAGATTATCTTATGTCTGCATTGTACACCCACGACGGGGCGGCTATTGGAAACGGTCATGTAAACAAAATTTATCTTACAGAGGGCGAAAGCTTTCGTCCGATAGTTTGGGACGACCCGATTTATGGAGATGAGTTTATTTTAAAAACCTCTACCAACGGTTTAAGGGATATAATGGTTCTGCACAATTCAAATTATCCGATAATAACTTATGACGGCGGAGACAGCTATACCAATTATAAAATGCTTGACGAGAAGCATACTTTTATAAAATTTGAAATTTTGCCTGACAATATTTTGCATTTGAATATGAATATTTCGGTAATTGACGCACCGTTGGGAGAATACTACACTGCAATAAAATTTGCGGAAAACCCATATATCAAGAATAATTTGCTGTATACCTGTTATACCGACGGTAAGCCGAGAACATATACCGAAAAGCCTTTTGGAGAAAATACAGATTTTTCACCAGCTATTGAGGGCTACGATTTTTATGTTGAATTAACGGACGAGGGCGTTGAAGCTTTTACAGAAGAGGATATTATATGGCATTTGCTTGATTTGTTGGAAATAAAATACATATCAGCGGAATAAAAAAACCGCCGTCAATCTGAATTAAATTGACGGCGTTTTTTTATCCGTTCACCGATAAATTCGGAAAAAGCTTGTCAATATCAAAAGCGTCGATCTCCGTCCAGACAGGGTAATACCCCGCCCGTCTCGCCGTGTTCTGGGAAGCTATATTGCCACTCCATGTGCTGTAGTAGGGGACTGCGCCGTGCATAAATACCGCCTGTGTGAGAGCCGCCACAAGCTCCGAGCCAATGCCCATATGCCGGTATTCTGGAATAACGTCTATGCCTATCTGCCAAAGCCGCATACTGTCGTTGCTTGCCCCCGCCATGCCGACGATTTTCCCGCCGTTTACAGCGCACACCGCAAGGACGTCGTGGCGGGGCTTGTCCGCGTTGTACATAAGCGCATTGTCAAAGCCCTTGACCTTGTACAATTCCTTTACAATTTCGTCCTCCTCGTAAAATTTAAAGTTGAAGCCGTCCCTTAACCTGTAGTTGTAGGGCGTGACGGGGAGATAGAAAATGCTGTTGAACGCGATCGCTTTGCCATATTCTGCAAGCTTTCGGTTTATGAGCCATTTCCGCTGTTCGTCAAAAAGTTCCGCCCCCGTGTGTTTTAAAGCAAGCTCCGAGGAAAAATCCAGCATTTCGCTTGCCGCCGTGATAACAGCGCCCCTGCCCATTACCGCCGCCTTGAAAAAGGACGGTTCGGGCTTGAACCAACGCTGTCCCTCGGCTTTCCGCGAAAGTGTGACTTTGTTCTGAAAGCTTAAAAAGTCCTCCGCGGAACAGCAGTAGTCGCTTGCAAGCTGCGCTGCCGCCGCCGCTATTATCTCATTTTTAAATGTCATAGAAAAACTCCTTTAATTGCTGTATATTTCCGCAAGCTTGGGTGCGGCTTCCTGCCAGAAGCCGTCGAAATCTTCAAAATCCTTGTATGAACCTTTGTAAAATTCCTCAAGTTTTGAAACATATGTCAGTCCGTTATAAACGGTGTTTTCAATCAGTTCTTCCATTTTTCCGTTTTCATCTGTGTATTCGGTTCCATCGTACTTTTCCGCGTATTTACAGCTTTGCGGGTCAAAATTGCGCCAGTTAGAATGTTCTTCATCATAAAAAGACGGTATCACTTCGCAGTCCGCATAAATACTATTTTCGTATTCGTTTTCCCCTTTGACTATTCTTGTGAAAAGCGGCATTTTTACGCTGTCGTAAGTAATGTCAAAATACGCCGTGTCGCTATAGTGTGAACAGCCGGGATAATTCTCTGCTAATATCAAATGAATCCCACCGTTTTCATCACTGTAAATTTCTGAATCTCCGTCCTGCCATATTCTTGCGGCTGCCGTGAAAAGCTTTTTCGCTCCGTCAGAAACGTCGTAAACATAAGTCAGACCATACCACCCCGCAGCAAAGTAGTCGGTTTTGAAAAGTTCCTTAACGCCGTCGCCGTTCAGATCGACGGCGTAAAGTTCTATTCCAAACGGGTCGTTCCAGTCGGCTTGCAAAGCTTCTTTCATATACTCAATGCCGCTTGTGTCAATGATTTCTGCTGCGGCTTCGGTAGTTGCTTCAGTCGTTGTTTCGCTTGCGGCAGCAGCCGTCTCGGGAGCAGCAGTTACTTCCGCAGAGACAGTAGTTTCCGTGACCTCGCTGTCTCCACCGGAACATGAGGAAAGGCACAATGCCATTGAAAGAGTTACGCCCAATAAAAATTTTTTCTTAAACATAAAGTTGCTCCTTTATTGAAGTGTCGAAATGTAATCGTTCAGCAAATTCTGCGCGATACTGCCGTCCCGCAAAAAACGGGCGGCATTTTTCAGTGGGAACCACCCTGCGCTGTCCACCTCGGAGGAAAGCTTTAACTCTCCCTTTTTCACCTTGCAGACATAGCCCAGCATAAGGTTGTCCCTTTTGGCGTAGTAGTAGCTTCCCAAATATTTGCAGGAAACCGTTTCAAGCCCTATCTCCTCCATGACCTCCCGCACAGCCGTTGTCTCGGGGGTCTCGCCCTCCTTGACGTACCCCGCAACGTTTACATAATGCTCCGAAACATAGCTCTGCTTTATAAGAGCGATTTCCGAATTATCCTCGGCAACGCAAAGGCATATCACGCAGGGGTACGAAAAGGGGAAAAAGGGTCTGTTGCAGCTTTCGCAGTAGGGTATCTCTCCCTCGTCTCCGCAGATTTTTGGGGACAGCTTTTCCCCGCATTGGGGGCAGTATTTGAAGTTCATAAAATTTTTCTCCTTGTTCGGGACGGTTTCCGTTACGTTTAGTTATTATATATTTTCGCAAGCTTGGGTGCGACTTCCTGCCAGAATTCCTCAAAATCCCAAACTATTTTATAATCTATGATATTCCCTGAACTTTCGCAAATCATCTCAATGTCTGAAACATAGGTCAGATCTTCATAAACCTCTTTTTGGATTGTTTCGCTTATCTCGTTGCTTTCGCCATAGTCAATAGCGCTTATAACATAGTCGGGATCAAATCTGCCGATATATTCTGCTTTTTCCGGGTCAAAATTTCTCCACCCTTTAAACGTTTCAACATTAGGCACAACCTCGCAGTTTGTGTAAATGTCACTTTCAAAAACGTGTCCGACATCGTTATGGTATTGGTAATCATCAATATAAAACGGTATTTTTATACTGTCATAAGTAATATCAAAGAAAGCATAATCATAAGTTGAAACCCATGTTGAATAGCCGTTTGCAAGAATAAAATGTACATTTTCGTCAGTATCCGTGTATAACTCGGCTTTGTCCGCCCATATTCTCGCAGATATTTCATAAAGCTTTTTCATGCCGTCCGAAACATCGTAAACGCAAACAAATCCGTCAGCTCCCGCGCCAAAAGAATAGTTTACAAAAAGCTCCTTAACGCCGTCGCCGTTCAAATCAACAACGTACAGGTCTGCCGCCGTCATGCCGCTTGAGCCGGTAACGTCTTTTGCTGCTGCGCTGTTGTCCCAATCAGTTTTTAAAGCTTCTTTCATATATTCAACGCCGCTTGTGTCAATGATTTCTGTTTCGGCGGTCGTTGTTTCGGCAGTTGTTTCACTTGCGGTTGAAGTCGTCTCTGCGGCAGTAGTAGTCACCGTTTCGGAAATCGTTTCCGAAACAGTTTCCAAAACCTCCGTACCGCCCGCCGAACAGGCAGTAAAAAGTACCGCCAAAGATAAAATTGCCGCAGAGAAAAATTTTTTACTTGTCATAATTATACCCCCGCATTTTATTTTAATTTAATCTATAAGCTAATGCCTGCACCGCCAGCAAATAACCGTCCTTGCCGAAACCGAAAAGACTTCCCGAGCAGACGGGTGCTATAACGGACGTGTGACGGAATTCCTCACGTTTGCAGATATTGGAAATATGCACCTCGATAACGGGAATTTTTATCGCCGCAATAGCGTCCCTGACAGCGTAGCTGTAATGGGTGTACGCCCCAGCGTTGAGAATTACGCCGCACTTGTCCAGCCGCGCCGCGTGAAGCTTGTCAATAATTTCCCCCTCGTGGTTGGATTGGAAGCACTCGCAGTCGTCAAAGCCCAGCTCCGCCGCCTTAGCCTTTATCTCGGCGCAAATGCTTTCGTATGTGTCCGAGCCGTAAGTCCCCGGCTCACGCTCCCCCAAAAGATTGAGGTTCGGACCGTTTATAACAAGTAAATTTTTCATAATAATTTTCCTTTCATTTTTTGATGTGTAATATATATTTTATCACCAATGCGGGGATTTGTCAAATGCTGTATTAATCGTTTGACATCTCGCTTTCATCAAGCATAACAATAGCGTCCAAGCGGGTCGGGTCGCCGTAAATATCGCCGTTTGCCTCAATGTATATCCGCTGCCCCGCTTTAAATCCGTCAAAGAACGCCGCGTTTATACATTCGACCGTCCCGAGACCGCCGTCAAGCTCCACCAGATAGTGTTCGCTGTAAAATCCCTCGTCCGTCAGAACCTCTTTTACCTCACCGTAATATTCCTTTGGCTCATATGCAAATACGTCAACCACCGCAAGACCGCTTTCGTCCGACTTTACAATAAAATATTCGCTTTTCTCACCGCTTTGAAGCCCCGAATTTTCCGCATATTCAATGTAGTAATCCACATTGACGGGTATCATATGCACACCCTCGGAAACTCCGAACTCCTCCGCAAGAGGACTTTCATAGTATTTATACGCTATTGCGCCTGTCTGACTTATTCTCGTCTCACGCAGTTCTGCCGCCGTAACGTTTTCGCTTTCGGCAAGCTCTTCAATGTATTTTTCCACAGCCGCATACGGGTCAATAACCTCGGGGACAGTCTCGTTTGTTTCCTCATTTTCGGAAACCAAATTTTCGCTTGCAGTCGTTGTTTCCGTCTCCGCATTATCATTCTTTGAACACGCAGTCATGCAAATCAACGCAGTAAGAACTGCACCGAATAAAATTTTTTTGCACATAAAAATTTCCTCCATTAAACATTATTTTCAATATATAAATGCTCAAAAAATTCGGAACGCCAGCCGTTATCCGTATCCACGAGTTTAAGCGGGTGAGTATCTGTCCATTCCTTTTCATCGTTTTCTTGGTGAGCAATATATTCAAATATGACCTCGCTGTCATTTTTTTCAATCAGATTATATTCGCCGCCGTTAAACTGTATCGACCTATCATTTTCGATAAATTCGTTACTATAATATATATCTCTAAAATACAATCCACCGTCGGAAATTAAAAATCTGCCGTCGGTCAGTATTTTATCTGCGGCATCCTGTGTAAAAACCGACTGTAAATATTCATAAAAGCTTTGATATGTTGAAACGTAATAATACGGATAAGGAGTTCTCTGCACGACTCCTGCTTCATTAGCATAAAGGCAGTCTTCATAATAATAAAAATTCCCGTCATCGTCAAGCCAATGTCCCTGCACGTCTCCCGTATACGGTATAAAGTAGTTGTCAATTCCGTCAATAACTATCCAAGCTTTTATGTACGTATCGTACTGCTCGTCGCTTAAAAAATTAAGCTTATCTCTTAACAAGTAGCTTTGGTTGCTTTCAATATATTTTTCCAAATCAAACTCATATTCCCTTGATACGGCAATATTTTCGGTGGATTTTTCCGCCGTCTCCTGCATTTCTGTTTCCGTCTCCGTAACCGTCGTTTGCTCGGCAGCCGAAACACTTTCCAAAGCCGTAGTCACGCTTGCTTCCGTAACCTCGTTATCGCCGTTTGAACAAGCAGTCAGGCATACTGCCGACGTAAGGATTGTACATAATAAAAATTTTTTGTACATAAAAGAATTCCTCCGTTATTTATAATTATCCAAGGTATCTGAAACTATCAAATTTCCAGCCGTCCTCAGTCTTTATCATGTGGAAATTTACCTCCTCAAACTGAACCTGACTTGGCGACAAGTCGTGACTGTGAATGATAATGCTTTTGAACAGGACTTCGTTTTCGTCCGAATATAACGGTATGAAAACGTCCCCGAAATGAGAGGGGTCGCTGCCGCCGTCCCACGAGCCTGCGCGGAGCTTTCCGTTTTCGTCTATGAAATTATAATACTTTAGCTTTGAGTATGCGTAATCATAAGTATAACCTTTGCAGTAGTCCGCAAAGAATTCCTCCTCGGTGTGCTTGTCGAAAAATTCCTGCGGCAGGTATCCCGATGAGCCGAAGCAAAGACTTGTTATCACAAACGCCGACTTGAAGGCTTCCCGCTGTTCCCCGTCAAGAAATGCGGGAACGTCTATCGAGTACGTTCCGTCGTCAGCCATGCGCGCGCCGTTAAGATAACGATCCCAGATATCCGCGTCAGCCTCCACAGTTTCATTGTAAACGCCGTTGTTGTCAATGGTAAACTGCTGCAAAAGCCTTTCGCCGCCGCAGTCGAATTCTATGCTGTATATTCCTGTTTCACAAGCGCTGAACGGGAACATATCCTCGGAAATATCAAAGTCGGTTTTCTCCCCCGAATTTATTGTAATATCAATATCAAGCGAGGTACTGCCGTCCGCAAACGGCATTTCGGTTACAACGCCGTTACTCTCCCTGAAAATTCGGACAGAGGTCAGGTTCTGCGTTTCCTTTGTAAGATTTGTGAACGTGCTTACAAGGCTGCCTTTGTAGCCCCATGACTGTGGGTAACCAAATTCGCCGTCTGTTTTTGCGTCCCATTTCTGCGGGTTCTCCGCAGAGGCGGACACAATATTATTGGTGTAAAGCCTCAGCTCCTCGGCGGGAAGCTCGGTGTACACATACTTCATTCGGTAATCAACCTCGCAGGAGGGCGCGGCGCGCATAATAATATCTGCGTCCTCGGAAGAATATTCCTCAATGTCTATCAAAAGCTTTTCCAAATGGGAATTTTTCACCGTTTCGGCAAGCTTTTCTGCGTTTATGCTTTTATTTTGCAGCCAAAGATAGCTGACATTCTCGCAGTCTGTAAGGAAGCTAAGGTCGGCGTCCCCGATATCGTCCTCAAAAATCAGATCTTCTATTTCCTTTGTGTTGGCAATAAAGCTAAGGTCTCTGCCCGCACCGTTTGAAATATAAGCGCAGGAAAGGTACTTGGAATATTTTTTGTCCAAGCCCGCCAGCGGGTCGTCAACGTCGGGGAAATTATTCATATCAATATAAAGCCGTTGTGAGCCCGGATGAAGAGTAAAACCATGCTCCTCAAAATATTTTTCAGCAGCTTCTTCCTCGGCGGCAGCTTTGTTTTCCTCTTCGTCCGAGACCTCGGGGTCAAGAACAAGATTGGGGAAACCGTCCGACTTTTCCGCTGTTGTAACAGCCTGCTCCTCCGCACTTTCAGCAGACGTCTGCGAAATGGCTGTCGTTGTCGTTGTAAAATCGTCAATAAGCTCCGTGTCCTTTTTTTTTTTTTTCATGCAAACCAACGCTGTAAAAACTGCACATAATAAAATTTTTTTCTTTAACATAATAATACCTCCAAAAGTTAATACCAAAGCTGAAATTTATCGAACCGCCAACCGTCATCGGTTTTTATCATGCGGTAATTAAACTCCTCAAACCACACAAAGTAGGGGTTGTCGCCGTGAAAATTTATGACCGTAGTTTTGAAATCCACTCTCTCGCCGCTTATAAAAACAGGAGAAAATAAAGTTCCCACATACACATACGAACCGCCTCTGTCACCGCTGACATCGTTAAGACTTCCGTCCCCGTTAATATAAAATCTATCGGTGTGATTTACAACATAATCATACGTGTAGCACTCGCAAAGCGTTTTTACGGATTCATCTGAAATATCTGTTTGCTCCCTTGGGTTTCCCCAACAGTTGCTGTATATCCATAGGTCATAGAAATATTTTCTGGAAAGCTCATAGGTTTTATCGAGCATTTTCCGCTGTTCCTCCGTAAAAAATTCTGAGCCGTCCGAATTTGCAATGACAAATTCCGCTTCCGCCGTATCGCTTTCAAAAGTAAGACGAGCTTTGTAAACTCCGTTTTCCGCATTTTGATAATCAAACATATTTCCGTCCAATTTGAATTCCGCTTCGCCGTGCGCCGAAACAGTAATTTCAGGAGTTAGAAAGCTTTCTCCGTTTTTGAATGAGACAGGTTTGTCTCCGTCTCCGTTCAAATAAAACAATTCAAGTTTTTCCAAGGCTTGACTGCTGTCCGTAAAATTATCAATGCCGATAATAAGCTCGTCGGGAAGCGTCCAGTATGTATCAAAATTTTCTTTCCCGTTCGGAAGAACGCATACCGAAGAGGACAGCGCAATTCCGTCAGTTGGAAGCTCCCAAAGCCTGTCCGAACTTTTTTCATATTTAACAGACGCTTCGGAAAGCTCACTGTATATCAGCGCGGAGTCCTTTCCACTGTACCGAAGCGCGTCTATGGAAACAATGTCAAAGCTTTTCAGCGCGTCCAAATATTCAGAAATATCACCGTCAAATTTTACCAGTTCTATTTTTGTAACTTCCGGGTCTTCTGCAAACATTTCCACAAGCTGAACATTCGGATTTTCAATACTAACCGCCGAAAGTTTTTCCATTCTGCGGATATTTTCCTTGTCAGCTTCCGTAAGAGAGTTTCCGTCAATAGTTATAAAAATATTCTCCGCGGTATATTCGTTTCCGCATATCGAAAAAGTTTCGGGCTGATTATCGGCAGTGGTAATTACGGCTTCCGTTTCCGTCTCCGCAACCGTAGTCTGCTCTGCCGCCGAAACGCTTTCCTCCGCCGTAGTCACGCTTGTTTCCGAAACCTCGGTATCGCTGTCTGAACAAGCTGTCATGCAAACCAACGCTGTAAGAATTACACCGAATAAAAATTTTTTGCACATAAAAAACATCTCCTGTATAATTTATAATCTAATTATACAGGAGATTAATTTAAAATGCAATTACACAACGGTTACAAATGGTTACAATTTGGAAACAAAATGCAGAAAAAAGTTACAAATTCTTGTAATACTTCTTCATAGCCTGCGCGTCCTCGGTCTGCGTGCCTGCGCTTTCGCATATGAAAATGGGGGAGAGACCTCTCTCGTAAACAAGCTCCATAAGCGGCTCAAACTGCGGTCCGTAAACCGTGTCCTCAAAGGTGAGGTGTCTTTTCTCGCCGCCCTTTTCGGTGTATTCTATTTTGGAAAAATGCGAGTGGAAAATTTTTTCACGCTCCGAACCAAGCTCATTTTTAATAGTATCAAGTATCGCCGCGTATTCGGACTTGCCCTTTATCGCCCCGAAAGTGCGTGCGTTCAGGTGTCCGAAATCAATGCAGGGGATAAAGCTGTCGTCAACCTTGCATATCTCCATGACTTCGTGCAGGTCGCCGAGCTGATTTATTTTTCCCATAGTCTCGGGACAGCAGCGGACGCTTTCCAACCCCTCCGAAATAAGAGCCTCGCGGGCTTTTTTCATGGTGGATTTTGCAAGCTCCAGGGCTTCCTCGCGGGTCATTTTGGAGCATGAACCGCTGTGAATGACAATTCTGTCGCCGCCCATGGCTTTTACCGCCGCCGCGGACTGCAAAATATAATTAATTGAATTGTCCCGCTTTTCCTCCTCCACGCTTGAAAGAGAGATAAAATACGGCGCGTGGATAGACACGGTTATCCCTTTTTCTGCAAGGGCTTTCCCGATCTCCTCAGCGGTGGAAGCAGTTACACGAACCCCCTGACCGCATTGATATTCAAAATGGTCGAGACCGAATTTTTCTAAGTATTCCCCAAGCTGTACGGACTTTTTATAGCCCATTGCTTTAAAGCTTTCAGCAGTCCCCGCAGGACCGAATTTTGCGCTCATTTTAATTATCCTTTCCGAACTTTTTTGATAATTAATTATACCACGGGGGAGGGGAAAATGTCAATTGTTTACGCGGTAATTTTTTGTTAATCGCGCCAATATCAAACATCTGTAGGGCGGGGGCTTGCTCCCGCCTTATGCAATAACTGCGTTTAAAAGGCGGGAGCAGAGCCCCCGCCCTACAATAAATCAATAATTTATAAAAAAATTTCCGACCTGATTTAACAAGTCGGAAATTTTTTATTATTCTTCAATGTAAACGCGTTTCATTTTCTGCTCTTCGACGGGTCTGTCGCCGAAGCTTGTTTTTGTCTCGGCAATCTCGTCAACGACCTCAATTCCCTCAACGACCTTGCCGAATGCGGCATACTCGCCGTCAAGGTGGGGAGCGTCCTGATGCATGATAAAGAACTGTGAGCCTGCGCTGTCCTTCATCATGGAGCGCGCCATGGAGATAACTCCGCGGGTGTGCTTCAGATCGTTTTTAACGCCGTTTGAAGCGAACTCTCCCTTGATGTGGTGTCCCGGACCGCCCATGCCCGTACCCTCGGGGCAGCCGCCCTGGATCATAAATCCGGGGATGACCCTGTGGAAGATAAGTCCGTCATAAAAGCCGTCCTTAACGAGCTTTTCAAAGTTTTCCACGGTTATGGGAGCGACATCTTTGTAAAGCTCCAGCTTGATCTTTTTGCCGTTTTCCATTTCAATAACAACCATTTTAAGCGTCCTTTCGGTTTGAATTTTTTTAATTATAACATATTATGAGATTTTTTGCAAGCAATAAAATTTGCGGGCGTTTTTTTGCAGGCATATTTTTGCGGGCGGAGTATAAAGTTATATTTGGCGGGGGACTATTTTATACGACAAATGTTTACCAGCAAATTGACGAACGAAATCCTTTAAAAAATGCGNTTTTTTGTGTTTTCTGTTGAACATGAACAAATATGATTGACATTTATAAATAAAAGGAGTAAAATTATAATGTATTTCATATGAATAAAGAACGGAGAAGGAGAAGTTTTTATGAAAAAAATATTGAAATCAGCATTGACTGCGGCTGTAGTTTTTCTCACCGCTGCGTTAATGACTGTCTGCGTTTCCGCCGAAACGGAAGATGTGGAGNTTAACACANCATTGGCAAAAACCACAAACGGCGCATGGGGACAGTCGGTCACATACGATAAAAATGCATTTGACTGTTCAAGGATAACTCCCGAGTCGGAGGTAAAGGTAGAGTTTGAGCTTGACGGCGAATGGACAGGCAACGGCGCTCCCGTAGANNTTATCTTCCATAACTATACTACNGCNGACCCNGCTATNTGGGCAAANATCNCNCCGTANGAGTATGACGAAACGTCCGCATCTTTCAGCTATGACGAAATGGTCGCGATGTACGGAAGCGACGATTTTACCACCGTGGACGCTATACATCTCGGCGACTGCGGAATAGTTATGAAAGTCACAAAGTTTACTATCACAAACTGNAACGTGGTCGAGGTAGTTACAACAACTACAACCGAAGCGACAACGACAACAACCGCCGCGGAGACAACAACTGCGGCAGAGACAACAACANCAGCCANTACAACNACAGCNGCTTCATCAAGCNGCGAAAGCGGNGGNNNNATNCCTNTTATNCCTATCGTAATTGCANCNGTNGTNGTTGCGGTAATTNTCGTTGTGGTAATTATNGTCCTNANATCAAAAAGACGTTTTTANTGATAAATANAAAATCATTTTCANGGTCGTGAGCGCANACGCTTACGACCCATTTTTTTTCAATAATTTTTTGAGTAAAAATTTTATCGGCGGCTTTTTTGCAAATCGGTTCACCCCGCGAAATGTCAAAGCTGTATGTTGACAGTCCCGAAAAAATACCCTCTCCCGTAAATTTGCAAAGGCTTTCTTTAAGCGTCCAGATCTTGAAAAAATCGGTATCGGGATTTTCGGAAGCAGCTATAAGGGACCGTTCCTCCGCCGAAAAAATTCTTTTCATTGCCTTGCTGTTATAATTCCGTATAAGCTCCGCGTCAACGCCGATCTCCTTGTCGGAAATGCCGCATACGGCAAGTCCGTCGCAATGGCTTATATTAAAATGCACGTCGGGAAATTCAGCAAGAAACGGTTTTCCCTTTTCATTTTTTGCAATTGTATAATCCGTTATCTCGAAATGTTTTTTCAGAATTTCTCCAAGCAGAGCGTATGCGATCTTATGCTGTTCGGAACGTTTCGGCGCGTCCTCGTAAGTCGTGTAAAAAATCATATTAACTCCAAAAAAATGCCGCATAGGTTTTGCTGAAAAGCGTAAACCTTATGCGGCAGAATATTTTAAAAATTAAAATACAGCGTGGATAAACAAAACCGCAGGCTTTGTCTTGCCGTGAATGTGGATATCGCCGTCGGAAAGAGCGTCGTAAATATTCTTCTTGCCCTTAAGGACTGTGAGAAGCTCCTCTGCGTTTGCCTCTATCTCAAATGTATTTTCCTCATATCTGTAAGGCTGAACATTGATGCTCTCCGTCTCGGGATTTATATCAATGTAGAACTGGTCTCTGCTCTCGTTTTCGTTTTCGTTAGCGGAGTAGTTGCCTGTAAGGCGAATATTCGCAGCGATATGAACCTTGATCTTTGTGGTGTCGGCAGCCAGAGCTTTCTTTCTTGCCGCTTCAATTATCTCGCCGTAAGAAAGCTGTTTTTTCTTGCCGCCTCTCTTAGCGGGAGCAGCCTTTTCGGCAGTCTTAGCAGGTCTGCCTCTTTTAGCGGCAGGCTTAGCTTCTGTTTTCTTTGCTGAAGTCTTTTTAGCGGCAGGCTTCTTTTCAGCCTTAGCAGTTTCTTTTTTAGCAGTTTCCTTTTTAGCGGCGGGCTTTTTATCAGCCTTAGCAGCAGTTTCCTTTTTAGCCGCAGGTTTTCTTCCGGGCTTCTTAGCCTCGGTTTTCTTTTCGGTCTTGGGGGCGGCAGTTTTTTCAGCAGCCTCTGTTTTTACTTCGGCAGCTTTTGTTTCAGCGGGAGCTTTTACCTCGGCAGCTTTTACCGCGGTATCTTTAACGTCAGCGGACGCAGGTTTCTTTGCAGTATTTGCCATAACAATATCCTCCTTAATTTAAATAAAGAATTACATTACATAATTAATTATTTCAAAAAAACTTTATTTAAAAACATTATAACCAATTTAACAACAAATGTCAATGAAAAATAAAAAAATTTTCTTTATTTTTCAAAAAAACTATTAATGTGCAATAAAAAGAGAACGTTATCTGCAAAGAATTTGACATATTATGCATACAAATTAAGAAAGGTTATAATGAATAAATTTATTTTTTGTTTTTTATGTATTCGTCCATAGCTTTTGCGGCAGTTTTTCCTGCGCCCATTGCGAGGATAACTGTTGCCGCGCCTGTTACAGCGTCGCCGCCTGCGAAAATTCCCTCTCTTGAAGTAAGACCGTTTTCGTCCGCAACAAAGCAGCCGCGGCGGTTCGTTTCAAGACCCTTTGTGGTGTTCCTGATAAGGGGATTTGGAGACGTGCCGATAGACATAATTACGCAGTCAACATCGAGAATAAATTCCGAACCCTTTTTCTCAACGGGACTTCTTCTTCCGCTTTCGTCGGGTTCGCCCAGTTCCATTTCAATGCACTTCATTCCTGTTACAAATTTATGCTCGTCGCCTAAAATTTCAACAGGATTGTTCAGCGTCTTGAAAATAATTCCCTCTTCCTTTGCGTGCTCGATTTCCTCGTTACGCGCGGGCATTTCCGCTTCGCCTCTTCTGTAAACGATATAAACATTTTCCGCGCCCAGACGCTTAGCGCATCTTGCCGCGTCCATAGCAACGTTTCCGCCGCCGACAACAGCAACGTTTTTCGCGTGTTGGATAGGTGTGTCGGAATTTTCCTTGTAAGCTTTCATAAGGTTTGTTCTTGTGAGAAATTCATTAGCCGAGTAAACGCCTTTAAGGTTTTCTCCCGGAATACCCATGAACCTCGGCAGACCTGCGCCCGAACCGATGAAGATAGTTTCAAAGCCCTGCTCGAAAAGCTCGTCAACGGTAATTGTTCTGCCGATCACAGTGTTTGTATTGACCGTTACGCCGAGAGCTTTAAGACCGTCAATTTCCTTTTGCACAATTGCTTTTGGGAGACGGAACTCGGGGATACCGTACACAAGAACTCCTCCCGCAAGGTGGAGAGCCTCAAAAACAGTTACATCATAGCCCATTTTTGCAAGGTCTCCCGCGCAGGTAAGTCCCGCAGGACCTGCGCCTATTACCGCGGCTTTGTGACCGTTGGGAACAGGCTTCTTTGCCTCTGCTGTGCTGTGCTCGTTGTGCCAGTCGGCAACGAAG
>JAAVHM010000073.1 GCA_014799675.1 Ruminococcus sp. | reverse complement strand
TGTAGCAAGCAGGATAACCGCGTTTGCAAGGGGAAGCCTTGCTTCGGGCAGACCAAGCTGCAGAGCGCTGTCCACACACGCCTTTACGATAGGTATAGCCTGCGGGTATGCAAGTCCGATATCCTCGGCGGCAATGCACAGCAAACGTCTGGAAAGAGAGATTATGTCCCCCGCTTCCATAAGACGGGCGGCATAGTGGAGGGCGGCGTTTTCGTCCGACCCACGCACCGATTTGTGCAGAGCAGACAAAATATCGTAATGGGAATCGCCGTCCCTGTCATAGCGCATATTGCTGCGCTGGGTCAGGGCTTCGGCGGTCTCCATTTTTATTATGACCTCCCCCTCTGCGCTTGCGGCGGAAAGGAGGCAAAGCTCCGCTGTATTTATGGATTTTCTTACGTCCCCCCCGCAGCCGCGGGCAATGTGTTCCACAACGCCTTTCTCCACCTTGATTTTCATGCCCAATTCCTCGGCGGCAATGCGGAAAGCTCTGCTTACGGCGGTGACAAGCTCCTCGGCGGTTATCGGTTTGAACTCAAAGACCGTGGAACGGCTTATAATTGCGTTGTACACATAAAAATAGGGATTTTCCGTGGTGGAAGCGATAAGGGTTATTTGTCCGTTCTCGATATATTCAAGCAGGGACTGCTGCTGTTTTTTGTTAAGGTACTGTATCTCGTCGAGGTAAAGAAGAATTCCGTTAAGACCGTCAAAGGTATTCGTGTCGGCGATAACGTCCTTTATATCGGCAATTGAAGCGGAAGTACCGTTCAGCTTGTGGAGCTTCATATTTGTGTTTTCGGCAATTATTCGGGCAACTGTGGTCTTCCCCACTCCCGAGCTTCCGTAAAATATCATGTTGGGTATCTTGCCGCTTTCGATAATTTTTCTCAGGGGCTTTCCCTCGCCGAGTATGTGGGATTGCCCCACAACGTCGTCCAGAGTTTTTGGACGTATTCTGTCCGCAAGAGGCGCTGTCATACTATCACAACCTTTATTTTATGATTGCTGCAAGATTAGCGGGAACATCACAACGGAACTGTTTTAACAATTCGATAATTAAATCTATATTTTTTTCATTATGTGCAAAACTTCGATTAATTAAGGCAACTAATTTTTTATATTCAAGCTCCGGATCAGACGTGTATTTTAAAAAAACAACTGGACCCATTAGCTTGGCTATTACAAATGATGCAATAAAATAGCAATAATTATCAAAAATACTTTTATCTACGCTGCGGAATGGTATATCAAGATCCATAAGCAAACCGAGAGCAATATTTCTAAGGGCAAACGGTCTGTCTGCAAAAGCTTCATTAAAACGGCGTTCACCCTCTTGAAATTTTTCAATATCAAAAGTATTTTCATCTGCAATAATATCGTTGAAAATGTTGCTGCCCTGTAATTTGTTCTGTAGACAAATTACAAATTTTAATTTTATATCATAATCAGGTTGAATTGCTTCCAGCTTGTCTGAAAGTTCGGTTTTATTAGTTTCTTCCCAGATTTGTTTTATAGCATTAAGAATAAGATGATGCTTTCCCTTGCTTACAATGTCGGTAAGATTAAGCGATGCAAAAGACCCCCAAAGAACAGAAACTTCAAGACTATGAGATTCATTTGAAATTATATCATAATAAAGTTCAAATAACTGACGGCGATAATTTAACTCAGGGTGCTTGGAATATAGTAATGAGTCATGTGGTATTTCCAATTTTTGCTGCTTTTCAGACATATTTTTTATACGTCTTTCAAGTTTCATGCTGTCTCTTTCATTTAAAAGCATATCAACAACATGAATACATGAAAGATGACAGCAATTTGAAACAAAATTTTTCGTTTTAGCTATTACACGAGGATAACTTGAACAAACTATTGAAAAATATTCGCTGCCGATCTCTCTTTGAATTGTACAAAAATTGTCTTCTGTCAAAAACGGACATCTTCCGTTTTCGTCAAGAGTAATTCTGTAAACTCCATTATCCAATTCCACAAAAGAATTTTGAACAAGTCCTTTTAAATGCTCGGAACATTCTACAGTTCTTATTCTTTCAACTGCATCTTTAGTCCAATCAATACCCCATCCGATGCAACAGCTCATTTGACAGCTGCCGCCTATACATTCAAATTTTTTATAATACTGCGGTTGTATATAGTGAACGGCATTTTTTACATTTTTTTCCATAAGATTTCTCCTTAACTTACTATATAATTTTGGGGGTAACATATATATTTATAGCTTGAGCAAGAGGCGCTGTCATATATTCACACCCTTAATCAACTAACAATTATTGCAATATATGCGGGAGACGTACAGTTAAAGCTCTTATATATGTCCATAATTTGCTTTACTTTCAAATCATTATGAGCAAAAACACGGCTTATGTACGCTGTTGCCACTTTGAATTCATGCTCATTACTTGATAGATAAAATGCGGCGGCAACAAACTTTATTGCAGCAAAGGCGGCCGCAAAGTAACAATAATTTTCAAAAATACTGTATTCCTTGTCTCGGAACGGCATTTTACACTCCAAAAGCAGATTAAGAGCAATATTTCTAAGGGCAAAGGGTCTGTCAGCAAAGTCCTCTTGGAATTTTCTAATGCCCTCAGTATATTTTGCAACGCTTATACCGCCGTCCTCTTCGCTTATCAGCTTGACCATGTCAGAACGGATAACCAATCTGTTGATCTCGCTGGCAAATCCAAGCTTTATAGCATAATTTTGCGTTATATTCTCAAGCTTTTTTATCTGTTCGGGATTTTTAAGCTGCTTTTTAAGAATTGGAATACTTTCGGGTATCTTGTCATATGCGCCTTTCTCGATAAGCTTTGAAATGCTTTGCGCGGCAAGAGAGCCTAATATTACGGAAGTTTCAACGCTGTGGGAATCATCGGAAATTATCTCATAGAAAAAGTCAAAAAGCTGCTGACGGTATCTAAGCTCCGGATGATTAAGAATATCCACGCCTTTATCCATGTTAGCCACTCTCATTTTTTTAGACTTTATAATGTGATTTTCAAGAACCATACAATCGCTGTCGCTGCATAAAATATCCATGATACGATAGCAGGAAAGATTGCAATACTTAAAAACGGTATTTCCCATTAGTATGGAGTTTCTCGGATAAATCGTACAGGTATGCGAAAGATATTCCGCGCCCAATTCACGCTGAATAGAGCAGAAATTATCCTCCGTAAGAAAAGGACATCTTTGCTTACTGTCCATTTTTACTATAAATTTTTCGCTGTCATCTTTAAACTGCACAAACGAATTGTCAATAAGCTCTCTTAAATGCTCTGAACACTCTGCATTTTTAAGTTTTTCAACTTCGTCCCTTTTCCAGTCAACGCGCCACACCAGACAGCAGCTCATAGGGCAGCTTCCGCCTATACATGAAAAGCTGTCATAGTAACGGGGCTGTTTGTAAAACTGTGCCTTTGCGTTATTTCCACTCATTATTTTCACTCCTTTTTCATTTCAAAAAAGCAGGAGGACAAGCCTCCTGCCCCTGTTTTATTCTTTTAAAATTATTCGTAAAGAGGATACTTAGCGCATATCTCATTTACGCCCGCCCTGATATCGTCAGCCTTGCCCTCGAAATCCTTTGCGGTAAGGTAAATGTACTCGGCGATTTTTTCCATTTCCTCCACGCCGAGACCGCGGCTTGTTACCGCCGGAGTACCTATTCTAACGCCGCTTGTGATAAAGGGGCTTTGGGGGTCATTGGGAATAGCGTTCTTGTTTACTGTGATATAAACCTCGTCCAGACGGTGTTCAAGCTCCTTGCCCGTAATGTCAAAGGGACGGAGGTCTACAAGCATAAGGTGATTGTCAGTTCCTCCCGAAACAAGGTTGAAACCGCGTTCCACGAGACCCTTTGCAAGAGCCTGCGCGTTCTCGACTACCTTTTTGCCATATTCTTTAAACTCGGGCTTTAAAGCCTCGCCGAAGCATACCGCCTTTGAAGCGATAACGTGCATAAGAGGTCCGCCCTGAATTCCCGGGAAAACAGCTTTGTTTATCTTCTTTGCAAGTTCCTCGTCGTTGGTAAGGATAAGTCCGCCGCGGGGTCCTCTCAAAGTTTTATGTGTAGTAGTTGTGGTAATATGAGCGTATGGCACGGGAGTTGGGTGTACGCCTGCGGCAACAAGTCCCGCAATGTGCGCCATGTCTACCATGAGGTACGCTCCCACCGAGTCGGCAATTTCACGGAGCTTGGGGAAATCTATAATTCTCGGATAAGCGGACGCTCCCGCAACGATAAGCTTGGGCTTATGCTCCTTTGCAAGAGCTTCTACTTTGTTGTAGTCGATAGTTTCGTCGTCCCCCAGACCGTAGGAAACAAAGTTGAAATATTTACCCGAAAGGTTTACGGGAGAGCCGTGGGTAAGGTGTCCGCCGTGTGCAAGGCTCATTCCGAGGACGGTGTCCCCAGGTTCAAGCAGGGCAAAGTACACAGCTGTATTAGCCTGTGCGCCCGAGTGAGCCTGCACGTTTGCAAAGCCTGCGCCGAAAAGCTTTTTAGCGCGGTCGATAGCAATATTTTCCACAATATCGACGCACTGGCAGCCGCCGTAGTAACGCTTTGCGGGGTAGCCCTCCGCATATTTATTTGTCAGAACAGAACCCATAGCCGCCATTACCGCGGGGGAAACGAGGTTCTCGCTTGCGATAAGCTCCAGATTCCTGCGCTGTCTGGAAAGTTCCTGCATCATGCCCTCGCCCACCTCGGGGTCTGCCGCGGCTACAAATCCGATAGTATCCATAATATCATTGTACATGGTGATTGCTCCTTTACGAAAAAATATATCACATCTATTATACACTATTTTTTCGGTAATTTCAACCTTATTTTAAAAATTTATTGCCTGATAACGGTTGACAAATCTTTTTAAATCGTTATAATAAAATATAATAAAAAAGAATTACGGAGGTCTTTATGAAAAATCTGAAGGTCGCTCTTATTCAGTATGATACTGTCATGCCTGATATAGAGCAGAATACTGCGACAGCTATAAAACTTATTCGGGAAGCAAGTAAAAACGGTGCGGATCTGGTATTATTTCCCGAATGCTTTCTTACTGCGTATGCAGCGCCTGATATTTGTGAGAAATTGCTGCCGGTGCAGGATATTGAAAGCGATCCCCAATTTATAAAATGGTGCGAAAGTGCTTTGACGGAAGATGAGGAACATTTTGTTCAGATAAAAAATCTTGCCGCCGAACTGAACATAGGCGTTGTCATAACAGGTTTTTCCAAGGGAAAGCAATATCCGCAGAATACGGCATGGATAATCGACAGAAATGGAAAAGTAATTTTGAAGTATTCAAAGGTACATACCTGTGATTTCGACTGGGAAAGATATTTGGAAGCGGGAAATTCTTTTCCCGTATGCAGGTTTGACGGGATCGCAATGGGGTGTATGATCTGTTATGACAGGGAATATCCCGAGAGCGCAAGAGAGCTTATGCTGAACGGCGCGGAGCTTATCATGCACCCAAACAGCTGCGGCGGAATGCCTCCCAGATTAAAAGAACTGTCTGTGCGGGCTATGGAAAATATGGTGGGCATAGCCATGGCAAACCCTCCGTCAAAGGGAATGGGAAATTCCTGCGCGTTTAGTCCTATGGTATGGACAAAGGACGGAGTACCCCTTGATAACACAATTTTCGTAGGAAGTGAGCTTGAGGAAACGATATACTATGTTGAGTTTGATATAGACGAGATCAGGGCGTACAGAGAAAGAGAGGATTTAGGAAAATACAGAAAAACAACGGCATACAAAAAATTGGTGTGAAACGCTGCGTTGAAAGGAGAATAATTTATGTCAAATGAAGATATTGCAAAAATGAAAGCCCTTGACGAGGCGGCTGAAAAAGCAGGCGGATTTGTTTCTGTAAATGAAAAAAATGTAGATTATGATTACCGAAAAATAATTGCGTACTGCAAGAAAAAAGGTATTGAACCTATTGATTTAACTATAAGAGAACTTAACACATTTATTCTTCAATAAATAATAAATATTGTAACCGTCCTGTTTTACTAAGCAGGACGGTTTTTTATACCCAAAATTCTACATTTTTTCACCTAAAATAAACCGTCCGAAAAGTGCGGAACTTTTCGGACGGTATCAGGGAGATACGGCGGGTATGGGGTTGACCCGCCTTTATAGTGAGTGATATATGACCTACGGCAGCAAGCCATACATACGGATAAGGGAAATTTCAGGATTATACGCCGAACAGCAGCTCCGTATACGTTGGGAACGGCCAGATGTTTTCGGGAGCGATCGTTTCAAGCTCGTCTACAACTGCTCTGAGGGACTGCATTGCTACGAAAACCTCGCTGCGGTAAAATCTTGCTGTTTCTTCGCCGTCGCTGCAATTTTTTACCTCAATAAGCTTGTTATCGAGAGCGTCAGTTGCTTCAAGAATACTGTTTGTAAGGCAGGAAGCCTTGTCTGCAAGAGCCTTTTCAGCGTCAAAGCTTATGCCGAGAGATTTCTTGACTGCTATGGAATCAGCAAGCTTTTTCGCAAACTCGATACCTGCGGGAAGTATCTGCTTTCTTGCCATATCCACCATTGTAAGAGCCTCGATATTGATTATCTTGGAGTAATTTTCCAACAGAATTTCTTTTCTGGACTCTATCTCTGTTCTTGTGAGAACCTTGAATTCCTCGAATATTGCAACGTTTTTGTCGTCCGTATAGTGAGGAACTGCGTCAACTGTGGAGACAAGGTTGGGAAGTCCTCTCTTTTCGGCTTCCTTGACCCATGCTTCGTCGTAGCCGTTGCCGTTGAAGATAACTCTCTTATTCTCCTTAAAGGTCTCGATAAGAAGCTTGTTAAGGTCGGATGTAAAGTCGTTTGAGCCCTCCAGCTTGTCGGCAAATTCTTTAAGGACGTGTGCAACTATTGTGTTCAGGATCATATTTGTGCAGGCGATAGAGTCCGCAGAACCGAGGGCGCGGAACTCAAATTTATTTCCTGTGAACGCAAATGGGGACGTTCTGTTGCGGTCGGTGGTGTCCTTGGGGAAGTTGGGCAGAGCCTCAACGCCGATAACAAATTCCTTGTCCTGATTTGTTGCGATCATCTTGCCTGTTTCAAGGGCGTCCAGAATGGTCTGAAGCTCTTCGCCGAGGAAGATAGAAACTATTGCGGGGGGAGCTTCGTTTGCGCCCAGTCTGTGGTCGTTGCCCGCGGAAGCTGCCGAAAGACGGAGCAAGTCCGCATAGTTGTTTACAGCCTTGACCACTGCAAGCAGGAATGTCAGGAACTGGATATTGTCCTTAGGGTCGTCGCCTGGGTCAAGGAGGTTCTGACCGTCGTTTGTGGAGATAGACCAGTTATTGTGCTTGCCCGAACCGTTTACGCCTGCAAAGGGCTTCTCGTGGAGCAGGCACACCAAATCGTGCTTCAAAGCGATTTTCTTCATTATCTCCATTGTAAGAGCGTTCTGATCCGCGGCAACGTTTGAGGTTGTGAAAATCGGCGCAAGCTCGTGCTGTGCGGGGGCAACCTCGTTATGCTTTGTTTTGGCAAGTATACCGAGCTTCCAAAGCTCCTCGTCCAGATCTTTCATGTAGGAGGAAACTCTGTCCTTGATGTTTCCGAAATAGTGGTCTTCAAGCTCCTGACCCTTGGGGGCTTTTGCGCCGAAAAGGGTTCTGCCCGTGAGAATAAGGTCGCGTCTCTGGTCGTAAATTTTCTTGTCAACAAGGAAATATTCCTGTTCCGGACCTACAGTTGTGGTAACTCTTGTAGCGGTGGTGTTGCCGAAAAGGCGGAGAACACGTATCGCCTGCTCGGAAATAACGTCCATAGAACGGAGAAGCGGGGTCTTTTTATCAAGAATTTCGCCTGTGTAGGAGCAGAAAGCTGTTGGAATGTACAGAGAGCCGTCCTTGACAAATGCGGGGGAAGTAGGGTCCCAAGCGGTGTAGCCTCTTGCCTCGAAGGTTGCGCGAAGTCCGCCCGAGGGGAACGAGGAAGCGTCAGGCTCGCCCTTGATAAGCTCTTTTCCCGAAAATTCCATAATTACCTTGCCGTCGCTTGTGGGCGAGATAAAGGAGTCGTGCTTCTCGGCGGTAACGCCTGTCATGGGGTGAAACCAGTGCGTATAGTGGGTCGCGCCCTTTTCAACAGCCCATTCTTTCATTGCGTTTGCGATTACCTCGGCAACGTCCACGTCAAGAGCAATACCCAGATTCTGGGTTTTCAGCAAAGACCTGTAGACATTTTTTGGTAATCTTTCTTTCATTGTTTCCTTATTAAAGACGTTGCAGCCAAAATATTCCTGCACGTTTTTAACGTTCTGCGTTGTTTCCGCCATAAAAAATTCCTCCTAATACTAATGACCGATCAAAACAAAACACGCCCCGACCGCGGACAGTTATCCCGCAAGCCGAAGCGCCATTGCTTCAAAACATTTTTAATATGTTTATATAATACACCATTTATTTGATTTTGTCAATACCCTTTTTGAAATTTTGCAGGAATTTTTTATTTTCCTGCATTTTTAACTATAATTCTGCATATTTTGCATAATTATTGTGCATTTTCGCATAAAGTTTATTCTGTTATTGCAATTTTACTCTGTCCCAACATATAATTGATTTTATATTTGTATCGGTAACGTTTTGTAGGGGCGGATTCCATATCCGCCCGCCGCACAAATTTCCGTTATTTTACGGGCGGATATAGAATCCGCCCCTACATAATGTTGTTGCCACTATGAATTCATTTCTTCCCGAATTTCCTCCAACGCCTCGGAAAACGGACGGACTTTCCCCTGCTGCTCATCTTCAAGTCCCTCTTTGATCAAGCTGTACAATTCAAGCATTTCATCTGACTGCTCGTAAACGTCTTTACTCATTTGCAAGGTCGTCCTTTCTTTTGGCAATAAACGGCTTACGGTATCAATCTGTTCAAATCCCTCGGGAACATGGAAGCCTGACGGATATTCTGCTGACCGAGAAGCTTCATGACAAGACGTTCAAGACCGATTCCAAGTCCGCCGTGGGGGGGCAGTCCGTACTTGTGTACTTCAAGATAGGACTTGAAATCCTCGGGGTCGAGACCCTGGGCTTTCATCTTTTCAAGCTGTTCGTTGTAGTCGTGGATACGCTGTCCGCCTGTGGTTATCTCCAGACCTCTGAAAAGCAGGTCGAACTTGCAGGCTGTACGGGGGTCTTCCCTGTCGTTCATTGCGTAGAACGGAGGCTTGGACGAGGGGAAATGNGTNACGAAAATAAATTCCGTGCCGTAGTTTTCCTTTGCGTAATTGCAGAGGAAAACCTCGTCCTCGGGTTCAAGGTCNAACTTGTTTTTNGCCTTTGAGCCTTTGATAAGAGCGATCGCGTCCTCAAACTTAATGGAGGGGATTTCGCCNACCTCNGGAATATCCGCGCCGAGAATNTTTATCTCGTGCTGATAATTTTCNTTNAGGTACTGCATCATATAGCGNAGCATGGCGGTCTCCATGTTCATAACGTCGTACATATCGTTGATGTAGCCCATTTCAAAGTCNAGACCNATATACTCGTTNAGGTGACGNGAGGTAGCGTGACGCTCCGCGCGGTAAACGGGGGCTATCTCGAAAACTCTGTCGAAAAACGCAACGGCAGTCTGCTTATAAAACTGNGGGGACTGGTTGAGGAAAGCGTTCTTCTGGAAATAGTCCAGATGGAAAATATTTGCGCCGCCCTCTGCGCCCTGTGCAACNATTTTCGGGGTGTGTATCTCTGTAAATTTATTGTCCAGCATGAACTTNCGGAAAGCNTCCGCAACGCCCTCCTGGAACTTGAATGTGGCTCTCTCAAAGGGGTTACGGAGAGCAACGCTTCTGTTGTCGAGGTTTACTTCCAAAGAGCAGCCCAGCTTACGCTTTGAAACGTGGAGAGGGTAATCCTCCGTTGGCTTGGACATAAGCTTTATCGTTTTCAGAACAAGCTCAATGCCGTTNCNNGCNCGCTCCTCCTTTTTAACNACAGCCGTTACCTTTACGAAACAGCCCTCNCGGATCTCCTCCATAGAGTCGGGACAGTCNGTCTCGCTGTACACGGACTGAATTACATAGCGGGCTGTACGCANTCCCACAAACGCAAAGCCNCTCATCTGCTTTACGCTGTGTACNCAGGCGCAAAGTTCAATTGTTTCGCCGACCTTTGACAAAGCTTCTTCAAGGTCAAATTCTTCAAGCAGATCGGTTCCGCCGATTTTTATCATTTTCAAGACAACCTTTCAGTTTAAAATTTTTGGGTAATTNTTATTCCTCATGGGAACGAAAAATGTTCAGCATATTTGAAAGAGACAGGCAGAACAGNGCCGCGATAAGATTATTCTTTTTCTCTCTGTCGCTNTTTTTGCTGCCGAAAATATTCAGTCCCGTAAAAATAATGCTTGCAGTAAGNANNATTATATTGAGGGAATANAGNNCGTTNTCCTTTTTTTCCATAGTAANCTCCTTTCATCAAAGGGATTTNAGCTTCTTTTCNAGTTCTTCNTTGATAACTTTAGGGGTGCANACGCCTTTNANNGCCTTTGTACACTGTCCCATAAGGAAGCCGAATACNTTNTGGTCGCCGCCTGTGTACTGTGCNACAGCCTTTTCGTTTGCCGCAAGGACTTCCTCGATAACTTCAAGAACCTTGCCNGTNTCGTTGGTAATGAGCAGNCCCGCAGCCTTTGCGATCTCCTCGGGGTCNCCGCCCTTTTCGCACATGGTACGGAAAACGTCCTTAGCGTCGTTTTTGGANACCTTNTCGGTNTCAGCCATTTCCACAAGCTTTGCAAAATCTTCCGCGGCAAAGGGCAGGTTTTCAAGCTCNATTTCNCCNANATTGATACGTCTCATAAGCTCGCCGATAAGGAAATTGCACACCGANTTNGGATTGTTGTANGCCTTNACAGCCGCGTCAAAGAAGTCGGAAAGTATCTTCTTGTTCACGATNATCTTNGCGTCGGTTTCGCTAAGACCGTCNGCAAGGTATCTTTCCANACGCTTGTAGGGCATTTCGGGNAGCTTTGCNCGNATAGCGTCCANNTCNTCGTCGGTAAAGTTTACCTGCAAAATATCAGGCTCNGGGAAGTANCGGTAGTCGTGAGCGTCCTCCTTGGAACGCATGGACTTNGTTTCTCCCCTGTTGTCNTCGAAACGTCTTGTTTCCTGAACNACCCTTTTGCCCATNTCAAGAAGCTTNGCCTGACGGTAAATNTCAAAGTCGATNGCNCGNCCTATAGCCTTTACGGAGTTAAGGTTCTTTATCTCGGCACGTGTGCCAAGCTCGGTGTCCGTGGGCTTCATTATGGAAATATTTACGTCGCAGCGGAGNGANCCCTGCTCCATTTTACAGTCGCAGACTCCCGCGTACTGCAAAAGCAGAGAGATTTTTTCAACGAAAGCCTTTGCCTCGTCCGCAGAACCGATATCGGGTTCTGTAACGATCTCTATAAGAGGAATACCGCAGCGGTTGTAGTCAGCAAGGGAAACGCCGTTCAAATCGTCGTGGATAAGCTTTCCTGCGTCCTCTTCAAGGTGGATACGGTTAATGCGGATATTTTTGGTTTTCTTCTCGCCGTTTTCCTCGTACTCAATTGGCACAAGACCGTTTATACAAAGGGGCAGATTAAGCTGTGAAATTTGGTAAGCTTTCGGCAGGTCGGGGTAAAAATAGTTCTTTCTGTCGAAAACCGAAAACTTGTTGATATCGCAGCCAAGGGCAAAGCCCGCTTTAACGGCGTACTCCACGGCTGTCTGATTTATAATGGGAAGCGTACCGGGCATACCCGAGCATACTGGACAGCAGCGCGTATTCTTGTCGCCGCCGAATTCAGCGGAACAGGTGCAGAAAACCTTTGATTTTGTCAAAAGCTCCGCGTGTATTTCAAGACCGATAACCGGAATATATGCAGACATTTTTCTCTCTCCTTTACTAATCAAAGCTTTGCGGGAACGTATGCGAACTGCTTTTCATAAGCGTCCGCCGCCTGTATAACAGAAGCTTCGTCCCAGCGTTTTCCGATAATTGACATACCGATAGGCATACCGTTATCATAGCCGCAGGGTGTTGAAATTGCGGGGAGAGAAGCGATATTCACCGTTACCGTACAAATATCCGCCTGATACATCTTTGCGGGGTCGGAGATATTTTCGTTCACGCCGTATGCAACGGTAGGAGCTGTTGGCGTAAGAATAACGTCGCAGTTCGCAAAGATTGAGTCGTACTCCTCACGTATTTTCTGTTTCAGAGCCATAGCTTTTCCGTAGTAAGCGTCATAGTAGCCGCTGGAAAGAGCATAGTTGCCCAAAAGAATTCTTCTCTTGACCTCGTCGCCGAAGCCCTCGCTTCTGGAATTGCAAACAAGGTCGCTGTAGCTGTCCCCGACCTCGGAACGGTGTCCGTACTTGATACCGTCGTATCTTGAAAGGTTCGAGGAAGCTTCCGCGGAAGCTATAAGATAGTATGCCGCGACCGCGTATTTAAGGGACGGCATGGAACACTCGATTATTTCCGCGCCCTGCTGTTCGTACCACTTTGCAGCCTTTTCTACAGCATCACGGACTTCCGTGTCAATGCCCTCGGCGTAGAATTCCTTTGGCATGGCAATTTTCATGCCCTTGATGTCCTGACCTATTTTTGCGGTAAAGTCGGGAACGTCAAGCTTTGCGCTTGTGCCGTCGTGGTAATCGTAACCCGAGATTGCGTTCAGAATAATCGCGCAGTCGTGGGCGTCCTTTGCGATAGGTCCTATCTGGTCGAGGGAGCTTGCAAACGCCACGAGACCGTAACGCGAAACTCTTCCGTAAGTAGGCTTAAGACCCGTTACACCGCAGAATGAAGCGGGCTGACGGATAGAACCGCCCGTATCCGAGCCGAGAGCCGCGGCGCAGAGGGACGCTCCCACAGCGGCAGCGGAGCCGCCCGAGCTTCCTCCCGGAACTCTGCCCAGGTCATAGGGGTTTTTGGTCTTTTTAAACGCGGAAGTTTGGGTTGAGCCGCCCATAGCGAACTCGTCCATGGAGGTTTTTCCAAGCATAACTATATTTTCGGCGTTAAGCTTTTCCATGACTGTTGCGTTGTAGGGGGGAACGAAGTCCTCCAGCATTTTTGAAGCGCAGGTGGTTTTTACGCCGTCTGTGCAGATGTTGTCCTTGATTGCGAGGGGAATTCCCGTCAAAACTCCCGCGTTTCCGCTGTCTATTACGGACTGCGCCTTTTCCGCGGCGGCTTTTGCCTCGTCGGCGGTAACTGTGATGTAGCTTTCAAGCTTTCCGTCTGTTTCTTCTATTTTTTTGAGGTAAGCCTCCGCAAGCTCTGCGGCGGAAATTTCCTTACCGTCAAGCATTTTTCTCATATCCCGAATTTTAAGCTCGGCAACGTTCATTTTTAATCATTCCTTTCCGAATTATTCCACAACCTTAGGCACGACAAAGCAGCTCTCGCTGTTTACCGCATTCTGCAATATCTTTTCCGTTGGGAACGAGTCTGCGGAAATATCCTCCCTGAGACCGTTAAGGTACACGTTATGGTTGTCCTTTATCGGCTCATAGGTGATGTCGATTTCTTTAATGGTGTCCATAATTTCAATAATGCTTGTCATGTCTTTAGCAGCTTTTTCCAATTCCTCATCGGTAAAGTTAAGCTTGCCAAGCTTTGACAGGTATTTTACCATTTCCAAGTCCATAAAAATTCCTCGATTCTGTTGAAATTCAATAATACAGAATATATTATACCACATTTTACAAAGCTTTGCAACAGAATTTAGAAAAAAATTGTATAAAGCCGTACCGAACCGCATTATATTGGCAAAATATACCTGATGAACGTTTTTTGTAGCAGTGAATGTAATTTTTTTTACAGCAAGTTGACTTGCGGGGAAATATGTGCTACAATATTTTGGGAAATAAATATAACGAGGTGTTGATATGAAATATAATTTTTACGGCTGGGAAAAGGCGGACGCTGTTCCTGCAAACAATTTGTATCCGTCCATAAAATCCCCTGCTGATATGTATGACGCGCTGTCGGAAATTTGGTGCGCCGAGACCTGCGCGCCGCGGCTTCGGGACAAGTGGACGGAAGAAAACAAGACAAAGGGGCAATGCTCCGTGACCGCTTTTCTGGCGCAGGATATTTTCGGCGGAAAGGTTTTCGGCATTCCTATGGAGGGCGGGAATTTCCACTGCTACAACGTTATCGGGGACTGCGTTTTCGACCTGACAAGCGAACAGTTCGGCGAGGAAGCCAAAAAGCTTGTATATGAAAACAACCCCGAACAATTCAGGGAGGTTCACTTCGCTAAAGAGGAAAAGCGGCTAAGGTATGAATTGCTGAAGAAAAAGCTGACAGAGCTTGCGGGCGGTAAATAACATGGAAGATTTAGTTAAAATAATCAATAGTTTGCCAAAAAGCAAGCCGCTGATAATTGGAATCGACGGCAGGTGCGCTTCGGGGAAAACCACTATTGCGGCTCGTCTGCAAACGGAGACGGGCTGCGCGGTTTTTCACATGGACGATTTTTTTCTGCGCCCCGAACAGCGCACGGAAAAACGTCTCCAAGCCCCGGGGGAAAACGTTGACCATGAGCGTTTTTTGGAGGAAGTCATGCTCCCCTTGAAAAGAGGGGAAGATCCCGTTGTGTACCGTCCCTACGACTGCCGCATACAAGCCCTGCGGGAGGAAGTTTCCGCGGAGACTGCGGCGGTGAACATTGTGGAGGGGTCGTACTGTATGCACCCGTCGCTGTGGGAATTTTACGATCTGCGCGTATTTCTCACGGTTGACCCAGAGGAGCAGATGCGGCGTATAATTCGGCGGAACGGAGAGGAAAATGCGGAAATGTTCCGCGACCGCTGGATACCTTTGGAGGAAAAATATTTCTCGGCTTTCGATATTGCGAGCCGATGTGATATTTGCATGAAAACTTAAAATTTGTCGCGTTCCATGACCGCAAGCCTGTCGCAGCGTTCGTTTTCGGGGTGTCCCGCGTGACCCTTTACCCACACGAATTGGACGTTGTGTACCTCCAGCAGGTCAAGGAGCTTCTCCCATAGGTCGGCGTTAAGGGCGGGTTTTTTGTCAGATTTTATCCAGTTGTTTGCGCGCCAATTTTTCGCCCAGCCTTTGGCAACGCTGTCCACAACGTATTTGCTGTCGGTGGTAAGAACCACGTCGCAGGGGTATTTCAAAGCGGACAGGGCGGAGATCACGCCCATAAGCTCCATACGGTTGTTGGTGGTGTTCGCTTCGCCGCCGGAAATTTCCTTGACGTGCTCCCCCACTCTTAAAATTGCTCCGTATCCGCCGGGACCGGGGTTACCCGAGCAGGCGCCGTCGGTAAAAATTTCTACTTTCATTTTTCAAAGACCTTTCCGAAAAAATCTGATATGTTATCCTGATAATCAATAAAAGTGCAAATAAAAATTCTGCACAAAAACCTCCCGACTTCAACATGAAGCGGGAGATTTTTGCATTTATATTTTAGAACAATCTAAGGCAATGCTTGTCAAACATTTCCTGCAAAGCGACAATAATACCCATTCTTCCCGTGGGGTAGGTAAGTCCGCCCTGCACGAACGCCGCAAAGGGTTCGCGGAGAGGAGCGTCCGCGGAAAGCTCTATTGACGAGCCCATATTGAACGCGCCCGCCGCCATAATTACCTTGGAGTCGTAACCGGGCATATCCCAAGGCTCGGGAGCGACAAAGCTGTCCACGGGAGAGCCTTTCTGTATTCCCTGACAGAATGCGATAAGGTTCTCGGAATTTTTCATAAGAACGGCTGTAATGATGTCTCCCCTTTTGTCCTCCTTTTTGGGGAAGCACTCAAAGCCAAGCAGGGTCATTATTTCTCTTGTAAATGCGGCGGTTTTGAGGGCGTTCGCCGTTACCTCGGGAGCAAAGTAAAGTCCCTGATACATCAGCTTGTTCTGATTGAGGGTACAGCCCACTTCCTTGCCCATACCAACGCAGGTGAGGCGGTAGGCGCACTGCTCCACCAACTTTTTGCTTCCTGCGATGTAGCCGCCTGTTTCGGCAATTCCAGCCCCGGGGTTCTTTATAAGAGAGCCGACGATAAGGTCTGCGCCGGACTGTATGGGTTCTTTGGTTTCAACAAATTCTCCGTAGCAGTTATCGACCATTACAACGATATTGGGATTTGCGCCTCTTGCGGCTTTTACAATTTCAGCAATTCCCGCCGTAGTCAGCGTGGGGCGGAGGGAATATCCTCTCGAACGCTGTATGTAGGCGACCTTTGCGTCCTTGACTTTTTTGAAAATCTCGGCAACGTCGGGCTTGCCGTCGGGGAGAAGCTCCACCTGGTCGTAAGCCACGCCGAAGTCTTTCAGAGAACCGTTCCCCTGACCTCTTATGCCGATTACCTCCTGCAAGGTGTCGTAGGGCGTACCTGTCAGGCTTACAAGCTTGTCACCTGCGCGGAGTATTCCGAAAAGCGCGCAGGTAAGAGCGTGAGTTCCGCTTACAAAGGTGTGGCGGACAAGTGCGTCCTCCGCGCCGAAAACCTCGGCGTAAACCTTGTCGAGAGTGTCACGTCCGATATCTCCGTAGCCGTATCCTGTTGTACCCGACATACAGGCGGCGCTTACCTTGTTGTTTATAAACGCTGCGAGAACTCTTACGCCGTTTGTTCTTGCTACCTTGTCAATTTCAGCAAACGCGGCGGAGCAGTTTTCCTCCGCTTTGTCGGCGAGCCTTAAAATTCTCTCGTCTATTTCAAAGCCCTTTGTAACCACGGGCTTTGGGTCAAAAATCTCTGCCATAATAAATCAATCTCCTATCAAAAGTTCTTTTCTCTCAAATAATATATCTTCTGCAACAGGCTCAAAGCCTATCGCTTCATAAAAGGTTTTTCTATGGTCCAGGGCGAAAAGGTGAACCTCTTTTTCTTCTTTTGCAAACCTTTCCGCAAGGCAGTACAGAAGCCGCCTTGCTCCGCCCTTTCCCCTTGCGGTCTCCGCCGTTGCGATATGGGAAACGAACACGAAGCCGTCTATGTCGAAATGCTTTGTAACGGTGGTATCACCATAGTAATAAAGCTCGGAAACTCCGTGCCTTATACGGTGGGAAATATCCACGTACCAATCCTCGAAGCTTCCCATATTTTCAAAGCTTTCCGCGAGAATTTTGTAGCAGTCCTCCGCATTGATGTTTACGTTTACATTGCTGAAATCAACGTCCGTCTTGTTCGGCACGGCTTTGAACAGCGTTCTGTGCCGCATGGCGTAGCCCTCGGGCTGTAACAATGTTCCGCCCGATATTTCTATATTTGCGGGCTTTGTCATTTTTATCAGCATGGAAATGTCGTCGGTATCAACGCCTCCGTCTATCACCATTGACGAGTTGTAAATGTGTACCGTGCCAAAACTCCCGTCGGGATTTTCACAGGCATAGAACCTGCAAAAATCGTACCCCGAACCGTAAGCGTTGTACGCCGCCATTATCTTTTTGCCGTAATAGCTTTTTGTAAGGCGGCTCGGTATGTCCTCGTAAATTTGTTTTATCAAATTATGCACATCTTTTCAAGCATTATTTTTGCAAGCCTTTGGCAGTCCTCCAGATCGGAGATTTTCACCGTGCAGGAGGGCGAATGGAGGTATCGGCAAGGGGCTGAAATTGCCATTGTGCGAACGCCGCCTCCCGAAATGTGGATCGCCCCGCTGTCGTTTCCGCCTGCAACCATTGTTTTGGTCTGCCAGCCTATATTATGCTCCGAGGCCGCGTTTTGGGAAATGTTGTACAGCTCCCTGTCGTAAATGGTAGAGCGATCCATGTGGGAAACAACCGCACCCTTTCCAAGCTCACAGCAGCGTTTTTCTCCCGATGCAAGGGGGATATCAGCGGCGGTTGTTGCTTCAAGGACAAGGGCAAAATCGGGAGCGACGGTGTACGCCGCAGTTCTTGCGCCCCGAAGTCCCACTTCCTCCTGAACCACAAAGGTGAAAACACAGTCATATTCAAGCTCGGACTGTATCAGTTCTATCATAACGCAGCAGCCGAAGCGGTCGTCTATAGCCTTGCCTTTTACAAAGCCGTCACCGAAACGCAGGAATTCCGAATCGAAGTGAACTCTGTCTCCGAGAGAAACAAGCTTCTCGGCGGAAGCCTTGTCGTCTGCTCCGATATCAGCATAAAGGGCGGAAAATTTCGGGGCTTTTTTCTTTTCGTCCGCGGAAAGATTATGCACCGCTTTTGCGCCGATAACGCCTGCGATATCGTTATCCCCCACTTTGAAAGGTCTGCCGATAACCACTCTCGGGTCAACGCCGCCAACCGGCGACACAGTAAGCGTCCCGTCGGATTTTACCGAGGTAACTATCATTCCAACCTCGTCCATGTGGGCGGAGACCATGACCTTGTTTTTAGCGGCGGACTTGCCTTTTTTATATGCGATAATATTTCCCAGCGGGTCAACGGTGTAATCGCAATGCCCCTCGATTTGGGAAATAATAAAGTCACGGACTTTGCTCTCGTCCCCCGACGTGCCGTTTATGAGGCAGAGCTTTTCAAGCAGGTCTATATTCATACTCCCACCTCCCTAAGATATGCGGCAATAAGCTGAGCCGTGTTTTCAACGTCAGAAAGAGAAATTACCTCAACGGGTGTGTGCATATATTTTAATGGTATAGAAAGCGTTACCGCCTTTGCGCCGCTGTTGTTTACGGAAAATCTGTCGGCGTTTGTGCCTGTTTCCCCTGCCATTACTTCTATCTGATATGGCAAATTATTTTTTTCCGCAAGCTCTTTCATTTTTTCGGAAAGCTCCCTGTCAAGAACGGGGGAAAAGCCTATCATACAGCCCTTGCCCATTTTTCCGCACTTTTCCTCCTTGTCATCAGCGGTAAGGGCAAAGCTTACGTCCACGGCAATTGCAATATCGGGGTTAATTTCAAATGCGGCAATTTTTGCGCCGCGCTCGCCCACTTCCTCCTGCGCGGAGAAAAGCACGGTCACTTCGCAGTTCAGGTTATCGTTTTTGACAATTTCCAGCCCGCGGAGAATTGCTCCAACGCCGCTTCTGTCGTCAAGAGCCGCGCCTGTGATCTTATCACCCTGCATTTTTTGGCAATGCGCGGAAAATACTATTTTATCGCCGAGGGAAACGACCTGCTCCGCCTGTGACTTGCTCATGCCGATATCTATGCAGATATCCTCCATTTCGGGGACGGAGCTTTCGTCCTTTTCAAGGTGGGGAGGCATTGAGCAGATAATTCCCGCTATGGGCTTTTTGCCGAGGACTGTGACCTGCTGCGCGAAAAGAAGCCGTCTGTCTATTCCGCCGCAGCCCGAAACTTTAAGGAAACCGTCCTCGGTTATATACGTTACGATAAGACCTATCCTGTCGATATGGGCGTCTATCAGAACGTGGGGCTTGCCGCCCTTAACGCCGAGATGTCCGATGACGTTGTTATTTTTTATGAAGCAGTCGTCGGTGTAATTTTTTAAATAAGAAAGGGCAAGCTCCGCCGCCGCTTTCTCGTCACCCGACACGCCGCTGCTGTCTGCTAAAGATGTTATTGTTTTTTCCAAATCCATAGAATTACTTCCTTAATTCAGATTTTTATCGGCGGGCGGATATGGAATCCGCCCCTACAATATTTACACAAGACCGTTGACAATACCTTTATAATGTTTGCCGCGCTCCTCAAAATTTTTATACATATCAAAGCTTGCGCTTGCGGGGGAAAGGGTCACTATATCGCCCGTTTCCGCGGACTTTCTTGCCGCTTCAACTGCTTCCTCCATGGTATTTACTCTGATAATACGGCAGTTTTCCCCGTCATATTTGGGGTAAGCCTTTACTGCCGCTTCTATCTTGTCGGCAGTCGCGCCGAGAAGCACAAGAACCTTTACTCTGCTGTTTATAGGCTCTGCCAAAAGGCTGTAATCAAGCTGCTTGTCAGAACCGCCTGCAATTACAATAAGACGCTTTTCAAAGGCGTTCAGTCCTGCGATAACGCTTACGGGACTTGTTGCAATGCTGTCGTTGTAATATTTCACGCCGTCAAGCTCTCGGACAAATTCTATTCTGTGCTCAACGCCGCCGAATTCTCTTGCTGTCTCGGCAACGGCTTTATTCGGCACGTCTCCGTGAATAAGAGAAATTGCGGTAAGGTAATTTTCAACGTTGTGCATACCGGGAATTCTTATTTCGTCCTTATGGACTATACGCTCGGTAACTCTCTTTTCCGTGAAGCAGAGCCAGCCGTCACCGTCAAGGAAAGAACCGCGCTCGGGTTTATTTTTTACGCTGAATTTGTAAAGGTCTCCCCTGACAAATTCGGAAAGCTTGTTGGTTTCCTCGTTGTCCATGTTGAGGACTGTTCTTGAAAACGCGTTCTGGTGCAGGATAAGATTTTTCTTTGCGCCGATATATTCCTGCATGGACTTGTGGACGTTCAGATGGTCGGGGTAAATGTTTGTAATTGCCGCGTTATCGGGCGACCTCCGCATACTGATAAGCTGGAAGCTTGAAAGCTCCACAACGGCAACGTCGTCTTCCTTTATATCCTCGATTATCGGCAGCAATGCCCTGCCTATGTTTCCTCCCTTATGTACGGTCTTGCCGCTTCTTGCAAGCATTTCCGAAGTAATTGTGGTGGTGGTGGTCTTGCCGTCCGTGCCTGTTATTGCGTAAATCTTGCAGGGGCAGAGGTCAAAGAAAACCTCCATTTCGGAAGTAACGGTCACTCCCATACTGCGGGCTTTTTGGATCTCGGGAATATTATAGTACACCCCCGGAGCGCGGAAAACAATATCGCTTTCAAAGATAGGGTCGAGGTAATTTTCGCCGTTTGAAAGCTTTGCTCCCGACTTCTCAAACTCGTCCGCAAGCGCGCCCATGTCCTGACGGGATTTTTTGTCGCATACGGTCACGTCGAAGCCTTTTTTCAGAAAAAGCCTTATAACGTCGTTATTTGTAACGCCTGTTCCTATAAAAGAAATTTTTTTATTTTTTATATCCTCAAAGAATTTCTCTGCTTTTGTCATATTGATTTCATCTCCAAACTGAATTTGCACAATTACTATTATAGCGAATTTTTTTGAAAATAGCAATAAAAGACATAGAAAATTCAGCATTTTCATAAATATAACTAAGAAATGAGGGATAAACATTGAAAATTTTTACGAACAGTATCGCAAAAGACACCATTCGACTTACAATTGTTTCATTTATATTACAAGGTCTTGGACTTTTGCTGAACGTCATAATTTCAAACAAGCTGGGGTCGGCTTCCGTGGGGGTAATGACCCTTATAACCTCCCTGTTCAGCTTTATAATGGTGCTTGCCAACGGAAATATTTTTATTTCCACAAGCCGCTTTGTCTCGGAGGAAATAGGCTCGGGCAACCGCAACGTTTCCAAAATAATGAGGCTGTCAATGGGATTTTCCTTTACGCTGTCAACGGCGTTTTCGGCCGTTTCCTTTGCCCTTGCGAAAGTAATTTCCGCGTACTCGGGCGGAACGGAGGAGCTTGCTCTTTCGGTGAGGATAATCGCGCTTTCCCTGCCCCCTGCCGCCCTTGGGTCCTGCATAAAGGGTTACTTCAACGGCAACCGAAATGTGAAAATTCCCTGCATAGGGGACATTATTGAATTTTCCGCAAAATGGGTCTCACTTATGCTGGGGACGGTCTTTCTCCTTGACAGAGGGGTAAGCGTTTACCTTATGATTTCCGTTTCTATTTTGATCGGCGAGGTGGTAAGCTGTATTTATTTTGTAATGAATTACTCCGCCGCCTACAGGGAATTTTCCGCCCTGCCAATGGGCAAGCCCCGTATTGAAAAAGTTGCTGCATATCTTAAATTTTCTCTGCCCATAGTGGCAAGCGGGTATGTACAGATGATAATGTCGTCCCTGAACGAAGCCCTTGTGCCTATTGCATTGCTGAAATACAATTCTTCAACCGGCCGCGCTATGAGCGAATACGGAATGTTCGAGGCTATGATAATGCCTGCGGTCTTTTTTCCGTCGGTAATTCTGACAAGTCTGTCAAGCATTATGATACCCGAAATTGCGGGGGCAAGCTCGGCGGGGAATATTTCTCGGGTGAGAAGCCTTATTACAAAAACTTTCGACCGTGCTTTTAAGTACTCGTTTTTTATTGCGGGAATGCTGCTTATGACAGGCAGGGGCATTGGTGCGGTGCTTTGCCCCTCGGACACTCTTGTCAGCGAGACACTTGTAAAAATGTTCCCCGTTGTGCCGTTTATCTATCTGGAAATTGTTCTGGAGGGTATCATAAAGGGTTTGGGCAGGCAGAATTTTTCAACGCTGAACAGCCTTTGCGAATACATAATAAGGATACTTTGCGTTGTTATCTTTGTGCGGCTGTACGGCTTTGCGGGGGTGCTTATTTCCTACTACGCAAGCAATATTTACAGCAATATTGTGCGGATATTTTTTGTATGCAAGGTCACAGGGGTTCGTTTCAGCGTGGTTGATTTTTTGGTAAAGCCGTTTATGATGTGTTTTTTCTGCTGTCAGATCTCCTCGGCGGCAACAAAGCTTTTCAGCTTTTCGTCGGTGCTTTTTGAGACTGTTATATACCTTTGCATAGCGGCGATTTCTTTTATTATTCTGTACGAGCTTGACAAGTATTTTTGCAGGGAAAGGGCTTCCGCCAAAAAGAAAGCGGCGGCATAAATTTTCGGAAAAATAAATGTTGCATTTTGCTGAAAATATGGTATAATTATTTTCGGTGATAAAATGTTATACTTATTTTTAACGGCTTTATTTTTCGCGGTATGCACTGTTTCGGACAAGTACACTATTTCAAAATACAGCCTTTCGAGCAACGATTTTACGTTCCTTATTGCGGCGTCCTCCTGCGTTTTTATGCTGCCTGCAATGCTTTTTACCGAGAATTTTTTCAGATTTTCGGCGGGGAGTATTTTGACAATAATTTTCGTTACGATTGACAAGATCGCGGAATTTTCCGCGTCCGCGGCGGTTCTGAAAAAATTAAGCGGCTTTGAAACAAAAGCGTGGCTGGGAACGGCTTTGTTCCTGTCATATTTTTCGGACATCATTTTTTTCGGCGAAAGCTTTGAAATGCTGCGTTTGCTGTTTATTGTAATTACCTGCGGCTGTCTCATTTTTATGGTACGGGACGCAAAAAACACCGACAAGGAACGCTACAAAAGCATTTGGTTCATACTTATTCTGTATATTCTTTCCAAATATTTCTATGGCGTGATAATCAAGACCGCTGTGGACGTTTCCCCGTTTTTGAGCGTTTACATTTCAATGGTGGTTATTACGGTAATTTACCTTTTCAAAGCCGATTTAAAGGGGCTTTTCGGCAAAAAGAAAAAGGGTACGGCGATTGTATTTTTTACGAGAATTCCCAACACGGCAGGGCTTATTCTGGAAAATATTCTTATCGGGCTGAACCTTACA
>JAAVHM010000072.1 GCA_014799675.1 Ruminococcus sp. | reverse complement strand
GTCTGACCCCCGCTTCTGTGAACGACTAACAGCTCCTAACCTTGCTTCCAAAATTCAAAGACAAACCAACAGTACAAAGCAAAACAAGTTGCTCGCTAATAGTAAAATGCTGTTCATGTTGACAAAAATCAAATTCAGTATTATAATAAAGAAGTCCGAAAGGAGATATGCAAATGAAAAAGCTTACCGAAAGAATACGTATGCTCCGTGAAAACAACCACCTTACCCAGCGTCAGCTTGCCGAGTATCTGGGACTTCGTCAGCAGACCTACTCCCGATACGAAAGAGGGGAGCTTATTCCCTCCCTCGACTCTATGGCTGCCCTTGCGGACTTTTACNANACNAGCGTGGACTTCCTCGTGGGCTTGACNGACGTCCCCGAACGNAATTGAANATNTCNCCCAAAAATAANAACCCGCNGGANAATTTCNANGCGGNTCGTTCTGTTGCTATTAGTCAACAAGAGAAATTACAGCCATTTCCGCTGCGTCGCCTCTTCTGGGACCGATCTTCACGATCCTTGTATAGCCGCCGTTTCTGTCGGCGTACTTGGGAGCGATCTCGTCAAAAAGCTTCTTGACAACATCCTCCTTGGTAACATAAGCAAGAACCTGCCTCTTGGAGTGGAGGTCGTTGGTCTTTGCGGTAGTGATCATCTTTTCAGCCATAGAGCGAACCTCTTTTGCTCTTGTAACTGTAGTCTCGATCTTGCCGTTTTCAAGCAGGTATGTTACCATAGCTCTGAGCATAGCCTTTCTATGGTCGCTTGTACGGCCCAATTTTCTGGTTCCCGGCATTTATATTCACTCCTTACATATCAAAAATTCATANNTNGNGCNGTNTCNNNNGCAGCAGAGATTANTCCTCCTCGGAGCTNAGGTCAAAGCCCAGTGACTGGAGCTTCTCCTTGACCTCGTCAAAGGATTTCTTACCNAGGTTTCTGACCTTCATCATTTCCTCTTCNGACTTGTTGATAAGGTCGTCAACTGTGTTTATTCCGGCACGCTTCAAGCAGTTGAAGGAACGTACCGACAAGTCAAGTTCCTCAATGGTCATCTCAAGGATCTTTTCTTTACCCTTGTCGTCCTTTTCTATCATTATCTCGGTGATAGCGGACTCATCGGAAAGCTCTGTAAACGGCTTCAGATGCTCAATGAGGAGATTGGCTGCCTGTGAAACAGCCTCCTTTGCGGAAACCACGCCGTCGGTCCAGACCTCAAGCACAAGCTTGTCATAGTCGGTGACCTGACCCAGACGGGTGTCCTCAACAGAGTAGTTCACCTTTAACACAGGGGTATAGATAGAATCTACTGCGATCACGTCAATACCGAAGTTTGAGAGCTGCTTGTTTTTCTCCGCAGGAACATAACCCCTGCCCTTGTCAATGGTAATTTCCATATAGAGCTTAGCGTCCTTGCCGAGAGTTGCGATGTGCATCTCGGGAACAAGGATATCCACTTCGGAATCCGTCTTTATGTCACCCGCAGTAACCTCGCATTCGTCCTCCGCTTCCACATAAACNGTCTTTGGACCCTCGCCGTGAAGCTTAGCCGTAAGACCCTTAAGGTTAAGAACTATTTCCGTAACATCTTCTTTTACGCCCGGAATTGTAGACAGCTCATGGTGTATCCCGTCTATCTTTACAGATGTGACGGCAACGCCCGGAAGTGAGGAGAGCAGAACGCGTCTGAGGCTGTTGCCCAAAGTGTGTCCGTAGCCGCGCTCCAGCGGAGCAACCGTAAATTTGCCGTAGGTTCCGTTGCTTTTAAGCTCGACGGTATCAATTTCCGCCTTCTGAATTGGTTCAAGCATGATAAAACCCTCCTGTTTCGAATTGCGGATAACGTATTAATACTGTTTCACGGCGCGAATGTGCAAAGCTTCCGCCCANAATTCGGAAGTGAAACAGAATAAGCTCATTACTTGGAGTACAGCTCGACAATAAGGTGAGTCTGTGTCTCGTANTCNANGTCCTCGGGATTAGGCATACGAACGACCTTAGCCGCAAAATTAGCCTTATCCGATTCCAGCCAAAGGGGAACAGTTCTGCTTGCAGTCTGCTCAACAACGTCCTTGAACTTAGCGCTGCTTCTGCTGCCCTCGTAAAGAGCGATAACATCNCCNGGCTTGATCCTGTAGGACGGAATGTCGATACGCTTGCCGTTTACAGTAAAATGTCTGTGTGAAACAAGCTGTCTTGCCTCTCTTCTTGTAAGGGAAAGACCCATTCTGTAAACAACATTGTCAAGTCTGGATTCAAGGATAGTGATAAGGTTNTCACCTGTCTTGCCTTCCATTTTCTCNGCAATTTCAAAATAGTGAGCAAAAGGCTTTTCAAGCACGCCGTAAATGAATTTCAGCTTCTGCTTTTCCTTGAGCTGCATACCGTATTCAGAAACCTTTTTTCTGTTGTTNGCGCCGGGGTTTCTGTTNGATTCCTTAGANATGCCCATTACCATAGGACTGATNCCNAGGTATCTGCATCTTTTAAGGATAGGTTCTTTATTTAAAGCCATTACAATTACACCTCCTGTAAATTAGACGCGTCTTCTCTTGGGAGGACGGCATCCGTTGTGCGGAATAGGAGTAACATCCTTGATGAGCTTAACCTCGAGACCAACGGTCTGGAGAGCTCTTATCGCAGCCTCACGTCCTGCTCCGGGTCCCTTGACATAAACCTCAACGGTTTTGAGACCGTGCTCCATAGCAGCTCTTGCGGCTGTCTCGGCAGCGGACTGAGCGGCAAACGGAGTGGATTTCTTAGAACCTCTGAAGCCGAGTCCGCCGGCAGAAGCCCAAGAGATAGCGTTGCCCTGAGTATCTGTGATAGTTACAATAGTATTGTTGAAAGTGGACTGGATATGAACAGCGCCATTTTCAATGTTTTTACGTTCGCGGCGGCGTCTTACCACCGTCTTTTTGCCCTTTACCTGAGCCATTGTTCATTCCCTCCTTACTTCTTCTTGTTAGCAATTGTCTTTACAGGACCCTTGCGTGTTCTTGCGTTTGTCTTGGTTCTCTGACCTCTTACAGGGAGACCCTTTCTGTGACGAACTCCTCTGTAGCAGCCGATCTCAACCAGTCTCTTGATGTTGAGAGCAACATTTCTTCTNANNTCGCCCTCCACCATAAAGTTATGGTCGATATACTCACGAAGCTTAGCAACGTCGTCCTCTGTAAGATCCTTAACTCTTATATCGGGGTTTACGCCCGTGTTTGCGAGGATAACGTCAGCTGATTTGCGACCGATTCCGTAGATATAAGTGAGACCTATCTGAACTCTCTTATTTTTNGGAAGGTCAACGCCGGCAATACGTGCCATTAACAATACACCTCCGTATTAGATTTACTTTGTTATTTTATTGTTGGATTATCTGTATTTTCTTGCCTCTTATTGAAACCTTTTGTTGTTCACAAAAGAAGCCAGAGGCAAGAGGCTAGAGGTTTGGCTGCTTCGCAGCCCTTACTCTGCATTAGTCAGAACATTTACAGAGGCTTGACAACCTCAAATAAATGTGACTTCCCATATAAGCATTTCTGCCTGCGGGGGCGTGCCAATTCAGGCTCCCCGCTTAGCCCTGTCTTTGCTTATGCTTGGGGTTTTCGCAGATAACCATAACCTTGCCTTTTCTCTTGATGATCTTGCATTTTTCGCACATTGGCTTGACCGAAGGTCTTACTTTCATAATAATTACCACCTTTCCGCATTTTGCAAGAATAAATTTATTTGGCTCTCCAAGTGATCCTGCCCTTTGAGAGGTCGTATGGGGACATCTCCACCGTGACCTTGTCTCCCGGAACTATCCTGATGTAGTTCATACGGAGCTTTCCGGAAACATGAGCAAGAATTTTATGACCGTTAGCAAGCTCCACCTGGAACATAGCGTTCGGCAAAGCTTCTATGACTGTACCCTCAATCTCAATAACATCTTCCTTAGACAAGCAAATGCCTCCTTTGGGGATTTTCGGTAGATACTGAGTTTGTCAGTATCAAGATACTGATTTTTTGTCAGTATTACGGGACTGTCACCCTTTTTCCGCAAATTCGCGGAGACAGCTTCGCAGCCCCTTGTCTGTAAGATCGTCCAAAGCTATGACTGTCCTTGTGACGCTCAAATGCTTCAGCCGCTTTTTTTTTGGCTTGGAAAGCTTCCTCTCCTTGCCGTCCGCAGCAAAGGCAAAATCGCCCTCAACAGCAGTTATGACCATAAACCGTCCCTTGTCGTGTCCCGCCTTTGACCTGACGATCATTCCGGGTGTTGCTTCCACAGCAGTTCCCTCCTCAAATCGTCGGCTTTGTCAGGATAACAGGACCGTCGGGCGTGATAGCAACCGTATGCTCAAAATGCGCGGCAAGAGAACCCGACTTTGTAACCACTGTCCAGCCGTCCTTGAGAACTCTTACGTCCTCGCCCACCGCGTTTATCATCGGCTCGATACAAATAGTCATTCCCGCCACAAGCCGCGGACCGTGTCCCGCCTTGCCGAAATTCGGCACTTCGGGGTCTTCGTGGAGTTTCCGCCCTATCCCGTGACCTATATATTTTTTGCATACGCTGTAACCGTACCCCTCGCAGTATTCAGCAACAGCGTGACCGATGTCGCCTATCCTGTTCCCGGGGACAGCCTGTTCAATGCCCTTGTAAAGACTTTCGTTGGTGACCTTAAGAAGCTGCTCTGCCTCCTTGGAAATTTTCCCGCAGGCAAAGGTGTAAGCCGTGTCCCCGTGAAAGCCGTCCATTTCCGCGCTTACGTCCACGCTTACAACGTCGCCCTCTTTGATCCTTACCTTTTTGGAGGGTATGCCGTGAATAAGCTGGTCGTTTATGCTTATGCAGCATGAAGCAGGAAAACCGCCGTAGCCGATAAGCATAGCTTTTGCGCCGTGCTGTACGATATAATCGTGGATTATCTTGTCAAGCTCAAAGGTCGTCATTCCGTCCTTTATGGAACGTCCGCCGAAGTGAAGCGCATTAGCGGTAACAGTACCGATCTTACGCATCTTCTCCAGCTCGGTTTTTGATTTAACACTGATCATTTTTTCACACTTTTCTGTAATACCAATATCCAATTAAAATTGGAGATTAGGATAAGATCAAGCTCCGATAGCTTCCAAAACCTTTTTGGAAGTCTCCTTTACTTCCTCCTGACCCTGAACTCTTGTCAGCTTGCCTTTCTTGTCGTAGAAATCGGCAAGGGGAGCAGTCTGCTCATGGTATGTGCGAAGTCTTTCGATAACCGTCTCGGGAGCGTCGTCCTTACGCTGAACGGCAGCGCCGCCGCACTTGTCGCAAACGCCCTCTGTCTTGGGAGGATTGAACTCGATGTGATAAGACGCGCCGCACTTTTCACATACTCTTCTGCCTGAAAGTCTGCCCTGGATCGTCTCGTCGGGAACTTCAATGGAAACTACCTTGTCGATATTGACGCCCATGCTCTCCAAAGCCTCTGCCTGGGGAACGGTTCTGGGGAATCCGTCAAGGATATATCCGTTCTTGCAGTCGTCCTCGGCAATTCTGTCCTTGAGAATACCGATAACTACCTCGTCGGGAACAAGCGCGCCGCTTTCCATAAAGCTCTTAGCCTTAACGCCCATTTCCGTGCCGTTCTTAACAGCTTCGCGAAGAATATTTCCCGTAGATATCTGGGGTATGCCAAGCTTTTCGCTGATGACCTCTGCCTGAGTACCTTTTCCTGCGCCGGGAGCGCCCAATAAAATCAAGTTCATATTTATCCTCCTTTTAGAAATTAAATCATAGAGACCGAACCATGTAGGGGCAGGGTCGCCCTGCCCGCGGGACGGAGAACCCGTCCCCTACAAATTGCTCTCTTATTCCAAAAATCCCTTGTGATGTCTCATCATCATCTGGGACTCTAATGTTCTGACGGTTTCCAGAACAACGCTTACAATAATGAGTATAGACGTACCGCCCATTGCAATTCCCAGCTGCGGGAAAGCAAGGTTTGTAAAGATAGGGAATATTGCGATAACGCCAAGGAAGAACGCTCCCACAAGAGTTATCTTGCCGAGAACTCTCTTGATGAAATCGCTGGTAGGCTTGCCGGGACGGATACCCGGGATACCACCGTTATTCTGACGGAGACCGTTTGCGATCTCTATCGGATTGTACTGCATAGAAACATAAAAATAGTTAAATGCAATTATCAGCAGGAAGTAAAGAACTGCATACCATGGACTGGTATAGCTGAAGAAATTCAGAAATCCCACATATAATCTGTGCATGATACCGTCGGGATTACTGGTATTTTCCGGCTTGATGAACATAGACAGCGTGGAGGGGAGCGACATTATCGCCATTGCGAAGATGATAGGCATTACGCCACTCATTGCAATCTTGATAGGAATGTGGGTGCTCTGACCGCCGTACTGCTTTCTGCCCACAACACGTTTTGCATACTGAATAGGAATACGTCTTTCAGATTCGTTCATAAATACGATAAATCCGATCATAAAAACGAATACGATAAGAACTACCGGAACAACGAAAACATATCTTGTGTCCGCATTGATCTGCTCAAACATTCTCAATATGGAACGCGGTCCTCTTGAAACGATACCCGCAAAGAGTATCATTGAGATACCGTTTCCGATACCGTTTTCGTTTATTCTGTTGCCCAGCCACACGACGATACTTGCACCCGCGGTAAACGCGAGGACGATAGTAATTCCCGTGAAAACTCCCGCAAAGCCGCTGTTATAGGTCAGCGCGTGCTGACTTCTGAGCGTAATGAAATACGCATAGGACATGACCAGCGAGATAGCCAGAGCAACAAAGCTCGTTATCTTCTGAAGCTTCTTTCTTCCCGACTCTCCCTCTTTCTGGAGATTCTCCAGCGGAGGAAGCGCGTAGGTAAGAAGCTGAACAATGATAGACGCATTGATATACGGCTGGATAGACAGCGCNAACAGCGTACCCTCCGAGAGAGCGCCGCCGCTGAGCANNTTCATGTAGCTGAGGAAATTACCCTCCGCAAACATACTGCTCAATGCGTCCGGATCCATAAACGGAACGGGAACGTGACAGCCTATCCTGAATACAAGTATGATCAGTAATGTGTAAAGAATTTTCTTTCTTAATTCCGGAACCTTCCAAGCGTTTCTGAAGGTCGTAAACACATTACATCACCTCTGCCTTTCCGCCTGCCTTCTCAATTTTCTCCTTAGCTGAAGCCGAGAAAGCGGCAGCCTTTACTGTAAGATTAACGTTAAGCTCGCCNTTGCCGAGAATTTTAACGCCGTTTCCTGTTTTCTTGACGATACCCGCCGCCTTGAGCAGCTCTGCGTCAACAACAGTGCCCTCCTTGAACTTAGCAAGGTCTGAAACGTTGATGACCTCGGGCTTCGCAGCAAAAACGTTGTTGAAGCCTCTCTTAGGGATACGTCTTGCAAGAGGCATCTGACCGCCCTCAAAGCCCGGTCTTACGCCGCCGCCCGAACGGGCATTCTGACCCTTGTGACCCTTGCCGGCAGTTTTGCCGTTGCCTGAGCCGTGACCTCTGCCGATCCTCTTAACGTCCCTTGTGGAACCCTCGGCAGGAGATAATTCGTGAATTTTCATAGCTTTTGCGCCTCCTTTCGGCAGTTATGCTTCTGTAACCTCTACGAGGTGTGCGATCTTGTTTATCTTGCCCTTTGTAGCGTCGTTATCGGGCTGCTCGGTGGTGTCGCCGATCTTGCGGAGTCCGAGAGAGATCGCCGTAGCATACTGATCTTTCTTAACGCTGTTAAGGCTTCTGACAAGCTTTATTTTCTTTGCCATGATCCTCAGTCCTCCTTAACCCAGAATTTCTTTNATTGACTTGCCTCTGATCTCGGCAACTTCCTTAGCGCTGCGGCACTGAGCAAGACCGTTGATGGTAGCTCTTACCACGTTGCACGCGTTGTTGGAACGCAGGGACTTTGTTCTGATGTCCTTGATACCTGCCATTTCGATAACGGCACGAACGGGACCGCCTGCGATAACACCGGTACCGGGAGCAGCGGGCTTCATAAGAACTCTGCCTGCGCCGAATGCGCCGATGATCTCGTGAGGTATAGTTGTTCCCTTCAGGGAAACCTTGATCAGATTTTTCTTAGCGTCCTCGATACCCTTGCGGATAGCGTCGGGAACTTCTCCCGATTTACCCATACCGAAGCCTACTGTGCCGTTGCCGTCGCCAACAACCACCAGAGCAGCAAACTTGAAAATTCGTCCGCCCTTAACGGTTTTGGAAACTCTGTTGATAGCAACGACTTTTTCGGAAAGCTCCATTGTAGAAGCGTCTATCTTAGCGTTTGCCAAAATTATTCCTCCTTTTAGAGTAATTTGTTCAGCCTTTTTNGGATGTTCCGTTTTGAGAGGCTAGAGGCAAGAGGTTAGAAATTGTAACCGTTACATCTCTNCTCGCCGGAACATTTTCGGCTGTTCTTTAATAACGGGGCATTTGCGCTTCGCGCAGTCGCCCGACAATTTTTCTTTGGGACTTGCCGATTGGCTTCCCTGCTTAGAAATTGAGACCGCCCTTTCTTGCGCCCTCTGCAAGCTCTGCAACTCTGCCGTGGTAGAGATAGCCTGCACGGTCGAAAACAACGTCCTTGATGCCCTTTTCAGCAGCCTTGGAAGCTATCATCTCTCCAACCTTGAAAGCGCCCTCTTTGTTGCCGCCGTTAGCGTCAAAGCCCTTTTCAAGGGAAGATGCAGCGCAAAGCGTTACGCCTGCCTCGTCGTCGATGATCTGTGCGTAGATGTGCTTAGCAGAGCGGAAAACGTTAAGTCTGGGGCAAGCTGCTGTACCGCTTATCTTTGAACGGACTCTGAGCTGTCTCTTAGCTCTTGCAGCCTTTCTGTTGATCTGCTTTACCATTTAAATTCAACTCCTTTTTGTACGGAGAATAGTAGTTTGTAAGCAAGCCTTGAAAGCCTTACCCGTAAACTGTCCCATTCTCTAATTTTAGGATAACTACNANNTCGGGATTACTTCTTACCCTTACCTGCCTTACCTTCCTTGCGGATGATCCTCTCGCCTGTGTAGCGGATACCCTTGCCCTTATAAGGCTCGGGAGGTCTCTTCTCTCTTACCTCGGCAGCGAACTGNCCNACCTTCTGCTTGTCAATACCGTTGATAACGATCTTGTTGGGAGCNGGAACGTCGATCGTGATACCCTCGATCTCGGGTACGATNACCTGATGNGAGTAACCGAGGTTCATAACAAGGTTCTTGCCCTGCTTAGCNGCACGGTAACCAACGCCCTCGATGTCGAGAGACTTTGAGTAGCCGTTTGTAACGCCCTCAACCATGTTGNNTANAAGNGTTCTTGTAAGACCGTGGAGAGACTTGTGCATNTTGTCCTCCGAGGGACGCTCAACGATGATCTCNGCGCCCTCCTGCTTTATCATGATCTCGCTGTTGAAAGTGTTTGTAAGTGTGCCCTTAGGTCCCTTTACCGTAACGGTAGAGCCGTCGATCTTAACATCAACGCCCGCAGGAACAGTAATGGGCTTCTTGCCTATTCTTGACATTTACTTGTTCCTCCTTACCATACGAATGCAAGGACTTCGCCGCCGACGTTNAGCTCTCTCGCNTTCTTGTCGGTCATAACGCCCTTNGAAGTGGAAACGATAGCGATACCGAGACCCTTCATGACCTTGGGCATATCCTCGCAGCTTGAATAAATTCTGAGACCCGGCTTTGAAACTCTTCTCAGACCTGTGATTACCTGAGACTTGTTCTCGCCGTATTTCAGTGTAATTCTGATGATTCCCTGCTTGCCGTCGTCGATTATCTGGTAGCTCTTGAGGTAGCCCTCGTCAACCAGTATCTGAGTGATAGCCTTCTTCATATTGGAAGCAGGAACGTCAACAGTCGCGTGCTTTGCGGAATTAGCGTTACGGATTCTTGTCAGTATATCCGCAATTGTATCTGTAATTTGCATAACGGTAACCTCCTTATTAGAGTTAATTGTTCAGTAATTTTTTCGTTGTTCCGTTTTAAGAGGTTAGAGGATAGAAGCTAGAAATTACGTTGTTCTGCTCTCTGAACTCTTTAGGGAACTCCATTACTGAATTCGCTTATAATTGATTGCTTGAAAATTTAAACCTTAACCGGCTGTGCTATCTTCTAGTCTCTAGCCTCTTAAAGTCTAGCCTCTAGTCACCAGCTTGCTTTCTTAACGCCGGGGATCTGACCGTCGTGAGCAAGCTCTCTGAAGCAGATACGGCAAATGCCGAATTTTCTCATATAAGCGTGGGGTCTGCCGCAGATCTTACATCTGTTGTAAGCTCTTGTGCTGTACTTGGGAGTCCTCTGCTGCTTAACCTTCATAGACGTTTTAGCCATTTGATCTTTCCCTCCCTATTACTTAGCGAACGGAGCGCCCATAAGCTCAAGCAGAGCCTTAGCCTCTTCGTCTGTGTTTGCGGTAGTGATAATGTTGATATCCATACCTCTTACCTTATCTATCTTGTCGTACTCGATCTCGGGGAAGATAAGCTGCTCCTTGATACCTGTGGAGTAGTTTCCTCTGCCGTCGAAGGAGTTGCCGTTTATTCCTCTGAAGTCACGAACACGGGGGAACGCAACATTGAAAAGCCTGTCGAGGAATTCGTACATTCTCTCGCTTCTGAGAGTTACCTTAACGCCGATAGGCATTCCCTCACGGAGCTTAAAGTTAGCAACGGATTTCTTAGCGCGGCAAACAACAGGCTTCTGACCTGTGATAGCAGCCAGATCGGACATTATCGCGTCGATGACCTTAGCATTGTCCTTAGCCTCGCCTGCGCCTACGTTGATAACAACCTTGTCAACCTTGGGTATCTGCATAACGCTCTTGTAACCGAACTTCTTCATTAAAGCAGGAGCCACTGTGCTGACATAGAGTTCTTTCATATTAGATGCCATATCAATTACTCCTTTCCTTAATAAGACTTGCCGCAGTCCGCGTGCTTGCAGACTCTGGTCTTAGTGCCGTCAGCCTCGATCTTGTGAGCAAGTCTTGTGGGCTTGCCGCACTTGGGGCATACAGCCATTACCTTTGAAGCGTAAAGGGGAGCCTCGCACTTGACGATACCGCCCTGCTGACCCATCTGTCTGGGTTTAACGTGCTTGGTAACAATGTTGAGACCCTCAACGATTACCTTGCCCTCTTTAGGTGAAACCTCAAGAACCTTGCCCTGCTTGCCCTTGTCCTTGCCGGAAAGGATAACAACGGTGTCACCTGTTTTAACGTGTAACTTATTCATATCGTGACGCCTCCTTACAGAACTTCGGGAGCAAGTGACAGGATCTTCATATAATCCTTGTCTCTAAGCTCACGTGCAACCGGTCCGAAGATACGGGTGCCTCTTGGGTTCTTGTCCTCTTTGATAATTACAGCAGCGTTCTCATCAAAGCGGATATAGGTTCCGTCCTCGCGTCTGAGACCCTTGGCGGAACGAACTATAACTGCCTTAACAACGTCGCCCTTCTTAACAACGCCGCCTGGTGTTGCTTTCTTGACTGAAGCAACAACAACATCGCCGATATTTGCATATCTTCTGCGTGTGCCGCCAAGAACTCTGATACACATAAGCTCCTTAGCGCCTGTGTTGTCAGCCACCTTCAGATAAGTCTGCATCTGAATCATAGCAAATTCTCCTTCCATTAGAAGCAAGAAATTCAGAGGCAAGAAGCAAGAATTTCCTTGCCTCAGCTTCTGCCTTTCTGCCTTGAAAATTTTTAGATTTCAAACAAGCTTTACGAAGCAAAACAAGCTTTCTCTTGCCTCTTGCCTCTTAAATTCTTGCCAACGATACACGCTGCCGTGCGTATCGTGCAGTATTTACAATACCGCACCGATTCGCCGTACAGTACATCTGTTACTTAGCCTGCTCGATAACCTTTACAAGACGCCATCTCTTATCCTTGGATATGGGACGTGTCTCCATGATCTCAACTCTGTCGCCGATGTTGCACGTATTGTTCTCATCATGAGCCTTAAGCTTGATTGTTCTCTTGATGATCTTCTTATAAAGCGGGTGCTGTACGTTATCAACGATCGCAACAACAATGGTCTTATCCATCTTGTTGGAAACTACCTTGCCAACTCTTGTTTTTCTAAGATTTCTTTCAGCCATTTTTGTTTCCTCCCTTCACTTACTGCTCAGACTTGGAACGCTCGTTGATAATTGTCTTAACGCGAGCAATATCCTTTTTAACAGCCTTGAGACGTGTCGGGTTGTCGAGCTGATTTATAGCGTGCTGAAAACGAAGAGCGAAAAGCTCCTTCTTAAGATCGGCAAGCTTGGTATCCAGCTCAATTGTGGTCATATCTCTGACTTCTGATGCTTTCATTATTCGCTCGCCTCCTGTTCCTCACGGACTATAAATTTACACTTGATTGGAAGCTTGTGCATAGCAAGACGCATAGCTTCTCTTGCTGTCTCCTCGCTTACGCCGGCGATCTCAAAAAGAACTCTGCCGGGCTTAACAACAGCGACCCAGTACTCGGGTGAACCTTTACCTGAACCCATTCGAGTTTCAGCAGGCTTCTCAGTGATAGGCTTGTCGGGGAATATCTTTATCCAAACCTGACCGCCTCTCTTGATATAACGAGTCATCGCGATACGGGCAGCCTCGATCTGATTGGAGGTTATCCATGCAGGCTCAAGAGCCTGTAAGCCGAACTCGCCGTTGGAAACCTTGTTTCCGCGGTAAGCCTTACCTGTAAGGCGTCCTCTGTGTACTCTTCTGTACTTAACTCTCTTTGGAAGAAGCATTACTGATTACCTCCTTCTCTTTTGGGAGCACGTTCTCTGCGCTCGCCGCGATTACCGCCCTTGCGGTCGTCATTGTTTCTGCGGGGCTTCTTTTCAGTTCTCTCGGTCATGACCCTTGCCTTAGCAGCGTCGCCCTTGAGAATTTCGCCCTTGTATATCCAAACCTTAACGCCGATCCTGCCGTAAGTTGTGGCAGCCTCAGCAAAACCGTAGTCAATGTCAGCGCGGATAGTCTGGAGGGGAATCGTACCCTCGTGATAGCTTTCCGAACGCGCGATCTCAGCGCCGCCGATACGGCCGCTAACCATGACCTTGATACCTCTTGCGCCCAGCTTCATTGCCCTGCCGATAGCCTGCTTCATAGCTCTTCTGTATGAAACACGGTTTTCGAGCTGTGCCGCAATGCTTTCAGCAACAAGCTGTGAGTCCATGTCAGGAGACTTTACCTCGACGATGTTGATAGCAACCGACTTCTTCATCATCTTCTCAACGTCCTGACGGAGCTTTTCGATGTTCTCGCCGCCTCTTCCGATAACGATACCGGGCTTAGCGCAGTGAACGTGAATTCTTACCTTGTCTGCAAATCTTTCGATCTCGATACGGGGAACGCCTGCTGCATACAGGTTTTTCTTGATATAGTTACGAACGTTGTAGTCCTCAACCAAAGTATCGCCGAAAGTTGCCTTGTTTGCAAACCAGCGGGAATCCCAATCCTTGATAACGCCCACACGCATTCCGTGCGGATTAACCTTCTGTCCCATTTAGTTTACCTCCTCTTTCGACTTATTCTTTTTCCTTTACCGCAAGAGTAACATGGGAAGTTCTCTTGAGGATACGGAAAGCTCTGCCCTGAGCTCTTGGCATAATGCGCTTCATGATAGGACCGGGGCAAACGAAGCATTCCGAAACATAAAGGTTATCCCTATCCATTCCGAAATTGTTTTCTGCGTTTGCAACAGCGGACTTCAAAAGCTTCTCCAGATATTCACAGGCAGATTTGGGTGTGTGCTGCAAAATCGCCATAGCGGTCTCAACGTCCTTTCCTCTGATGAGGTCGAGAACGATCTGAACCTTTCTCGGCGCAATGCGAGCATTTTTAAGATATGCTCTTGCTTCCATTTAAAATTCTCCTCTCTGCCTTATTTCTTACCGTTATTGGATACTTTAGAGCCTGCGTGACCCTTGTAGGTCCTTGTGGGGGCGAATTCGCCCAGCTTGTGACCTACCATGTCCTCCGTAACGTATACGGGAACGTGCTTTCTGCCGTCATGAACAGCAAATGTATGACCTACGAAATCGGGGAATATTGTGGAAGAACGACTCCATGTCTTAAGAACTTTCTTCTCTCCCGCTTCGTTCATAGCAATAACTCTCTTCAAAAGGACTTCCTGCACGTATGGTCCTTTTTTGATACTTCTGCTCATTGGTTTTCCTCCTCTCATATTTACGAGGCAAGATGTGCGGGGTGTAGACCCCACAATCCCTCTTTATGATTTCAATGAGTTGGCTTTAAGCCAAATTAATGATTTTGGTGAAACGTAATATAAAATTACATTACGCAACATTTTTTGCACTCTATGCCGCATTGCAGCCGCCCCCTTGAGGGGGCTTGACAAAGTGGAAAATTGTCGCTTCCAACTTTGGGGGTGACACTGCCAGCGGGGGCTTCCTCGCCCGCTTATTTACCGTTACGACGTTTAACAATAAACTTGTCTGTACGGTTGTGGGTCTTTCTGGTCTTGTAACCCAGAGCAGGCTTGCCCCAAGGTGTTACAGGTCCGGGACGGCCGACAGGTGACTTACCTTCACCACCGCCGTGAGGGTGGTCGCAGGGGTTCATGACAGAACCGCGGACTGTAGGTCTGATACCCATATGACGGGTTCTGCCCGCCTTACCGAGGCTTACGTTCTCGTGGTCGATATTGGAAACCTGACCGATTGAAGCCATGCAGTTTGAAGGTATCTTTCTCATCTCGCCCGAGGGAAGTCTTACCAGAACGTAAGCGCCCTCCTTACCCATAAGCTGAGCCATGTTACCTGCGGAACGTACAAGCTGTGCGCCCTTGCCTGGGTAAAGCTCAATGTTGTGGATAAACGTACCAACGGGGATATCTGTGAGAGCCAGCGCGTTGCCGGGCTTGATATCAGCGTGAGAGCCGCTTGTAACGGTGTCGCCAACAGCAAGACCGTTGGGAGCGATGATATATCTCTTTTCGCCGTCCTCGTACTGAACGAGAGCGATGAAAGCGCTTCTGTTAGGATCGTACTCCAGAGTAAGAACAGTAGCGTTCATGCCCTGCTTATCTCTCTTGAAGTCGATAATTCTGTATTTTCTTCTGTTTCCGCCGCCTCTGTGACGAACGGTAATTCTGCCGTAGCTGTTTCTGCCCGCGGTCTTCTTCAAAGGTGCAAGAAGGCTTTTTTCGGGAGCGACCTTTGAAAGTCCGCTGTAATCAGTAACAGTCATCTGACGTCTTGAAGGCGTCGTAGGCTTATATGATTTAATTGCCATTGCAGTTCATCTCCTTTTAGATTTTTTCTGATGTTTTGCGGGAGCTGCTCTCCCATACACGTCCCTTATCGGATAAATAGGGAATGCGCCGCAGAAATTAAGAAGCAAGAGGCAAGAAGCCCTGTTTCCTCCGCTGCGTCCCTCTCCGCGGAACTTACATCATACCGTCAAAGAACTCGATAGTCTTAGAACCCTCGGCTAAGGTAACGATAGCCTTTTTCCAGTTGGGCGTGTAACCTCTGTTCATACCCATTCTTCTGGAACGTCCTCTGACGTTCATTGTGTTGACCTTAGCGACCTTAACGCCGAAAAGCTCTTCAACAGCCTTGGCAATTTCGATCTTGTTTGCAGCCTTAGCGACCTTAAAGGTGTACTTATTTTCCTGAAGCCCCTCCATACTCTTTTCAGTAATGATAGGCTTTATCACAATATCCTGTGCGATCATTATGCGTACACCTCCTCGATCTTTGCAACTGCGTCCTTAACAATGATAAACTTGTCATAGTTAAGGATATCATATACATTTATTGTGTTTACAAGAGCAGTCTTAACGCCGGGAATGTTAGCCGCGCTCTTGATAACGCAGCTGTTCACCTCTGGCATCACGATAAGAGCCTTGCTGCCCTCTGCCTCGATAGCCTTGAGCATTGCAACCATAGTCTTTGTCTTGTACTCGTCCATAGTGATATTGTCAAGAACTATCATGTTGTTGTCCAATACCTTTGTGGAAAGAGCAGACTTCATAGCAAGTCTCTTAAGCTTCTTGTTTACTGTAAAGCGGTAGCTTCTGGGCTTTGGTCCAAGCGCCACGCCGCCGTGTGTCCACTGGGGAGCGCGTGTTGAACCCTGTCTTGCATGACCTGTGCCCTTCTGTCTCCAAGGCTTTCTTCCACCGCCTCTTACCTCTGTGCGAGTGAGGGTGGACTGTGTGCCCTGTCTCTGATTTGCAAGGTAATTTACAACCATAGTGTGCATTGCAGCCTTGTTAGGCTTAATGCCGAAAACAGCGTCTGACAGCTCAATGTCGGAAACCTGCTTACCTGTCATATCCAGAACTTTAATATTAGGCATTACTGCTTCCTCCTTCCATTAAGCCTTTTTCTTAACGCAGTCGCAAATAGTAACGATACCGTTCTTAGGACCGGGGATCGCGCCTCTTACTGCGATAAGATTATTTTCTGCGTCAACTCTGACAACCTCCAGGTTCTGAACGGTAACCTTTTCGTTACCCATCTGACCGGGAAGAGCCTTGCCCTTAAAGATACGGGACGGTGACGAACAAGCTCCCATAGAACCCGCGTGCCTGTGAACAGGACCCGAACCGTGCGTCTCCTTAAGTCTGGAGTTGTTGTTTCTCTTGATAGTACCCTGGAAGCCCTTACCCTTTGAAGTACCGGAAACATCAACGATATCTCCAACCTCAAAAGTGTCAGCCTTAAGAACCGCGCCGACCTCCATGGTATCTGCGCCCTCAAGTCTGAACTCCTTAAGAGTTCTCTTGACAGCAACGTCCGCCTTAGCGAAATGACCCTTGATAGGCTTGTTTGCAAGCTTTTCTCTCAGGTCGCCGAAGCCGAGCTGAACTGCGCTGTAGCCGTCGTTTTCAACGGTTTTCTTCTGAACCACAACACAGGGACCGACTTCCACAACAGTCAAGGGAATAACCTTGTTTGTTGTTTCATCGAAAATCTGGGTCATACCGATTTTCTTTCCGATGAGTGCTTTAGTCATTTAGATTTTCCTCCTTCTTGAACAGCTTATTCGCAATAGCTTTCGGTTACCTTGTCACAAACTTTTAGTCTGCGGCAGAGAGGCAAGAGGCTAGAAGCTAGAAGCTTTTGACCCTTACTTTTCCGCAAAGCCGCCTGCTTTTTACTGTTCGGTAGTTATTGGTTGCCTTTCGGCAACATTACTCTACGGGGGACATCTTTGGGAAATGGTTTTTAGGTTAGAGAATAGAGAATATAAGGTAAAAATTATCTTATACTCTCCGCCGCCCTTACAGAGATTTTCTCCCGCCCCCTTGAGGGGGCTTAACACAGTGTCGGATAAACGTATCCAACCGTGGGGGTGACTCTGCCCGCGGGGGCTTCCCCGCCCGCTTACTTGATTTCCATTACAACGTCCACGCCCGCAGGAAGTTCAAGACCCTGAAGAGCCTCAACAGACTTGTCGGACGGTCTGATAACGTCGATAAGTCTCTTGTGAGTACGCATTTCAAACTGCTCACGGCTGTCCTTGTACTTGTGTACCGCACGGAGAATTGTGATTATCTCCTTGTCGGTAGGAAGTGGGATAGGACCGCTTACTCTTGCTCCGCTGCGCTTAGCCGCGTCAACTATCTTAGCTGCCGCTGCGTCAACGACTGCATGGTCGTAACCTTTGATTCTGATTCTGATCTTCTCATTTACTGCCATTTTAGAATCGCCTCCTGAATAACTTTAAAGTGTTTTGGGGACGAGCTTTGTGATATCTTCGCAATTGTGTGTAAACCCGAACGTTCCGCATTACACGTCTCCGTGTGTTTCGTAACGCTCATATTAAAAAACCCGAAAAACGAAACGTTTCCCGAGCCGATAAAAACGCAAGCTTACCTATGGACAAGAAAAATCCGTCCACGGTTTAAGCGCACACAGCGTTCACTATCACAGCCGCCCGGTTCAAGACCGAACATACTCCGCGGAAATTCCCCTGCAAACCGCAAGCAACCTTCCGCATCCTCGCAAAAACATAATATAGGACTTCACCAAAATACATGGTAAACCAAAGATCAATTTGGTAAACCAAATATCAATTTGGTTTTAGTCACGCAAGTAATATTATAACATTAACCCCCTCCAATTGCAAGGGGGTCGGAAAATTTTTAATATAGAAATTTCGTCCACTTTTTCAAATTATTTTATGCACATTTAACAAAACCGTCCAAAAAGTGAATAATTTGCCTTAAAACGAGGCATACTATATTTTTGCCCCGAACATATGATTGACAAAATACGACAAATATGCTACAATGTTCTTGCTGCCGTCTCCCGACCTAATCGGAAAGGAGGTGACACCGATAATGGAGATAATCGCAGGTATCGTACTTTCATTTCTTGTTTCCGTTGCAGCAGGTATTGTGGCAAATATCCTCTATAACATTATCTGCAAGTGGCTGAACGGCGGCAGGAAGTAAAATCCAAGACAGCAACAGCACAAAAAAGTCCCCGTAGCAGCGGGGACTTTTAATTTTGTGAACCGTAATGGAGTTTTCGGCTCGCACTTTCATTATGGTTTTATTATACACCACAAAACCATTTTTGTCAATATAATTTTAAAATATTCCGCAAAACAGCAATTTTACTTTAAAGCAGTAATATAATTGACAAAATCCGCCATAATATGCTATAATAATTACGTTGTCGGCTTCTTACCTGTTGGAGCAATCTGACAGGGAAAGGAGGTGGAACTTATGTCATACATTATTTCTTTTTTATTGTCCGTTGTGGCGAGTGTGGTTGGTAACTGCATAAGCAAGTGGTTAAACGATGACAAGCACGACAATTAGCCCGAAAGAAAGACCCCGAGGTGGCAGCCTCGGGGTCTTTCGCTTGCGTGTCCTTATGGAACATACATTATTTCTTTTATGGTTTTATTATACACCACAAAACTATTTTTGTCAATACCCTTTTCAATTACTCATTAGTTTTCTAACTCTTTTGTAAAACTATTCAGCGGACAGCTATCCATTCAAATATTTATTATTTTATTTAATCCCTTGTTATACATATAATCTAACTTCATTGCTTGTCCCCCTAAAATTTGCTCAATAGGATAATATTCATCATTCAAATCTGCCTTTAATATAGGTATATCTACATTGGGATGATCATAATATTCCAAGACATTTAATCCAAATTCTCTGCCAATTTCCTCATCGCTGTCCTCAAGTAAATATACAAAATCCTTATCTCTGTCAGTAACAGCAGCATCTCCAAAATCAATGATGCCAACAACTTTATTATTTTGAATTATCATATGTTTACAGCCTAAATCATTATGACACAGGGCTTTGACATATTTCGTAATTCGTTCGTCATTAAATATTCTATTATATAAATTATCTAAATAACCTTTTGATTTGTCAGGTATTTTATCATAAATCATTTCCCTCAAAGCGTCATAATCACTTTTATAATCTTCCATTACATTCCAATCTAATTCGTCAATATCAGGTAAAGGAATAGAGTGCATTTCTCTTAGAAATAATGCAATATCTTTTGCTAACTTTTCTTTTTCATCATCACTCATATTTTTGTAAATATCAGGGGTCAGATTATCACCTTTAATATCCTTATAACCGCAAATACTATATTTTTCACTATAGTATTCAATATCAGGTATTTGTAGTGTGATTTTGCCTTTTAGATAATTTAATACTTGTATCTCTTTTTTTAAATTATTTCTTGCTTCATCATGTTTTGACTGTTTAAATATATATTCATTATTTACAAGATACGCAATACTGTCAAGTCCCTGTCCCAAAACGATAATATGGCGGACTGTCAAGCCAAATTCACTTTCAATAATTTCTTTTATGTCCATAAGTCAGCAGCCTCTCAATTCTATAACAAATTCCAAGCGTCAGGGACTTCAATTATTCACAACAGGATTTTCTATCTCTGTAAGCGCATCCGCGTCAACGACCTCTATACGATAAGCATAACTCCCCTCGGCATTTGTGCTGTGCTGCTCAAAATAAAGGAAACCTCCCTCGCCGTCAAAAACATAGCTTGTATAAAATTCCGTAAGGGAAGTCCCAAGCGTTTCGTTTATCTTATCTGTATTATAATAGTATACATAGGACGTGCCGACCTCAACAGGAACTTCCGCGGAGGACTTTACAAACAGATTTGCATAGAAAAGCAGTTCCCCCATGGAATAAGGGTGCGGCTCGTCCTCGGAGTATTTCACATACCCCTCGCCGCCCTCTTTTATAACAGCGGAATTCCCGCCGTCCACAACATAAAGGAGCGCGCCGTCGCTGTATTCGGCGTAATAATTCCCGCCGTCCACAACCTCGTAAAGATAGCTTTGCGTTCCGTCACCGTTGTACATAAAGGAAAACGCCTGATCCGTCTCTCCCGTGTCAAGATTTGTCAGCAAGTACCTGCCGCTTCTCCAGCCCTTAGCCTCGTTCCGGAAAGCCTCTACCTGCTCCTTGCCCGCAAGGTCGTATTCCTTTTTCAGCGAACAGCCGCCCAAAGCGGTGACGCATACTATTAATAATAGTACAGCAAAAATTTTTTTCATAGCAAATTTTCCTCATTTTTAATGCATATGTCAATACAAATCAACGGGCGCATATAAAAATGCGCCCATAAAATAGAATTCTGTGATTTCCGTCTGATTTTAGAAATCCTCGCCTTTATCAGCGTCGGCAACAGTATCTTCGTCGGCGTCAAGGCTGTCAAGCTCGGACATATCATCATCCGCGCAGCAGTCGCAGTCGTCGAAATATGTCTCGTCGTCATCGTCAAAATCGTAATCGTACTGTTCAATTTCCTCACGCTTTTTCAAAGCATAAGCAGCAGCGGCAGCGCCGGCAGCGGCAGATGTGAGAGCGAGCATTAATGCACCGAAAGCTTTCATAAAAAAATCAACTCCTATAATTTTTTGACATAAAAATGTTGTAATAAATTGTTGTAATATATAGTATACCACATATTTTTTAAAATTACAATGGTTTTTGTAAAAAAACTGCTCAAAAATTATGCATATTTTCACATTGCCTAAATTTCCTTATGGGCGTGTCTTGTAACATGACAGCCAATATTCACCGCCGCGGGGAGTCCCGCGATGTGGGTGGGAGCTTGTTCAATAGCCACGGAAAGAGCCGTTGTAGTCCCCCCGAAGCCCTGCGGACCAATGCCCAGACGGTTCACCTTTTCAAGAATACGCTGCTCCATGTCGGCGTAAAGCTTTTTCGGGTTTTTCTCGGCAATATCTCTGCACAGCGCCTTTTTCGCAAGGTAAGCGCAGTACTCAAAATCGCCGCCGAGACCCACGCCTATCACCATAGGGGGACATGGGTTGCTGCCCGCTTTGGAAACGGTTTCCACAACAAAATTCTCGATATCCTCAATGCTTGCGGAGGGTGTGAACATTTTCATTGCGGACATATTCTCGCTGCCGAAGCCCTTGGGACACACGGAAATATTTACCTTGTCCCCCTCCACAATTCGGGTGTGAATGACCGCGGGAGTGTTATCCCCCGTGTTGACGCGCTCCAGAGGGTCGGAGACTATTGAACAGCGGAGATACCCCTCGGTATAGCCGCGGGATACGCCCTTGTTTATGGCTTCCGTAAGAGAGCCGCCGACAAAGTGTACTTCCTGACCCACGTCAAGGAAAATAACCGCCATGCCAGTGTCCTGACAAATCGCAAGCTCTTCCTTTTCGGCGGTGTCGATATTCCGCACAAGGTCGGAAAGGACTTCCCGACCCGTTGGGGATCTTTCGTTTTTCGCCGCGCAGCCGATACAGTCCGCAAGGGATTTCGGCAGAAAGCGGTTCGCCTGTATGCACAGGTCGCGGACGGCGTTTTCTATTTCGGTAACGTTTATTTCTCGCATGATAATTCTCCTTTTATTTATCTTATTTTGGTGGACTTGTTGGTTTGTCTTTGAATTTTGGAATCAAGGTTAGTAACTGTTAGTAGTTCACAAAATCGGGGGTCAGACACCACAAAGGGGGAGGGGGACAAATAAACCCTACAAAAATCGGCATTCCCCCTCCCCCTTTGAGGTTTCTGCCCCCGTACCCCCTACTTCCTTAATCCTCCTCCCCTTTGCCGATTTTTACACTCGTTCCGCTTATTCTAAGCGGAACGTCGCCAGCTAATTCCAAATTTGTTGTTCAAAATTTTACAATGCTAAGTATTTAGATGAAATCGCAAAAAAATTATTGCAAATTAATTTTGTTCCTTGTGAACAGAACGTGGAAGTGCATTTGAACAAGTAACAGAATACCGTGATTAGAGTTCTCGTATCTAACCACCTGCCAAACAACAGAAAAACGAAATCGAC
>JAAVHM010000071.1 GCA_014799675.1 Ruminococcus sp. | reverse complement strand
GATTCCATATCCGCCCGTGAAAATCAAATTTATTTGCTCGCAAACTGTTTTTGTAATTTTGACAAAAAGCACTTGAATTTCATAAAAAATTTGTTATAATATATATAATGCAAAAATTTAAAATGGAAAAGTATTACCATATGAGAGAGGGGTAAAAATGTCAGATATAATCTCGATCGGCGAAATGCTGGTGGACTTTACGGCTGTAACTGCCGAAGACGGAGATATTTACTACAAGCAAAACCCGGGAGGCGCTCCCGCAAACGTTGCTGTCATGGCGGCAAAGGCAGGGGCTTCCAGCGGATTTATAGGAAAGCTGGGCAAGGATATGTTCGGGCTTTTCCTCAAAGAAGCTCTTGAAAAGGAAAATGTTGACACAAAGGGCGTTATCCTTGACACGAGATTTTCAACCACCCTTGCCTTTGTCCGTAAAACCGAGGAGGACAGGAGCTTTGTTTTCTACCGCAAAAACAGCGCGGACGTTAATCTGAACTTCAACGAGGTAAACAAAAAGCTTATCGACGAATGTAAAATTCTCCACTTCGGGTCGCTTATGCTGACGGGAGAACCGTCCAAATCGGCGACGGTGAACACGGTGGAGTACGCCAAGCAGCAGGGCAAGATAATCACCTACGACCCTAACTTCCGTGAAAAGCTTTGGGAGTCCACTGAGGTCGCCGTTAAGGAAATGCGGAGCGTCCTGCGGTACGTTGACATTATAAAGGTATCGGAGTCGGAGCTTCAGATACTTACGGACTGTGCAAATCTGCTCCCCGCAATAGCGAAGCTGCTGAATTCGGGCATACGCGTAGTCTGCATAACCCAAGGCGCAAAGGGCTGCATAATCGCCACAAAGCACGGTATAGAGCGTTTCCCCGCATTCAAGGCTAACACGGTGGACACTCTCGGCGCAGGCGACAGCTTTTTCGGAGCGTTCATTGCGCGGCTTGCTCTTACGGGAAAACCAATTGACGAGATAACCATGGACGACCTTAGAGAATTTGCGATTTACGCCAACGCCTGCGGAGCGTTGAGTTCCTCAAANGTNGGNGCNATNCCCGCAATGCCCACCCATGAGGAAATTATGGAGCTTATTAAGAAAGCTCCNGAAGAACCGGGCTACAAGATATAGCTGACAGTTGACAGTGTACAGTTGACAGTTATTTTAATATGCCGTATNATATATTACTCATATATNAATGCAGATATATATGGCANTAAAATTAACAATATGTTCATTGACCTTAATGTCGTATTATGGTACAATGAGATTGTGATAAATTTAACAAACTTTTGGCTTAGGTCAAAAATATAAAAAACGAAAGGCGGATAAAGTTATGGCAAAGGAAAAAAAAGCTCCCGCTGCCNNGGAAGAAGAATTCGACACAGCGGGCATGGTCAACGAACTGGTAAGCAACGCTAAAAAGGCTCTTGAAGAGTACATGAAGCTCGATCAGGAGCAGGTGGATAAGATCACGGAGGCAATGGCTCTTGCAGGTCTTTCCGCACAGATGGAGCTTGCTAAAATGGCTGTTGAGGAAACAGGCAGAGGTATNTTTGAGGATAAGGTTACAAAGAACATCTTCTCCACAGAGTACATCTGGCACTCTATCAAGCACGAAAAGACTGTCGGCGTTATCGACGACAACGTTGACGAAAGCTACATGGAAATTGCAGANCCNGTTGGTATCGTCTGCGGCGTAACTCCTACNACNAACCCNACTTCNACNACNCTGTTCAAGGCGATNATCTGCGCCAAAACAAGAAACCCTATCATTTTCGGCTTCCANCCCTCTGCACAGCAATGTTCAAAGAGAGCTGCCGAGATCGTAAGAGAAGCTGCTATCAANGCGGGCGCTCCCGAATACTGCGTACAGTGGATAGACCACCCCTCCGTTGAGGCTACGGGACTTCTCATGAACCACCCCGACGTTGCTACAATTCTTGCAACAGGCGGTCCGGGAATGGTCAAGGCTGCTTACTCGGCAGGTAANCCTGCTCTCGGCGTTGGTCCNGGAAACACTCCCTGCTACATTGAAAAGAGCGCGAACATCAAGCAGGCTGTTCACGACCTTATTCTTTCAAAGTCCTTTGATAACGGTATGATATGCGCTTCCGAGCAGGCTGCTATCATTGANACTGAAATTTACGACGAAGCTGTAGATTTCATGAAATATCACGGCTGCTACTTTGCAAAGCCCGANGAAATTCAGAAAATTCAGGACGTTGTNATCAACGTTGAAAAAATGGCTGTTCAGCCNTGGGTNGTTGGACAGTACCCNTGGCAGATCGCTGAAAAGGCAGGAATTGATATTCCCAAGGAGACAAAGGTGCTTTGCGTTGAGCTTCCNGGCACAGACGCGGAGAAATATCCTCTTGCTCTTGANAAGCTTTCCCCTGTTCTTGCNGTAGTTAAGGCTGATACAACAGACCACGCTTTTGAAATGTGCGAAGAAATGCTTAAGCACGGCGCAGGTCACACGGCTGTAGTTCACTCCACGGACGAAGCTATNATTGAGCGTTACGGCGAAACTATGCAGGCAAGCCGTGTTGTTGTAAACTCNCCCGCTTCCTTCGGCGCTATCGGCGACGTTTACAACTCAATGGCTCCTTCCCTTACTTTGGGCTGCGGCTCTTACGGAAAGAACTCCGTTTCGGAGAACGTTACCGCCAAAAACCTTGTAAACAGAAAGAAAGTCGCCAAGAGGAGGGTCAATATGCAGTGGTTTAAGGTTCCCGAGAAGATTTATTTTGAACCCGGTTCGGTTCAGTACCTTTCAAAAATGCCCGAGCTTCACAGGGTTATGATCGTTGCTGACCCCGGTATGGTAACATTCGGCTATGTTGAAAGAGTTATTTATCAGATACACAAGAACGCAAACAACCCNATNATNGAGCTGTTCAGCGACGTTGAGCCNGATCCCGACCTTACAACAGTACGCCGCGGAACAGAGGCTATGAANTCTTTCCAGCCCGACGTTATCGTTGCTCTGGGCGGCGGCTCGGCAATGGACGCTGCAAAGGCTATGTGGCTGTTCTATGAAAATCCCGACGCTGACTTTGTNGGCATGGCNCAGAAGTTCATGGATATCCGTAAGAGAGTTTACAAGTTCCCCAAGCTTGGCAANAAAGCTAAAATGGTTGCTATTCCTACAACTTCCGGTACAGGTTCGGAGGTAACTTCCTTTGCGGTAATTTCCGACAANTCCAAGAACATGAAGTACCCTCTTGCCGACTATGAGCTTACACCAGACGTTGCTATCATTGACTCACAGTTNGTTTACACCGTTCCCAAGGCTTCCACAGCATTTACGGGACTTGACGTTCTCACTCACGCTATCGAGGCTTACGTTTCTATCCTTGCGAACGACTATTCGGACGCTCTTGCTCTCCAGGCTATCAAGCTTGTATTCAATTATCTCCCCGATTCCTACAATACAGCAAACCCAATTGCAAGAGAGAAAATGCACAACGCTTCCTGTATCGCAGGTATGGCGTTCACAAACGCATTCCTCGGTATCAACCACTCCCTCGCTCACAAGCTTGGCGGTGAGTTCCACATTCCTCACGGTCTTGCAAACGCGTACCTCCTGCCTCACGTAATCGAGTACAACGGTCAGGACACACCTACAAAGTTTGCGGCATGGCCTAAGTACGACCACTACATGGCTCCCGAGCGTTATGCCGAGATCGCTAAGATGATGGGCTTTGTTCCGCAGAACGCTTCCAACCAGGAGGGCGTTAAGGCTCTTGCAAACGCAGTAAGAAAGCTTATGACAGATGTTGGAATTCCTCTCTCTATCAAGGAAGCAGGCGAAAAGGATAAGCGTTCGTTCATTGACGAAAAGACTTATATGGACGCACTCGAGGGTCTTGCATACAAGGCGTTCGACGACCAGTGTACAACTGCTAACCCAAGACTTCCAAGAGTCGGCGAGCTTCAGGAGCTTTACAGAAAAGCTTATTTTGGTGAATAAATCGCCCGCAAATAATTCACACGCAAATAGAAAAACCGTCGGTTTCAAGCCGACGGTTTTTTTCATCAATTATAATTTTTCAATTACAACAGTTACATATCCCTCATAAGGTCTGCGATAATTAAAGTACATATCATACCATTTATCACACCATTCTTGAAGCGACTTATCTTCGGGAGATTTTCTCAAATCATTTAAATGCCGTTTTGCACTCCACATAATGTAACGTTCCCATTCCGCCTGCGTATCGGCAGCCATTGAGGTTATGTAGTAATCTTTCGAGCGAACAATACGGTTAATTTCCGTTAGCGGAAGAGTTTCGCCCTCAAATTCAATCAACTCTTTAGGCGGGTTTTCAACCTTTGAATAACGCGTTCCGATAATTAGCTTGCCGTTTGGTTTAACATACTTTTCAAGCAATTCAATTGTACTTTGAAAACCGCCGAAATCCTCACCTGACAAACATACATAATCAAATTTTTCATCTGTCCGCCATTTGAAAATGTCCGCTTCAATAAGAGTGATGTCCGAAACAGCTTCTTCTGCAATGCGTTTTTTACCGACTTCAATAAACTCACTGCAAATGTCTACGCCAATTCCTCTAATGTCAAACGCCTCATGCCATATCTTAAGCATTTCTCCATAACCGCAGCATAAGTCCAAAACAGCAGAACCGCCGGTCATTCCTGCCGAATAGCCGATTTCAACTATACGCTCGATAGACGTCATGCTTATAAGATGTTCATTTTCTTTCAGTTGTTTAATAAGTTTTTTATAATCCATTATTACAATCCTTTCTGTCATAGCCGAGCAAAAAGGATCACTTTGCTCGGCTTATAAAATTATACCTCGTGTACATTTATTATTTACCGAAAAAAACTTAATAGAAATCATAAAACTTCACTCCTTAAAAATTATTTCGTATCTTCTTAATGATACGAAATAATTATACCGTATAATAACCAAAAAGTCAATCCACATTCAGCTCAATGACAGCAAATTTTTTACTGCATTTTAATTGTACCCGTTATTGACGGCTCTAAAAATTTCCGTATCTGATAATCGGCAATGTCGCTTTCAAGGGCGGCGTCAAGAATTTTTCGGGAAGCGCTTTTAAGCACGGGCAGCAGTATTTCCGCCCCCTCGTCGATAGCGTTGTAAAGACTGGGACTGTCACGGAATTTCAGCGTAACGCTTTCCCCCTCGAAAATAAATTTAAGCAGACGCGTGCAGGCGGTCTCGGTAAAGCAAAGCATGATACGCAGGACAGGCTTGCCGTCCTCGTCGGCGGTGAAATTCCCCGTAACGCCTATGCGGTAAACGTCCCCCCGCCGTTCAAGCTCGAAGTAAGCGGGCTTGCCGTCGTATCGGACGGGTATTCTTGCCAATGCGGAACCGCCGTCCCCGCCGAAAATCGTTACCGACAAAAATTCCTTGCCCGCCTTGAATTTCACACGCTCCGTGCCGCTGTCAAAATTCCCACTCATGGCTTGGATAAGCATTGGCAGGACGTCGCCGCTGTTATTTTCTTCAAAAACGATCTCCGCGCCGTTCAGTATCTCCGCGGCTTGGGTCAGTAGGTTTTCCTCCTCTTCGGGAGAAATCAGCTTCTTTTTCGGAACAAGCTTCTGCCGCAGAATTTCCGCAACGGTTGGCTTGGGACTTATCTCCAAAGGCTCGCCGAATTTTGCTTCCGCAAGGGCGTTCCTGAGCTGCGCCGCCTCGGAGTAGCGGAATTCCTTTATGGGAGTATCGCTGAAATTTTCGTCGTTGTCAATAAATCCGCCGATAATGTCCGCCGCGCGGCAGTCGGGGAAAACCGCTTCGCTTCCTGCCGTAACGGCAATAACCATATTCCTTTTGGGGAACACAAAAACGTTCTGCCCAAGCATACCGCTGAAAACATAGCCGCCGTTCCTCGTCAGCCATATTTGAAAACCGTACCCCTGACGGCAGGGGCTTTCCCCCTTGACGATCTGACGCGATGTGGAGGTGTTCACCCAGCTTTCGCTTATTATGCGAACGCCGTTCCACACGCCGCCGTTAAGGTAAAGCTGACCTAATTTGGCGTAGTCGAAAACTGTCATATAAAGTCCCCAGCCGCCCTTTTCGATACCGCGGGGACACTTCTCCCAGTAAAAATTCTTTATCCCCAGCGGGCGGAAAATCCTTTGGTTAAGGTACTCGGAAAGTGACATTCCCGACCGCTTGCAGAGAATTGCCGACAGCATATAGGTGTTCAGGCTGTTGTAGTGGAAATCAGTCCCCGGCTGGAATTTTATTTCCGAGGAAAGAAAATCACGTACCCAGTTTTTGCTCATGACCGCTTTTGCTTCGTTGAAGCCTGCGCCGCTTGACATGGTGAGAAGATTGCGGACAGTTACGTCTTTCATAAGCTTGTGGGGTTCTTTCGGCATTTCCTCTTTGAAAATGGGAGCGACCTTTTCTGTCAGAAAAAGTATTTTTTCCTCGACCGCAAGTCCCACCGCCATGGAGACAATGCTCTTGCAAAGGGAGTGGGAAACGTGGGGGTAATCCATTTCATAGGGCGACCAGTTTGCTTTTGCGATAAGCTTGCCGTCCCGCAGGACGACGGCGGAATGGGGGTTCACCCCCTTGGCCGCGGAAAGCCCCGAGAACATTTTCAGCAAGCCTTTTGAGCGCACTCCCACCTGCTCGGGGAGAAGTTCCTCAAAGCCGCCCTCGTTTTCAGAGGGACGCAGACGCGGCTTTTGCGGGACGTAAATATCCCCCGTTTCCTTTCCGCTGATAAGCCCGTGAAGCCACTCCAAAGCCCTGATTTGTTTACCGATTTCCATATGCGGCAGTCCTCCCATATTTTATATGAAAAGTATATGCCGATTTTTTCCGCAAAATACAAGAGGACAGGACTTTTAAAATCCTATCCTCTTTTTAAGTAATCAAATATTTTCACTCTACACAACCCAGCTGGAAAATTCACGGAATGACATCAAATGCAGAACAAGTGAACCCAATGAAACAGCTAAATAAATCCAATACTTTGTCAAGCGTTTTGGCGTTGTGGATTTGGATTTGTAAATTTCCCGTAAACCCATAACTGCATGGACAGCATTTATAAACGAGATAAAAGCCCACAATAAAGAAGTAAGTATATAGATTATTAAAAGTTTAAGAGTTATCGGATTAGAGATAATTAACTCTTCAAATTCTGCACTTACTAAACCAATCCAAAACATTAAATTCAATATTAAGCTTAACGCCATTAAAGAAATCAATATCACCGTAATTATTCTATGTTTCTTTGTCATTGAATTTCCTCCTTAGGCTTGCCGAACGCTATGTCTTTTACAGAACATTTTCCTTGATAAACTTAGTCAGTTCCTCCGCCATTTCGTTATGCTCGGGAAGTCTCGGGTGTCCGGGGGTCGCCGCGCCGTTCCTGCTGAAAAGATTGTGGTACGCCTTTATACCCTCGGCGTTAAGCTCGTTTTTTATCTCCTCGATAGCATTGTCCCACTCTGCGTCATGCATTAAGACTGTTGTGGTCAGGACGAATTTTTCGGAATTTTTATAGTGTCCGTCAAGCTCCCTTACCATTTTTTTGTAAGCTTCTTTCCACCTTTTACGGTAATCGGGGTCTGCAATGTTAATGTCGTCGTTGTCGTTAATGCCGTCATGCTTGTCGTTCTGACCAACGGCAATTATTACAATGTCGGGACAGTATCTTCCGAAATCCCACTTGGTAATTTCGCCGCCCTCGGGGAAATAACAGGTCTTGTCAAATGTGCTTTCAAGCCCGATAATGTCGGGATAATGGAAATATCCCGTGCCGTCAAAGATCGCAATACCGCCCTGACAGATGTTATGTATCTGCGCGCCGATATTCCGCGCGGTCTGCATTACAAAGCTTTCCCAGACATTGTCAAAGCGGCTGTTGTGACCCTCGGGGTCGCATTGCCCGACAAATTCCACAGCCTCGATAACCTCTCCCGCACAAACGCTGTCGCCGTAAACTTCAAGCTTCAGTTCGGGAAGCGGCTCGGGGGCAAGGAAATCCCCGTCCGTCTCAAAGGAAATAAGGGAAAGAGTCTGATTTGCGGCATGGCGTTTGTAGATAGTTACCTCGTGGACGCCCTCGTCCAGTCCCGCCGCCGCGACAACGGTAATTTCCCTGCCGTTATTGTACTCCGACAGGGGGACTTCTTTCATTTCGCCGTCAACAATTACGCCGAGATTAAGAGTTCCCCAAAGGACGGTACTGTTTATCACCGCAAACAGGGAAGTCCCCGAAAATTTAAGCCTGACCTGCGCTCCCGCATGGAAAAGCTTTGTTTCGTTTTCTGTTCTGTCAAATCTTCCCATATATAATGCTTTTTGGTCGTTGTGTAAAATTTTCATAAAAAAATCTCCTCAATAGTTTTTCTTCTAATTTTACCATAAAAATCTGTATTTAGCAAGCAATATTAATAAATAATATAAAAAAGGTTTTTATTTATCTGCATAAAATATTGTATAATTATATAAACAGGGCTTTATACAGCAATTGCTGTTTGCAAATTGTTAGGTGGTAGAAAATGAACAGAAAAATTGTACTCAATCAGTTGGGATATATAAGTTATATGCCCAAGACCGCCGTGTTTATAGGTTCGGCGGATTCATTCCAGATCATTGACGCTGTAAGCGGAAGGACTATGTTTTCGGGAATACCAAACGGTCCGTTTCCCGACGAGGCTTCAAGAAATAACGTTTCGGTGATAGATTTTTCCACATTCAACGTTATGGGAGAATATTACATCAAGGCGGGCAGACGGAAGTCCCCTGTATTTACGGTGTCCTCAAACCCTTACCGCAGGCTGAAGCTGGGCTTGCTGAAAAGCTTTTACTATAACAGGTGCGGCGTCCCACTTGAAAAACGCTATGCGGGAGAATACGCAAGAGGACGGTGTCACAGCGACCTTGTNCCGCTTTTTGACAAGCCCTCGGAGAAGCTGGACGTTACAGGCGGCTGGCACGATTCGGGCGGTTANGGAAAGTTTTCNGTCTGCACGGCTGTCACCTTGGGACATCTCCTTTACGCATACAAGCTGTTCCCCAAAGGCTTTNCNGAAAAAACAGGCATACCCGAGTCGGGGAGCGATATGCCCGACATTCTGGAGGAATGCANGGTGGGTCTGACTTGGCTTCTTAAAATGCAGACAAGGGACGGCGGCGTACACCACAAGGTCAGCGCGGTTTCCAAAACGCCGATAANTATGCCCGAGGACGACANGACTACCCAAATGGTNTTCCCCTGCTCTCATCAGGCGGCGGCTTGCTTTTCGGCGGTGACTTCACTTGCTTCGAGGATATACAAGCCNTTTGACNANGCNTTTTCGGAACGTCTNCACGAGGCTTCCATAAACGCATGGATATGGCTNATAAACCACCCCAATTTCAAGCCCTTTGAGTACCCGCCCTCGGTGGAAATAAACGCGGCGGGNGACTTTGCGGACAANAACATNANCGACGACCTGTTCTGGACGGTGTGCGAGCTGTACGAGACCACGGGGGACAAGGTTTTNCACGATAAAATTATNGAGCTCAGCGGCAAGATAAANCTCACCGATTTCCGAAACCGTGACAACGGCGGCTTNGGGGCAATGAGCTACNTTTTCGGCAGCCGTCCCAAAGACCCGCAGGTGGAACAGCTTATTCACGTTCAGCTAAGGATAAAGGCGGACAATCTTTACAGCCTNAGCAAGAGAAGCTCCTACAGCACGGCAAAGTCCCCCTACGACTACATTCGGGGAAGCAATATGTACTCCATGACCGACAGCATGATACTTATTTTNGCATATAANATNTGGGGAAGCAAGGAGTANCTTAACACNGCNTATGAGCAGCTCAACTACATTCTGGGCAAAAACCCTATGAACACAAGCTACATAACGGGCTTTGGCAGCAAATGNGTCATGCACCCCCACCACCGTCCCTCGGAGGCGGACGACGTTGAAGAGCCTATCCCNGGGNTGTTGGTGTGCGGTCCNAACAAGCAGCTTGATGACGACGATTTTTCNNANTGGAATATCCCTGCGGAGGAAGCCCCCGCAAAGTGCTACTACGACATTATGTACAGCTTTTCCACCAATGAGAGCGCTATCTACTGCAACTCGGCGGCGGTGTTTGTGACGGGATTTTTTGATTCTCTGCGGTAGTTTTCGGGGANNAATAAAAATGTTTTTTATTATGGTAAACCTGCGGGCGGGGAGCCTGCATTGGCACGNCCCCGCCCCTGCAATAATGTTTGCTGTAAATTTTTATAGAAATGAGGAATTAAATTGTCAGGAAAATTTAAAAGAACGGCTGCGGCAATTGCTGCNATAATCATGTGCTGNGCGGCTTTATCGGGCTGCGGCAAGGAAAATNCGGACAGCACGCANGGCGGCGGAGNTACTTCCGAAACAACGTCCGCGTCTGCGGCAGCGGGAGCAGAAACTACNGCGGAGATAACCGCGGCTGCCGANAGCAACGAGGTAGACCCAAGCGTACCCGTAAATCTTGAAGAGGGAGTGAGCGAAAAGATGTACAGCAGAGCCATTATGAGCGAGGGCAACGTCACAAGNCTTGCGGCGGCTATGAAAAAGGCGCAGAACGGCGAGGANATNACCGTNGGCGTTATCGGCGGCTCTATCACACAGGGAAGCCTTGCTTCCACNCCTGCAAACTGCTACGCTTCCAAATTCAACGACTGGTGGGTNAACAAGTTCCCCAANGCNAAGGTGAATTTNGTNAACGCNGGCATAGGCGGCACTAACAGCTATCTCGGNGTACACCGTGTTGACGACCAGCTTCTTTCCTACAATCCCGACGTGGTTATTGTGGAATTCTCCGTAAACGACGGCGACAAGGTAATGAACAGATANTCCTACGACAGCCTTGTTCGTAAGATCTTGGGNCACTCCACAAANCCTGCGGTAATGCTCCTGTTNACNACNATGGACAACGGAACAAGCTTGCAGGACGTTCACAAGGAGATAGGCGAGGCTTACGACCTGCCTATGATAAGCTACCATGACGCTGTTTACCCCGAAGTCGCGGCCGGTACACTTGAATGGAAAAGCATTTCCCCAGACAACATTCACCCCAACGACGCGGGACACGACATTATCAATCAGATAGTGAGCCGCTACCTTGACGGTGTTTACGACAAGCTTGACAGCGTTACCGAAGAGCCTGCCGCTTTCACGGACGCTGCTCTTACAGCCGATTACTACGCAGGCGCAAAAATGCTCAGCGCGGCGGACATTACGGCGACCTCTGCGGAGGGCTTCGAGGTGGTTGACAAGACCTTGTACGACCAGTTCCACAACAACTGGAAAACAGAAGCGGGCGGCACAATGACTTTCGACATTGAGTGCCAGAATATGGGTATGTTCTTCCTTTGCACCACGGACGGCAAAAGCGGCAAATTTGAGGTCTACATCGACGGCGAGCGCAAGGGTACTCTGGACGCTGATTTCAGCGGCGGCTGGGGCAACTACGGCAACACCCAGCAGGTACTTTTCAGCAAGGAAACCGCCAAGCACACCGTTGAGATAAAGCCCGCAGAGGGCAGCGAGGACAAGGGTATTACTATTCTCGGAATTATGGTAAGCTGATAAACTTATTGTATAAAATAAATGGCGTTGTACGATTTGTACAACGCCATTTTTATTGCGGG
>JAAVHM010000070.1 GCA_014799675.1 Ruminococcus sp. | reverse complement strand
GTCAAGGAAATTATTACTTCTGGAGCAAGTTCCCAAAACGACTGGTATTCCGCCGATATAAAACATATCAGCGGCATGAATACAGAATTTACCATAATGCACAAGGGGGAAGCTTTTTGCAGGACTTCCGTCCACGTCCCCGGGGAGCATAATATTGTCAACGCCGTTGCGGCTGCGGCTGCGGCTTACAGCGCGGGAGCGACCGCGGAGGGCATTGCAAAGGGACTTGAAAGCTTCAAGGGCGCGGGACGGCGTTTTGAAAAGTACGGCGAAGCGGGGGGAATTACCGTTGTGGACGATTACGGTCACCACCCTGCGGAGATCGCAGTTACCCTTAACGCCGCTGTAAAGCTTGGCTTCAAGCGGGTCTGGGCGGTACACCAGCCGTTTACGTTTTCGAGGACTGCTCTGCTTCTTGACGATTTTGTAAAGGCTCTTTCCATTGCCGACAAGGTTGTTCTTACCGCAATAATGGGCGGCAGGGAGGAAAACACGGTTGGAATCCATACAAAGGATTTAGCCGAAAAAATCGAGGGCTGCGTTTATTTCGACGAGGAGGAGCATGACGCAAATTTTGAGCTTACCGCCCAATATGTTACGGAACACGCCGAGGCGGGGGACTTGATAATCACCCTCGGCTGCGGGGACGTCAACAAGGTGTCAAGGCGAATTTTAAAGCTTTTGGAAGATAAATACAATAATTAAAAATGAAAGGATTGGTCTTATGAACGAAAAGCAGAAGCGAGTTTTTGAGTATGTCAAGTCGAGAATGGAGGAGGGCTTCGCTCCGTCTATCCGCGAGATATGCGCCGCGCTGGATATTCATTCCACATCAACTGCCGCAAGGTACGTGAACAATCTTGTTGCGGAGGGCTATCTTGAAAAGGTTGACGGCTGCAACCGCGCGATAAAGCTTGCGGGAAAGGGTGCGGTAAAAGTCCCGCTGGTGGGTACTATTACTGCGGGTCAGCCTATTACGGCGGTGGAGGATATTACCGATTACATTAATTTCCATGAGCCGAAAAATTACTCGGGAGAGCTTTTCGCTCTTAAGGTCAGGGGCGAAAGCATGATAAACGCGGCTATTCTTGACGGAGATATTGTTGTTATCGAGAAGTGTCCCGTTGTTTCCAACGGTGAAATTGCCGCTGTTATGGTTGGCGGCGAGGAAGCTACGGTAAAGACCTTCTACAAGGAGAACGGACATTACCGTCTCCAGCCCGAAAACGACACTATGGATCCCATAATTGTGGACGAATGTGAAATTATCGGCAGAGTAGTTTCCGTAATAAGATATATCTGATCGGAGGAAATGTTTGGAAATGGATTTTAATAACCAATACAATATGCCTCCCCCGCAGCAAGTGCCGCCGCCCCAGTTTTTCTATCCCCCTGCGGATTATGTTTCCCCCGAGGAAAAGAAAAAGATACGTCATGGGTATAACGTTATCGGTATCGTCCTGCTGTCGCTTTTGGTGCTTATGAACGTGATATGTCAAGGCGCGTTCCTGATTTTAATGTTTATGGGGCAGGAGACGGTTTACGACGAAAACGATGCGGTAATATACGATTTATGGGATATAATGATCGGCGGCTGTTTTCCCGCGCTTATTGCGATGATAGTTTTTGCGGGGTACTGTTTTTTCACAAAGTACGACCCGAGGGAGATCTTCAGCGTAAAAAGAGTTAAGGCGGGGGAAACAGTCAGGTATACGCTGATAGTCCTGTTTTTCCAGCAGGTATCGCTTATATGCACTATGCTTATAATGGGCGGACTTAGTTTTTTTGATCTTTATGTTCCAAGCGTGGACTATGTTCTTGATCACGACCCTATGGTGTATTTGGCGGAGCTTTTAGGCGCGGTCGTCCTTGCGCCCATAGGCGAGGAGCTTATCTACAGGGGAATTGTGCTTAGGTGCAGCGCGAAGATAAGCCAGAGATTTGCCATATTCTTTTCAGCGTTTATTTTCGGCATAATGCACGGCAATCCTTATCAGTTCGTGCTTGGCTTTCTTCTCGGCATACCGCTGGCTATGATAACGCTTAAAACAGGGTCGATCGTCCCTGCCATTATATGCCATATGACCAACAACCTTATGGCTTCCATATCCGAGATAGTAGGTTATTTCAACGAGGAAATATCTTATGTCATACCGTTTATAATGCTGCCGATTTTCTTTATAATAGGCATAATCGTACTGATCTCGGCTGCCGCAAACGGCAGAATAAAGTTCCCGGAATATACGTCATATCACAAGAGCAGGACAATGCCTATACTTATAACCTCTTGGAGTATTATCGTTGTTATGGCGCTTTATGTTATTGAATTGGTTACGAGCATAAAGCCGATAGGCGCTTAGGGAAAATAATTGCTGACATGGTCGTTGACACGTAACAAACTACGTGATATAATGTAACATAAGGAATGAATAAGAATGAAGAGCTACTCATCAAGGGAAGTTATAAAAATGCTGAAAGCAGACGGGTGGTACGAGGTCAACTGTGTTGGCGATCATCATCAATTCAAGCACCCTGAAAAGAAAGGAAAAGTGACAGTAGCGCACCCGTCAAAAAGCATTCCCCTAAGAACATTAAAAAGTATAGAAATGCAGTCCGGAATAAAGTTTGAATGATTTCCGCCGCTGAAAGGAGAATGACCATGTACCCTGACAGATACCATTTTATTGCAGTTCTTGAATATGCGGAGGACGGAGCGATAGGCGTATATTTTCCCGATTTGCCGGGCTGTACAAGCTGTGCCGATACTACCGAAAAGGCTATCGAAAGAGCTAAAGAAGTGTTATCGCTTCATCTTTACGGCATGGAGGAGGACGGAGACGATATTCCGAAGCCGTCGGAGATTTCCGACGTTCAGCTTGATAAAAACGAAGTGCCTATGCTGACAGAGGTATACATGAAGCCGTTCAGAGAGAAAATGCATACCAAATATGTCAAAAAGACCTTGTCTATCCCGAACTGGCTAAATACTGCCGCCGAAGAGCAAGGCATAAACTTTTCGGCAGTTCTGCAAAACGCCTTGAAAGAGCAGCTAAATATACAGTAATAAACGTAATTGAATAGTACGAAAATTTACAGCCAAATCATATTTTGCAGACCGTTGTTCAAAAATTGGAAAATACTTGCTAAAAAATTTTTATATGCCGCAGTAAACAAATAACCACAATTTTGAAAGGAAGATTTAATTGAACATTAACAAAACACTTGCCGCCGAATTTAAACTCAGACAGGAACAGATCGATAACACAGTTTCACTTATCGACGACGGAAAAACCATACCTTTTATCGCAAGATACCGCAAGGAGCTGACAGGCTCGCTGGACGACCAAGTTCTCCGTGAGATTTTTGACAGGCTTACATATCTGCGAAATCTTGAAAAGCGCAAGGAGGAAATTACCTCGGCGATAACAGAGCAGGAAAAAATGACCGACGAGATTGCCGCGGCTATTGAAAAGGCTTCTACTCTTGTGGAGGTGGAGGACATTTACCGTCCCTTTAAGCCCAAGCGTAAAACCAGAGGTTCTGCGGCAAGGGAAAAGGGTCTTACGCCGCTTGCGGAATTTATTCTTGAACAGGCTGAAAAGTCCGACCCATATGCGGAAGCGGAAAATTTCGTGGACGAGGAAAAGGGCGTCCCCGACAAGGACGCGGCAATTCAGGGCGCTATGGACATTATCGCGGAGGATATTTCCGACGACGCAGAGCTTAGGAAGTCCCTGCGTTCCATGACAATAAAGAACGGAAAGGTCACTTCAAAGGCTGTGAACCCCGACGAGGACACGGTTTACAGGGATTATTACGACTTTGCCGAGCCTGTGTTCAAGATCGCGGGACACCGTGTTCTTGCCGTTGACAGGGGCGAGCGCGAGGACAAGCTTCGTGTGGCTGTTGTAATGCCCGAGGGTATCGGCGAGAATTTTACTTCGGAAAAATATGTTAAAAATAATTCCGCCTGCGGAAATATAGTAAAGTCCGCCGCGGAGGACAGCTACAAGCGGCTTCTGTACCCCTCTGTGGAGCGTGAGATTCGCACTTGGCTCACGGAAAGAGCCTGCGAGTCTTCCATAAAAGTATTTGCTTCCAATTTAAGGCAGCTTCTTATGCAGCCGCCTGTTAAGGGACAAGCCGCCCTCGGCGTAGACCCGGGCTACAGGACAGGCTGTAAGCTTGCGGTGGTTGACAACACGGGAAAGGTGCTTGACACGGGTGTCGCTTACGTGACTATCGACGACAAGCACAGGACGGAAAAGGGCATGGCTCTGATGAAAAAATTCATTGAAAAATACAATGTTACAATTATTGCCATTGGCAACGGAACAGCTTCCCGTGAGGCGGAAGCGGCTGTGGCAAAGGTCATCGGAGAGGTTTCCCACAAGGTCTCCTATATGGTGGTTTCAGAGGCAGGAGCTTCGGTGTATTCGGCTTCAAAGCTTGCGGCGGAGGAATTCCCCGAGTACGACGTTTCCCTCCGAAGCGCGGTCTCGATCGCAAGGCGTTTGCAGGATCCCCTTGCGGAGCTTGTTAAGATCGACCCCAAGGCTATCGGCGTGGGTCAGTATCAGCACGATATGCCCAAAGCCCGCATGGACGAGGCTTTGTCGGGGGTTGTTGAGGACTGCGTAAACAGCGTGGGCGTTGACCTGAACACGGCTTCACATTCGCTGCTGTCATATGTTGCGGGCATAAGCGGTGCGGTTGCGAAAAATATTGTGGCGTACCGTGAGGAAAACGGTTCGTTCAGCGACAGAAAACAGCTTTTAAAGGTTGCGAAGCTTGGTCCTAAGGCGTTTGAGCAGTGCGCGGGCTTCCTGCGTGTCCGTGACGGAAAAAATCCTCTTGACAACACGGCGGTACACCCCGAAAGCTACGAGGCGGCAAAGAAGATCATCGGCGAGTGCGGCTTTACTCTTGCGGACTTAAAGGCGGACAAGCTTACGGAAATTCCTGCGGCGGCTAAGAAGATCGGCGTGCCGAAAATTGCGGAAACAGCTGGAATTGGCGTCCCCACGGTTACGGATATTCTGAAAGAGCTTTCCAAGCCGGGACGCGACCCCAGAGACGAGCTTCCCCCTCCGCTGATGAGAAGCGGCGATATTATGGAGCTTGAGGACTTAAAGCCCGGAATGGAATTTTTGGGAACTGTCCGCAATATCATTGATTTCGGCTGTTTTGTGGATATCGGCGTTCATGTGGACGGTCTGGTGCATATTTCCCAGATCTGCCAAGAATTTATCAGACACCCGCTGGACGTGGTAAAGGTCGGCGAGGTCGTCAAGGTAAAGGTTCTGGACGTTGACCTGAAGCGCAGGAGACTTTCCCTTACCATGAAAATATAATTATTTCTACAGATACATATAAATTCAACACTAAAAACTGCGGCGTTTTGTGCATTGTTACAACGCCGCTTTTTGCTGTATTTTTATGGAATTTTCTTTTTGTGGGAAATGACGGAAATGCAAAGAAGATTTCCGAAAAATATGTATTCTTCCCACAAATTTGAACAAAATATTTTTTGCGGTTTACTATTTGCGAAATGCTTTGCGGGGGAGTATACTAATAACATCAAATGCGAAAGAAGGAGTATCACCATGAAAAGTGTTGCTGAAAAAAGAAAAAATATTTACAGAATAGTAGCTGTAGCTTTAATGGCGGCGTTGGTTTATGTTGGAAATTACTTGCAGATACCAATCCCCAACGGAGTTCTTATAACCCGCATACATTTCGGAAATTCAATGTGTCTGTTGGCAGGACTGCTTTTCGGAGGATTAAGCGGAGGACTTGCTTCGGGTATCGGAGCGGGGCTTTATGACCTTTTTACCCCTGCTTTTGTTCTTTCGGCTCCATATACATTTATATCCAAATTTGCTATGGGTTTTACGACGGGCTATTTAAGAAAAAGAGGAAATAATGGAAAGAAAAGTGTACTGATTTCTGCTATAGTCGGTCAGATTGTATACATTGTTTTATATCTTGTTAAAAGTTATTTCACAGTTATTATTGTCGGAGGAACTTCCGAGACTGCTTGGGCGGCTGTAGGAACAAACGCATTGACTTCCACGGTAAATGCCATTATAGCTGTTGTTGTTTCTGTGCCGCTGTATTTTGCGCTTAGCACAGCACTCAAAACCACGGAAATCGGCGGACTTATTTATGGAAAGTCTGCGGAGAAAAAAGGCTGGCTCAATCCTGTAACGGCTTCCCTTACAGCGTTTGCGGTTGTGGTAACGGTTATCTACACTATTAATCTTTCGGCGGTCAACAAAATAAAAGCAAATGATATCAAAAAAGAAGAAGCATACCAACAGCAAATTGATGATCTTACTACTAAGTTAGAGTATCTTTACAGCGAAATGGGAGTGGAAATGCCCGCCGAGACAGAGGAAACCGAAGCAAAATAGTAAATTTGCACAAAAACGACGGTGCAAAATTGTGTATAAATATTTATGAATAGTGTTGAAAAGTTGCCGCATATATTGTATAATGATTGTGTAGTATCCGCAGCGTCAATTTGAAAGGAAATGCTATTAATGCTTAAAGCTATCGGTTCAAAAATCGACCTTAACGACAAGGATTTCACAACGTATTATTATCTTGTTGCCGACCTGCTTGAAAGCGACGTGGTACAGCAGATGAAGAACTACACTCATCACGGCGAGACCACTTGTTTTCAGCATTGTCTCAACGTTTCGTATTATAACTACAAGCTTTGCGGATTTTTCTCGCTGAACGAGCGTGCGGGAGCGCGGGCGGGGCTGCTCCACGACCTGTTCCTGTACGACTGGCATACATATAAATGTCCCAAGGGAGAACGGCTTCACGGCTTTACTCACGCAAAGGCGGCGCTGAAAAATGCAAAGGAAAATTTTTACATCTCCGATCTGGAGAGCGACATTATCGAAAAGCATATGTTCCCGCTGAACATCACGGCTCTTCCCAAGTACAGGGAAACTTTGGTAATTGTCCTTGTGGATAAGTACTGCGGTCTTTTGGAGACGGTGATACCGAGATTGAGGAAAATTGCTTTGCTTTTCGCGAGGCATAAGAAGTCAGTTAAAGAGTAATTTACGGAAATTTATGACAGTACCAAGCTTATGTTTGGTGCTGTCTTTTTTTGCAATTGGAAAATTTATAGATAAATATGTTAAATAATGGGATAATGCAACCAATAGTTGCGGAAATTTTTTGCTTATTTGATAGGATTTTTTGAAAATGCAACTAAAAATGTCTTGCATTAGCATAATATATGTGATATAATATTATCACGATAAAAAATATGCGGACACTGCATACCATACTATATAAATAGAAAGAAAGGAAGATTTGAATGAATGTTGAAATTGCAAACAGGCTTCAGCAGCTTAGAAAAAATAACAATTTGTCCCAGGAAGAGCTTGCGGAAAAAATCGGCGTGTCGAGACAGGCGGTGTCAAAGTGGGAGCGTGCAGAGGCTTCTCCCGACACAGACAACCTGATACTTTTGTCGAGACTTTATAATATGTCCCTCGACGAGCTTCTGCGGACGGACAGCAGACCTGTCGGCGGCGTGTCCCTTAAAAAGGACGATTACAAAGAGCCTGCCCGTGAAATGCGTCCCGATAATTATACCGAGGAGGAAATTTATCCCAACAGGGAAACCACTCATAATTCCATACCCCAGGGTTCGCCTTTCGGCGCGGACATCAGCGAGGAGGAGAGCCGCAGGACTTCTCCCGACGGTGACTTCGGCGAGTTCGGAGAAGCCATGAACAGGGCGGGACGCGCCATTGGCGACGCCATAAACGCCGCGGGAGACAGGGTTCGGGAGGAAATGAAAAGGCAGGGCAAGGACGGCAAGACCTTTGAGGACAGAATTGAAAAAAGTATGGTCAAGATCGGCAATGGCATTGAAAGAGCAGGCAGGGCTGTTGAACGCTCCTTTGACAGGCTCGGTCAGAAAATGGAAGAAAAGGAAAAAAGGTACGCCAATATGTACGGCTATGAAAGCGGCAGTACGGACAGTTCTCACCAAAAAAGAAAACACAAAAATAAAAAGGGACAAAATCCCCCTGCAACGCTGTTTGACAAGCTTTTCTGCTTTTTGGTCCTGGGAACGTTTTTAAGCTGTGTGGGCGTTGGCTTGGCGCACCCCGGCTGGGTTTTGTTCCTGCTGATACCGTTTTACTATACAACTAAAAATGCTTTGAGGAAGCGCAACATTTTGCTGTTCTGCTATCCGCTTTTATGCGCGATAATTTACTTCGGTGTAGGAGGCTTTCTTGACCATATCTGGTATTCGCTCGCAGTCTGCTGGTATGAAATAATGTGGCTTCTGTTCCTGACAATACCGCTTTATTACACGGGCATTGTGGCGATAAAGAAGCGCAATCCGCTGATTTTCTGTTATCCCGTGCTTTGCGTAATAGTTTATCTTGGCATTGGCTTGACTTTAAGTGAAATATCATGGTGGGCAAGCGATACTTGGTTCTCTATTGCATGGGGTCCGCTTGCGTTCTCGATACCTATTTATTATATAGCAATATCTCACTTCCGTCAGAAAGCTAAGGCTGCTAAGGCTATGCATAGTACCATGTCAAGCGCGGTTGATTAAAATTAAAAAATATTATTTGCCGCACTTATAAGCAGGTGCGGCAGAAATTTGTTACAGAGAGGTTCAGAATGAAAAAGTCATTAAAAATTACATTAACAATAGTAGGGGTACTCGTTGTACTCCTGATACTGGCGGGAATTTTTGCTCCGCCGATAATCGCGGACGCCGTGTACAAGGACAATTTCGGGCAGAGGTTCGAGACCTACGAGCCGACGGCAAGAAGCGTTGACGAGTTCGAGGGGCTGAATGTGGAAGAGTACACCTTTGAGTCCGACAAGGGTCAGAAGCTTGCAGGGTACAAATATTACCGTGAAGCTGACCCAAAGGGCGTTGTTGTTCTGGCGCACGGCTTTGGCGGCGGGGGACACAACAGCTATATGAACATTGCCGACTATTTCACCGCCTGCGGGTATGTTGTGTTTGCATACGACGCTACGGGCAACGATAAAAGCGAGGGCGAAGAGGTTGGCGGCTTGCCCCAAGGTGTAATTGACCTTGACTATGCCTTGCGGTTCGTTGGGGAATGTGAGGACTTCGAGGGCTTGCCTGTAATGCTTTGGGGGCATAGCTGGGGAGCGTATTCCGTGGGAAGCGTGCTTTCCCTCCACCCAGAGGTCAAGGCTGCCGTAATGGTCTCGGGCTTTGACAAGTCCGCCGACATGATAGAGTTCCAAGGCAGGGAGATCGCGGGGGACGCTATCGACTGGATCTTGCCCTATATAAACAAAATCGAGGAGAAAAAGTTCGGCACATACGCTTCTTTGAGCTGTATGGAGGGCTTTGAGAAATCAAATGCGGCAGTTCTGATAGTCCACAGCAGGAACGACGCTGTTGTGCCTTATAAAAACAGTTTTCAAAGATTTTATGATAAGTACAGCGGCGACCCGCGTTTTGAGTTTATTTCCTATGAAAACATGGGGCACAACTATATATTTTGTTCGGAAGCGTCATTTGAGTACAGTGACGAGTTTGACAGGCAGTTTGACGAGTATATTGAGGCTACGGGGGGCTTTACTCCAGAGAAAAAGGCGGCGTATCTGAAAGAAAATCTTGATAAAAAGAAGTGTTACGCTCTTAACGAGGAGCTTATGAAAAAGATGTCGGACTTGTATGACAGAAATTTACAGTAAATTTATTCCGTACCTGTTTATATGGGTACGGATTTTTTGTGCAAAATTTGTGATACTTTAAGTATATTTTATTAATAAATATCCTTAAAGTATCATTTTTGTTAAAGTGCATAAAAAGGTTGGGTAAATTTCGTTGGAATTTTTCTTGCCAAATTTCCTCAAAGGTTGCAATTTGGGCGTAATTGGTGTATAATATCATTAAAGTGGTGAAAAGTCACTGATTTGAGGTGAAAAGTGGTGAATTTTCAACAGGCTTTTCCACACGATGTGGAAAAGTAGGCTGAGCTTGGAAATTCTTGCCTCTTGCCTCGTAAAATCTTGCATCTGGGAGGGATAGAGCATGGCGGGCAATACGTTAATGGGCACTTATGAACATACTATGGACGCTAAAGGGCGTATGGCTTTCCCCACAAAGCTCCGTGAGCGACTGGGCGTCAGCTTTATCGTAACTATCGGTCTTGACGGGTGCTTGTATGTATATTCCAATGAGGAGTGGGAAATCTTTACAGAGAAGCTGCAAACCCTTACAGGTTCTAAAGCAAAGGCGGCGAAAATGCTTATCATAAACGCCTGCACAGTCGAGCCCGACAAGCAGGGGCGTATTCTTGTCCCCCAAAACCTGCGGGAATATGCGGGACTTGACCATGATGTGACAGTCCTTGGCGTTATAAACCGCGCCGAGATTTGGGACACCGCCAAATTCAAGGCGTTCAGCAGCGAAATTACAAACGATATGCTGTCAGAAGCTTTGGCAGACCTTGCCTTTTAGAGGCAAGAATTTCAGAGGCAAGATGCAAGAAATTCAGTCCTGCGGACTGACGGAAAATAGGATAGATGATAGATTTGGATAAAATTAACTTTTCTCACGTTTCGGTGCTTCTTGCCGAGACTATTGAGGGACTTAACATCAAGCCGGACGGCGTTTATATCGACGGGACTTGCGGCGGCGGGGGACATTCCCTTGAAGTTGCAAAGCGGCTGACGGAGGGCAGACTGGTGGGCATTGACCGCGACCCCAACGCTGTTGCGGCGGCAAGCGAACGGCTTGCAGGGTACAACGCAAAGGTGGTACACGGGAATTACTCCGATATAAAAGCAATTGCGGAAGCGGAGGGAATTTCCGCCGCAGACGGTATCCTCCTTGATTTGGGGGTATCGTCACATCAGCTTGACACNNTTGAAAGAGGTTTCTCCTANCACGGGGACGCTCCCCTTGACATGAGAATGTCACAGGAGGGCAGNACNGCGGCTGACCTTNTNAANACGCTTCCCCANGAGGAATTGAGCAGAATTATGTTNGAGTACGGCGAGGAAAAATTCAGCAGGAANATNGCGGAGCTGATAGTNAAACGCCGTGCNGAAAANCCNATAGANACAACNTCACAGCTTGCGGANATAATCGGCGAGGCTGTCCCCGCAAAGTTCAAGAGGGACAAGAACCCCTGCAAGAAAGCCTTTCAGGCGTTCCGAATTGCGGTGAACTGCGAGTTCGACCACTTGGACAAAGGGCTTGACGAAGCGTTCGGACTTCTTAAAAGCGGCGGGAGATTATGCGTTATAACCTTTCACTCTTTGGAGGACAGGATAGTTAAACAGCGTTTTGCAGGCTTCTGCAAGGGGTGCATATGTCCACCCGATTTCCCNCAGTGCGTGTGCGGGAGAGTCCCCGAGGGAAAGCTTGTGAACAGAAAGCCTATAGAGGCTTCCCCCGAGGAACTGGAAGCAAATAACAGAAGCAGAAGCGCGAAGCTAAGAATTATAGAGAAAATATAGGACGAAAAAAGAAAGGAAAGCGGTGAGCGAATGAACAACGGTAATAATCTTGCGTATGACCTTACAAAATATGAGGACGTTGCTCCCGAAAAAACTCCCAAGATACGTATTCACAGGCGCAAAGCAGAGAATACGGGTTCTGTGCCGAGCATGATAGCGCTTGCGGCGGCGGTNGGAATACTGCTGGGCGCGGTTATTTACGGAAAGGTGGAGGAAGCCTCCATACACGCGGAAATAACGGCGCAGACCAAGTATGTGGAAATGCTTAACAGCGAAAATGCGAGAATGCGCTCCGAGCTGGAGGAAAAAACTGCTCTTAAATCGGTGGAGACTTATGTTGAGGACGTNCTCGGTATGCAGAAGCTTGATAAGTCCCAGATAGAATATGTAAGCATTTCAAACGGCAGCGTGGTGGATATTCCCGAAAGCGAGGATAATATTTTTGTCCGCATAAAGCACACTTTAAGCGACTTTTTGGAATATATCAGAGGGTGACGAAATAAAAATTAATTATGGAATAATTTGGGGACGACCTTTTCGGAGCGTCCCCCGCAATGTCATATAGACCCCAAAAAGGAGGAAAAAAATTGTCCTATCAGCCAACCAATAAAATGAGGTTCAAGCTTAATCTTGTTGTGCTGCCGCTGTTTCTGGCGTTCACNGGCTGGATAATCGTGAGCCTTTTCAAGACCTCTATAACCGAGAACAACAAGTATCAGGCGCTTGCCAACGAGAACCAGTTCAAAAGCACAATTGTCAAAGCCAACAGGGGCAGTATTTACGATGCTAACGGAAAAATACTTGCACAGTCGGCGACGGTTTATTCTATTTGCGTAGACCCTAATGCNGTCTATCTTCAGCAGCAGCGCGAACTGAAAAAAAGCGACGATGAGACCGACAGCGAAAGTATCCCCGAATCGCAGCGCATGATAGACGCGGCTGCCACTATTCTGAGCGAGGAGCTTGACGTTACTTATGATTTTGCTGTAAAGCAGCTCACAACAAACGGCGCGGACAGTCAATGGGCGCTTATCGCAAAGTCTATCGAGAAGCCNGTCGCGGATAAAATTATCGAACGCGCCGCGGAGGAAAAGCTTGGCAATATCATCTTCACCGACCTTGACACAAAGCGTTACTATCCGCAGGCGGAGCTTGCCGCTTCCGTTATCGGCTTTACGAACTTTGACGGNGACGGCGTTTACGGCATAGAGTCCTACTACAACGAGTACCTTAAAGGNGTTGACGGAAAAATTATTTCCGCAAGAGACGGCTACGGCAACGAAATGCCCTATAAAAACGACAAGATGTANGAGTCNCAGGACGGAAANTCGGTCTATCTGACATTGGACATGACCTTGCAGTATTATGTTGAAAAATATTTGCAGCAGCAGGTTCAGGCGCACGACCCCGCGGAGAGAGCCTGCGCGATAATGATGAACGCAAAGACGGGGGCTATTTACGCAATGGCGACCGTCCCCGGTTACGACCTGAACGAGCGAAACGAGATATACAACGCCAAGGACGTGGCTTACCTTTCNGGTATCACAGATGAAGAAGAGTACAGNGAGCAGTATGCCGCAAAGCGTGAGCAGCAATGGAAAAACAAGGCTATAAGCGAGCTTTATTTCCCGGGTTCTGTTTTTAAGGTAGTGACAGGCTCTTCCGCATTGGAGGAAAAGGTCATCGACCTTAATTCCAGCTTTGACTGCGGACGTGTTTATACTGTAGCGGACACGGATTTCGGCTGCTGGGCTTCATATTCTCACGGTATGCAGGATTTTACCACGGCTATGACGAACTCCTGCAACCCTGCTTTCATTCAGATAGGACAAAGACTGGGCAAGGATAAATTCTTCGATTACTTCAAGGCTTTCGGATTTACCGAACCTACGGGCATAGACCTCCCCGGCGAGGCGGACAGTATTTATGCAAACACCAAAGAAAAAGGTCCTGTTGAGCTTGCTTCAAGCTCCTTCGGTCAGACCAATAAGGTAACTCCAATTCAGATGATAACCGCGTATGCGGCTGTAATAAACGGCGGATATCTTGTTACGCCATACGTTGTCAGCAAGATTGTCGACCCCAACGGAAACATTGTTAAGACCACCGAGCCCTCCATAAAGCGTCAGGTCATTTCCGAGGAAACATCGGCGCAGATGAGAGAAGTCCTCGAAAGCGTTGTAAACAGAAAGGACGGCTCAAACGCCTATATCAAGGGCTATGACATCGGCGGCAAGTCGGGTACTTCCCAGAAGCTGGACGACCCCGACTGGTATAAAAGCGAGGACTTGTATGTGTCCTCCTACTGCGCGTTTGCGCCTGCCGATGACCCCGAGATAATCATGCTTGTTATGGTCGACGAGCCTACAGCGGTAGATCAGAACGGCGCGCTTATGTACTACGGAAGCGTTGTTGCAGTACCTGCTGTTGCGAATACTCTTAAAGAGGCTCTGCCGTATCTTGGATATTATCCCGAATACACACAGGAGGAGCTTGCTGCTCTCGGAGTAACACTGCCCTCCGTTGAATACGAAAGCGTTTCTATCGCTAAGGAGACCCTTGAATCACAGGGACTTAATGTCACTGTAATAGGCGAGGGCGACAAGGTAATGGCGCAGGTCCCCGTAAGAGGAAGCCAGGTGCCGAGAAACGGAAAGGTAATACTTTATACCGAGGAAGGCTACAAGACCCAGTACACCACAGTACCGAACGTTATCGGACGAAGTCTTTCGGAGGTAAATACCATACTTACAAACGCAAATCTTAACTTTAAAGTGGGCGACGGAGCTTCCAACCAGACGGGAGCAGTAGCGTACAGCCAGAATTATTCCGAGGGCGACGAAGTGCCTATGGGTACTATTATCGAGGTAATTTTTGTTACAAAGGATCAGGGCTGATTTCTTACAAATGTGAAGCTTTAAAGCAATTTTGCGTATTTTGCCGGTATGCATAGAGAGGAATGATTATAATGAGACTTGACGAGCTTATTGAAGAAGTGCAGAAGGTCATGCCTGTTGAAGTTATGACGGAGAACAGAAAAGCCGCCGTTGCGGGAATTACCGACAACACGGCGGAGGTTGAGGCAGGCTTTATTTTCGTATGTATAAAGGGCACAAAATTCGACGGTCACGACGTCGCGGAGGAAATGCTTGAAAAAGGCGCGGTCTGCGTTGCGGCGGAATATGACTTAGGGCTTGACGATCAGATCATTGTAAGCGACACAAGGGAGCTTTACGGACATCTTTGCGCGATATGGTTCAACCACCCCGAACGCCGCATGAAGCTTGTGGGCGTAACGGGTACAAACGGCAAGACCACTCTTGCCTCCATGATAAAGGAAGTCCTTGAACGCAAGGGACACCGTGTCGGCTTTATCGGCACGACCGGCACTACAATAGGCGGAAAGCCCGTTCAGACGGACGGTTCAACTCCCACTACCCCCAGAGCGTACGAGCTTTACAAGCTTTTCTACGACATGGCGAAAAGCGGCTGCGATACCGTGGTTATGGAGGTTTCCTCTTTTGCGTTGGCGCAGAACAGGATAGGTCCGGCAAAATTCCGCATCGGCGTTTTTACCAATCTTACCCAAGACCATCTGGACTATCACGGCGACATGGAAAGCTACTACGAAGCCAAGAAAAAGCTTTTCACCGAGCATTGCGAGACCGCTATAATAAATATTGACGACAAATACGGCATGAGGCTTTACGACGAGCTTGCGGACAGAAAGGACGTTGAACGCATATCCTGCTCCATAAGCGGACAGCACGCCGATGTTAAGGGAAGCAACATTAAATTCGCAAAGGGCGCGACAAAATTCTGGGTGAACATTTCACAGAAAAGCTACCCATTTTCCATAAACATGATGGGTGAATACAACGTCTCAAACGCTGTACAGGCTGTTGCCGCCTGTCTTAAGCTTAGCTTGGGAATAAATTCCGTTACCATGGCTTTAAGCTCCTTTAAGGGAGTTAAGGGCAGGTGCGAGTTTATCAGCACAGGCAAGGATTTTATGGTAATTTGCGACTACGCACATTCTCCCGACGCCATTGAGAACGTGCTTTCAAACATAAAGAAAAACTGTAACGGCAGGCTTATTTGTCTGTTCGGCTGCGGCGGAGACAGGGATAAGACAAAGCGTCCCCTTATGGCTGCCGCCGCGGAGAAGTACGCAGACCTGCTTGTGATAACATCGGACAATCCGAGGAACGAAGACCCCGACGATATCATAAACGACATTATCGGCGGACTTGCCCATGAAAAGCCCTATATCAGAATTACCGACCGCAAGGCGGCAATACGCCGTGCNATNACAATTGCTGAAAAGGACGATATAATCGTNCTTGCGGGCAAGGGACACGAGGATTACCAGATAGTAAAGGACGACGTTCANCTGCCNTTTGACGAGCGTGANATNGTTGCCGACATAATGAAAAGCTATGTCAGAAAAAGATACGACCCCGAATTNTTNGAGTATGTCACCATAAACGANATTATGGACATNACAGGGGGCAAGCCCTACAATATCAGNAATTACGACAGGAAGATNCCTGTGTCAAGCTTTTTNTCCGACACGAGNAACNTTNTTCAGGGNGGCGTTTTCTTTGCCATAAAGGGNGAACGCTTTGACGGTCACGACTTTGCGGCGCAGGCTGTACGCGGCGGCGCGCTGNTGGTNATTTCNGAAAAGACCCTTGCCGACCTGCCCTGCATTGTGGTAAAAAGCACGAGAAAGACCCTNCTTGACNTTGCAAGATATTTCAGAATGAAATTCAGCCCCGTNGTNGTNGGCGTTACGGGAAGCGTNGGAAAGACCACCACNAAGGAAATGATAGCCCTTGCCCTTTCAAGCAAGCACAGCGTTTACAAGACNGAGGGCAACCACAACAACGAGATAGGNNTGCCGTTNACGATATTCAAGATGAACAGCACCTGCTCCGCGGCGGTGTTTGAAATGGGTATGTCCGATTTCGGCGANATNGAAAGGCTTTCAAGGNNTTCCCACCCAANCGTATGCGTTATAACAAATATTGGATATTCCCATATCGAGAACCTCGGCTCTCGGGANGGAATTCTTGAAGCAAAGCTTGAAATCCTTAAAGGCGCGGACAANAAAGCCCCCCTTATAGTGAACTGCGACGACGATATGCTTGCTCCCGTCAAGGAGGAGTACGACGGCTACCGCGAGGTAATAACCATAGGCATAGACANCGAAGAGGCNGATTACAGAGCCACGGAGATAGATATTAAATGCGACAGAATGTATTTCAACGTCCGCAGGCATGANGAGATAATATGCGACGTTACTCTTTANTGTCTNGGCAAGCANAANATATACAANGCNCTTGNTGCAATAGCNGTTTCCGTNTNCGCNGGCTGCGACCCTGTTGCGGCGGCGGAAATGCTCAGCGGNTTCCAGCCCGACAANCTGCGGCAGAACATTACAAAGCGGGGCGAGCAGACNATTATTGTGGACTGCTACAATGCTTCCCCCACATCNATGGAGGCGGCNATAGACGTCCTCTGCGAAATGCAGCCTAAGGACGGCGGCAGACGGGTTGCCGTTCTGGGAGATATGCTNGAGCTTGGGGAACAGTCCGCCGAGCTTCACCGAAANGTNGGNGANTANGTTGTTCTGAAAAAGGTCGACCTGCTTGTNTGCTACGGCAATAACGCCANATATATNGCCCAGCGNGCAGACGANCTTGGCTTGCACGCAGGCTGCTCCGAGGACAAGAAAATGGTTCTNAACTTCNTNAAATANAAGCTGAAGCCTAATGACGTGGTACTTTTCAAGGCAAGCNGNGGTATGCAAATGGAGCAGATNATCGACGAATTCTACAAGGATTGNTAGNNNTAAAANNNNCTATCNTCNATCNNCNAANTTCTAAAAAGGAGNAAGTTTTTAATGCCATTCTGGATAAATATGGTTGTCGCACTGACAGCCTTTGCAATAGCGGCAGTTACGGGAATTTTTCTCATTCCGCTGCTTAAAAAAATTCATTTCGGTCAAACTATATATGAAAAGGGTCCCGCATGGCATAAAAGCAAGCAGGGTACGCCTATNATGGGCGGCTTTATGTTCATAATCGGCTCTGCCGTNGCAATTGCNGTCGGGTACGCCTTGTACCGTTTCAGAAGCGCAAATGTGTCCGCAGTACCCGACAATACGGGNCTTTACAGACTTCTTGCAGGGTACGGCTTCGCNCTTTTGAACTGNGGGATAGGCTTTATCGACGACTACATCAAAGCCGTGAAAAAGCAGAACCTCGGTCTTAANNCAAAGCAGANAATGGTCATGCAGTTNGTTTTCAGCAGCGCATTTNTGTANGTNCTGTACCTTTTGGGCGACCNTGCNACNACNATAACCTTCCCGATCTTCGGGGACGTTGATTTCGGCATTTTCTACTANCCCATAATGATACTNTACCTNATTTTCCTNACAAACGCGGTGAACCTTACCGACGGCATAGACGGGCTTTGCGGCTCGGTNACGGTGGTTTCCTCNCTGTCCTTTGTANTGCTCTGCGCCGCAATGGGANTGTGGGAATACTCCATATTTTCCATGGCTCTCGCAGGAGCGTGTCTCGGATTTCTCGTGTGGAACTTACACCCCGCAAAGGTTTTNATGGGGGACACAGGCTCAATGTTNNTNGGCGGCTGCATATGCGCCATAGGCTTTGCAATGCACCAACATTTGCTTCTCNCNCTTGTGGCAATTGTGTACGTCCTTGAAGCCCTGTCGGTNGTNNTNCAGGTANTGTATTTNAAAGCCACACACGGCAAGAGACTTTTCAAAATGTCACCAATACACCATCACTTTGAGATGTGCGGATTTTCAGAATACAAAATCGTGATAACATTTTCCGCCGCGGCGCTTATTGCAGGAATTGCGGCAAATC
>JAAVHM010000069.1 GCA_014799675.1 Ruminococcus sp. | reverse complement strand
TTGCGGAACTCGCCGTTCTTTGGCGGCTTGCTGAAAACAAGCTTTGCGGGACAGTCCCGAAAAATTTTTTCGACTGCTTGGGAAATATTATTTTCCATAAAATTATTTCACCATATTTTTCAGAGCAAGAGCCTTGCTCACGTCGCCGTCAACCTTAAGCTTGCCGAGAAAGTACGCCTGAATGGGATCCATTTTTCCCTCGGCAATTTTAAGGAAGTCCTTGGAGTCCGCGGTTAAAGCGGCGTCCCTGTCGTGGTAATCGTAAGGCTCAACGGAAAGCTTTCCGTTTTTGTATTCGGCGTAAAAAGTTCCCGCGCCCTCGCCTGTGAGGTTTATCTGAAAAGCGATATCTCCGTCCAGCTTGGCAACGTCCGCCGCCATAAAAATTTCTCTGAATTTTGCAAAATAATCCTGAAAAGTCATAATATTGTACCTCCGTATTTTTATAAATAATAACGTGTAAATTATATCATATTTGGCGTATTTAGTCAAGTCTGCCAAAATCAAAACTGCGGCGGACGGATTTATTCGGATTAATTTTTATGTATTGACAAAATCGGAAAAGGGAGTTATAATATAGTTAGAATACTAATTATTAGAATTATAACTATTATGAAAAGAGGAATCTGCTATGGAAAATTTTCCGAAATATCTGAAAAAGGTTATTGTTTATCTTCTGGGGCTGTTCATTATGGCTTTGGGAGTGTCCGTGTCGAAAGCCTCCGAGCTTGGGGTTTCCCCAGTGAATTCCATACCGTCGGTAATAAGCGACATACTTAAGATCGACATGGGAATTTGCACGACCGCCGTATTTATCGGGTTTATACCTATTCAGCTGATAATTCTGCGAAAGGACTTCAAGCCCGTGTTTTTGCTTCAAATTTTATGCTCCGCCGCTTTCGGAATTTTTGTCAGCATTTCAAACAAGCTTGCGGACGCGTTCCTGCCGCCCTGCGGGAATTACGCCGCAAGACTGCTTTACATATTGATAAGTATGGTTCTTGTGGCTCTCGGAATAATGCTCTACATTCAGGCGGACATTCTTTCCCTGCCCGGCGAGGGCGTTATGCAGGCGCTTTCGGCAAAGACGGGAATATCTCTTCCTACCGCAAAAATTATTTTTGACTGGTCTGTTGTAATAATTGCCGCGGCGACTTCTCTCATCTGCCTGAAAACACTTTCGGGGGTAAGAGAGGGTACGGTCATCGCCGCTTTCGGCGTGGGGCTTTGTCTTAAGCTTTTAAATAAGCTGTTTTTGAAACCGCTGCAAGGCTTTCTTGAAGTACCCGCACAGTAACGTTTCCGCAAAAGGAGAATATTATGGAAAATTCATATCACTACATTATGCTGATAAATCACAGCCTGTATCAGAAGCTTGTTTACGACGGTCTGGAGGGACTTTCAATGGGGCAGCCGAAAGTCCTTGATTTCCTCTTGGAGCATGACGGCTGTATGCAGAAGGAGGTCGCCGCGGGCTGTTTTATCGAGCCTGCCACGGCAACAAGCATACTGCTTAAAATGGAGAACGACGGTTACATAAGCCGTTCCGCAAAGGACGGCAACCGCCGTTCACTTTACGTTTTTCTCACCGACAGGGGACGCGCCGCCGCAGAAAGGGTCAGGGAGGTAATGAAGTCCGCGGAGGAAAAGGCATTGTCACAACTGGACGAAAGCGAACGGGAAACTTTGCTCATGCTTATGAAAAAAGTCACAGGGGGATTGCGGCAAAAGGATTGACAACCGTCTCAATAAGTGTTATACTGAATATCAGACTTTAAAAACCCGAAAGGAAGATTAAATGGATATTCACCTGCATTACACCGAAAAAGGCGAGGGCGAGCCGCTTATTCTTCTTCACGGCAACGGCGAAAACGGTGATTATTTTGTACATCAGCTTGAATATTTTTCAAAGCGGCGCAGGGTTATCGCGGTTGACACACGAGGTCACGGGAAGTCTCCGAGAGGGGAAAAGCCCTTTACCATTGCACAGTTTGCGGAGGATTTGCTGAATTTTTTGGACGAACATTGCTTTGAAAAGCCAGATATTTTAGGATTTTCCGACGGGGCAAACATTGCGCTGACCTTTGCGTTAAAGCACCCCGAAAGAGTTTCGCGGCTTATTCTCAACGGCGGAAATCTTTCTCCCGACGGCGTAAAACGGCGCATACAGATACCAATTGAAATAGGGTATAAAATTGCTTCGAAATTCGCGGAGAAAAGTCCCGAGGCAAAGAAAAACGCGGAGCTTCTTGGGCTTATGGTGAACGAGCCGAATATTTCACCCAAAGAACTTTCGGCGGTCACGGCGAAAACTCTTGTTATCGTCGGCACGTGTGATATGATAAAGGACAGCCACACAGAGCTTATCGGCAAAAGCATACCAAATTCGCGGACGGTCAGAATCTGGGGAGACCACTTTATTGCAAATAAAAATCCCGACGAATTCAACCGTGCCGTTGAGGAATTTTTGGACGAAAAATAATTTTTTAATTTTATAAGCGCAGTTCATTTGTACCTTCCTGCGCGGAAAAAACCAAGGTATTAAAAAATACCTGCGGTATTTTTTCAAATCAAAACCGGGACTGCTTTTCGATTTTTACGGGTGCAGTCTGACTGCGCCTTTTATTTTTGGAGGGATCTTTATGTACATATTAAAAACGGAAGCCGCTTTCGACAGCGCGCATTTTCTAAGCGGATATAACGGGAAATGCTCTAATCTCCACGGTCACAGGTGGGTCATTTCGGCGGAAATTGCTTCCGAAAAGCTTGTTGCTTCGGGACAGCTCCGCGGCATGGTAACGGATTTCGGAGACATCAAGCGGGACTTGAAAAATCTTGCGGACGAGTTCGACCACGCATTTATTTATGAAAAGGGTTCGTTAAAAAGCGCAACGGTTGCTGCGTTAAATGAGGAAAATTTCCGACTTATTGAAGTAGATTTCCGTCCCACGGCGGAGAATTTTGCGGAGTATTTTTATAACCGTCTTTCGGAAATGGGCTACAACGTCATCAGTGTGACGGTTTACGAAACGCCTAATAATTCCGCGGCGTTTATGGATTAAACAACAGGCAAAAAATTCTTGCCTCTTGCTTCTTGTCTCTTATTTCTGAAAGGAGAAAAACCATGCACAAATATAAAATAGCAGAAATTTTTGAAAGCATTAACGGAGAAGGTACTCTGGCAGGACAGCTTGCGTTTTTTATTCGGTTCACGGGCTGTAATCTGAACTGCTCCTACTGCGACACGAAATGGGCGAACGTCCCCGACGCAAAATACACCGAAATGACAGCGGACGAAATTCTTTCCGAGGTTAAAAAAAGCGGCATAAAAAATGTTACGGTAACAGGGGGCGAGCCGCTTATTCAGCAGGAAATTATTCCTCTGCTTGAAATGCTCTGCGGGGACGGTCGTTACGTTGAGATCGAGACAAACGGTTCTGCGGACGTTTCCGATGTTGTGAAAATAAAGGGTGAACGTCCCGCTTTAACAATGGATTACAAGCTTCCCGCAAGCGGCATGGAGAGCCATATGCGTACCGAAAATTTTGCCCTCCTTGAAAAAAAGGACACGGTAAAATTTGTTGCGGGAAGCCGTGCCGATCTGGAACGCGCTCTTGAAATTATTCGGGAGTTTCGGCTGACTGAAAGGTGTTCGGTCTATATCAGTCCCGTTTTCGGGGAAATCGAGCCTGCGGAAATTGTGGATTTTATGCTTGAAAACAAGCTGAACGGGGTCAATGTTCAATTGCAAATGCACAAGTTTATCTGGGATCCGAACATGAGAGGGGTTTGATTTTTATGCGTAAGAAAATTGTTTTGGGTATTGTTATTTTGGCGGCAATTGTCGGTGCGGTTTATTTTAATAAAAATTATGCGATAGTCGAAGATAAATATGGAACAAAACTCATTGTCAGCATAGATGTTACAGAAATTTCAGATGAAAATCATGATGAATTTAGCGAAACGGTAAAATGCACACCGAGTTTAAGAAAGCTCACAAAGCTTGAAAAATTGTGGCTTACAGCAGATGAAGATATGGATTTAAAATATCTTTCGGAAATGAAAAATATGAACGAACTTACAATTTTTTATCACGACGGGTACTGCGGGCGTCTTGAAACCCTGCCTGATTTGCCGAATGTAAAACAGCTGGAGTTGCTTGGAAGCTCTAATGAAAGCTGGAATACTTTTGCACTTGACGAAAGCGAGTATTATTTATCAAATATAGATACACTTGTGCTGCAATTATTTGACATTGTGGACTTTGAATCTTTAAAACATTTTGAAAATTTGCATACCCTTAAAATATTGCATGTAAGGGACGATGCCAAAGAAGATTTAATTAAACAAAGTGAAGAATTGCAGGAAAAAGGAATAGATGTAGAAATCTGGTAAACGGAGGTCTGATTAAAAAGGAGTATAAATGGATATTAATTTGAACAGAAATTTTGAGTATTATCAATCGGACGAATCGCTTCCATGCGATTGCGCGGGGTGCAGAAATTTTTTTGTACAAATCGAGGAAAAGTTCCCTGAAATAAACGAATATCTGTTATCTTTAAACGTGGATATATGCCGTCCGCTGGAGCTTATTTGGGGCGAAATCGACAACGGAAATAAAATCGAATATTGGAGTTGTCAGTACGTTGTTTTCGGAAGCTGCGAGAATGATTTTCTCAAAAAAATCGGCAATATTGAATTTAATAAAAATACCAATGGTCACCCAAGCACGGGCATTTCGGAGGAACACTTTGTGCTTGCTTTTGGTACGGTTGTGCTGGATAAAATAATTGAATTTGAATAAGGAGATTTTAAAAATGGATAAAATTGATTACGCCGCAATAGAAGAACATATCCGCGGCATACTAAAGGCTTTGGGGGACGACCCCGACCGCGAGGGCTTGCGGGAGACCCCTGCACGTGTTGCGAAAATGTACGGCGAGGTTTTCGAGGGAATGAATTATTCCAATCGGGAAATTGCCGAGATGTTCGCAAAATCCTTTGAAACGAAATACACGGAAAACGATATTGTTATCGTGCGGGACATCGAGGTCTTTTCCTACTGCGAGCACCACCTTGCGCTGATGTACGACATGAAAGTTACTGTCGCTTATATTCCAAAGGGACGTGTTCTGGGGCTTTCAAAAATTGCCCGCATTGCGGACATGGCGGCAAAGCGTCTCCAATTGCAGGAGCGTATCGGTTCGGATATTGCTGAAATTATGCAGCTTGCAAGCGGCTCGGAGGACGTTGCGGTCTTTATCGAAGCAAGCCACAGCTGCATGACCGCAAGGGGGATAAAAAAGCCCTCCGCAAAGACTGCGACGGTTACTCTGCGGGGACGGTTCGAGACAGATACGGCTTTGCAGAACAGGCTTTTTAATCAGTTGACAGTTGACAGTTGACAGTGTAAAGTTAAAAATAACTATCAACTATACACTGTCAACTGTACACTGTAAATTGCTGTCAACTTTTTGGAGGTAAAATTATGAAATCATTGGTACTATTCAGCGGCGGCGTGGACAGCTCCACCTGTCTTGCGCTGGCGGTAAAAAAATACGGTTCGGAAAATGTGGTTGCTCTCTCCGTTTTCTACGGACAGAAGCATACCAAAGAAATTCAAGCTGCAAACGCTGTTGCGGAACACTACGGCGTGGAGCATATCAAGCTTGACCTTAGTCTTATTTTTCAGTACAGCGACTGTTCCCTGCTGGCGCAGTCCAAAGAGGAAATTCCTCACGAAAGCTATGCAGAGCAGCTTGAAAAAACGGAGGGTTCTCCCGTTTCAACATATGTGCCGTTTCGGAACGGTCTGTTTATTTCGGCGGCGGCAAGCGTTGCGCTTTCCAAGGAATGCGGCGTGATTTTCTACGGCGCGCACGCGGACGATTCCGCGGGGAACGCCTATCCCGACTGTTCCCCCGCGTTCAACGAAGCTATGAACAAAGCCGTTTGGGAGGGCAGCGGCGGACAGGTGAAAATTGAAGCTCCCTTTGTGGGAATGAACAAGGCGCAGGTCGTTAAAACGGGTCTGGAGCTTGGCGTTCCCTATGAGCTGACATGGAGCTGTTACGAGGGCGGGGACGTCCCCTGCGGAGTTTGCGGCACTTGTCGGGACAGGCTTGCGGCGTTTGAGGCGAATGGGGTTAAAGACCCGCTGTTTGCAGTTGACAGTTGATAGTTGACAGTGTACAGTTATTATTGAATTTTAGAAAGGACTTGTTTTATGGAAAACAAAGAATGGGTACTTCCGACACACATAGTTGCTGTCGGCGGAATTGTGATAAACGACAAGAACGAAATACTTATGGTAAAGCATTGGCGGCAGGGCTGGGTGTTCCCCGGGGGAATGGTTGAGGTCGGCGAAAATCTTTTTGACGGCTTGAAAAGAGAGGTCATGGAGGAAACAGGCGTGGAAATTGAAGTGGGAGAGATTTTCTGCCTGTCCTCAAACACGGGGAAATACGCGGGCTACAACGGCGTAAAGGAAATCCCCACAAAGCTTATGCCCGACTTTATTTGCAGGGCGGTGTCGGGTGAGCCGAGACCCTCCGAGGAAAATTCGGAGTCCATGTATGTGCCGAAAGAAAAAGTCCTTGACATGATAACCGAGCCTGCGATTATCGAAAGGTTCAAGGCGTTTCTTGAATACAGCGGCAGACCGATCTACATGGAGTACATAACCCAGCCCGAATTTGTGCTGAAATTAAAGAGGACGATATAATGGAGAAAAATTTTATAATTGAAACCGAACGCTTATATCTCCGCAAAATGGAGCAGTCCGATTATTTTTCTCTTTGCAAAATCTTGCAGGACGAGGAAACAATGTACGCCTACAACGGCGCGTACAATGACGCGGAAGTGCAGGAGTGGCTTGACAAACAGCTTGCCCGATATGAAAAATACGGCTTCGGCTTATGGGCGGTAGTACTTGAAGAAACGGAGGAAATGATAGGACAATGCGGACTTACCATGCAGGACTGGAACGGCAGGAAGGTTCTTGAAATAGGCTACATTTTTCAGCGCGCATACTGGCACAACGGCTATGCCACAGAAGCCGCAAAAGCCTGCAAGGAGTATGCTTTTTCAACGCTTAACGCCGAGGAAGTCTGCTCCATTATCAGAGACACAAATACCGTTTCACAGAGGGTCGCTCTGCGAAACGGTATGACTAAACAAAATGAAATTATGGTGAAGCATTTTCGCGGTGTTGATATGCCACATTATTTATATTCTGTAAGAAAATAATTCGGTGGAATTTTTTATCGCTCCAGAAAAATAACATTATTATTTTGGTCGAAAATTACAACGTCCTCTTTTTCAATGCCGTCCAAAGACATCATTATTAATTTTACTACTCCGTCTGTTTCGTCGGGAGTCAGCTCTTCGCTTATATCAAGAACCGCCGTAACGGACGAATTATCGACAGCAATATTTACTCTTGCGGAATTTATTTTATCCAATTCCGCAAGCATTGCGGCTATTCTGTTTTCAGTATCAATTATCGTAATAACATCCACTTCATCCTGCGTTAAGTTCTTATCGGCAACAGCGCTGAAAGAACCGTCGTCCAAGGACATGACCACGTTTGTTACAACGCCTGATTCTGCGCTCGCAGCATTGTTTTTGTTTTTTATCAGCAATGCAGATGCGGCTGCCAAAAGTGCAATTATCACAGCAACTATAATTATTTTTTTCATCAAAAGCAACTCCCGTTTATTATGTATTTTAAAGTTATTATATCATACCTATTTTAATAAGTCAACATCTTTATTCGGCGGCGCGGCGGTCGGGAACGGCATAGGTCAGAAACAAGCCGTAGACTATGTCGTTGTCGTAACCATACAATTCCGCGACGGATTTGCAGTCGTTGACATCGTTGGCGTTACGCTTGCTCCGTATTTCTGTTCTAAGAAAGCCTTTTGAAGTATATTCGCCTATGGTAAAATCATCGACATACGCGGTTGTGTAGGTATCGCCCATAAAGAAATAGAAATTAAGCCCGCCCTCGGTTTCTATGGAGGTTATCTCCTTTTGGTGAACGCGCTCGATTTCGGCGCAGAGCATTTTCATTTCGGGAATTTTTTTCGTAAGTTCCTCATAGGAAATTTCCTCCCTGCCGATAGCGTCGTATTGCTTTTTTTCGGGATTCCATACAAGTCGGATAGGACAGTCATAGCCCGAACCGAACGGCTCCCAGCATGAAACAGCAGCGCCGTTTGCCCATATGGAGCTGCTTCCCCAAGCCGCTTTAAATCCGCCGTTTTCATAGGTGTACAAAATAGTTTCCGATACAGTGCCGTGACCGCTTTCAGTAATAAGGTTTACGCAGTCGTCGTAAACAAGCCCGTAAATATGTGACGATTTTCTGTCGTAACGCTCATCGTACTTTTCCAAAGCCAGCGCGCCAATTTCTCTGTCGATGTAAATAAACGTCATGTTTCCTGTGAACGGAGCTTCCGAGTTGTTTGTAATAACGATAATGCTTTCGTTTTCGCCGTCATTGTCGAAATCCAGATACAATCCCTCTTTAAAGCTTAGATTTTCAACTGTACATGGCTGTTCCCCGCGGTCGTCCATATAATATACTGACGTGCCCTTAAAATAATTTTCAAAAGCACATTCAATTGCGGGGGCGATATCCTCCTTTGCGGGGAAATCCTCGTATCCGCAGCCCTCAACGACCTCTCGGCAGACATTATCGAGATAAACCTCTCTGCCCTCGTATGAGAGTGGAATTTCAATAAAACTGTCGGTAACATAGTATTTTTCTATTTCGGGCGGCATTGGTGAAGTTTCCTCAACTGTTGTGGGGCTTGTCTGCAATGTCGTCTCGGAAGTTACTTCTGTTGTGGTTTCCGACGTTGTTACCGTATCGGAGTTTTCCGCCGCCTGTACGGTCTCGGAGTTTTCCGATACTGCTGTATTTCCCGCACATGAGGAAAGAAGCATTGCCGCAGATAATGTCAATGCCAAAAAATATTTTTTCATTTATGTATCCCCCTGCTTTACTTTTATTACTTTTTATGATAACATAAAAAGTATCTAAAAGCAATAGCTGAAAAAATTTTTGAAAGGAAAATTTAAAATGCTGAACGAGCTTAAAACTGTCAACGAAAAATTTATCGCTCTTATCAAAGAAAACAGCGGCGTGCTTGCGGCTTGGTATTTCGGCTCAAACACGCACGGTCTGTATGACAAATTGTCTGACGAGTATTCCGATATAGATATCGTTATTTTAGCGGACGAAGCTTCCTACTGCGACATTGACAAAAGTCTTACCGAAATGCTGAAAAGCGTTTGCGACGAGGTAATCCTCTGCTGGGGCGAGGACTTTAACGGCGAGGCAATGAAGAATTACGACTGTCTTTTGAGCCTTAACGGCAAGATTTTTCAGTACGATATTTTCCTGCTGAACAACGGTTTTATTGATGATTTTATGTGCAAACTCCACTATGCCGAACTTACCGAGGAGGACATAATTTTTTCCCGCGGCGATACTGCTCAAAGGCTTATCGGCAGCGCAATGAAAGCCGATACATGGCAGGGCGATATAAGCAGAATTGTCGATACCTATTGGCTTCACATTCAGATGTCGGTAAAATATTTTCTGCGTAAGGACTTTTTCAAATTAAACGGCGTGCTAAGAATTTTAATGGACGCCCACACCTCGCTCCTGCTGACAAAATACGATAAAATAACATGGGGCGGAACGGCAAACAAGCTCCACTTCATACCCGCCGAAAAGCAGACACATTTAATGCGTTACGGCTGTATTTCTGACTTTGAAGCAATGAAAGAAAACCTTTTATGGTCGTTGGAGCAGTTTGAAAAGGACGTTGAGGAAATTGCCGGGAACGACCATTACAAAAAATTAGGAAAGCTTATAAAAGAATATTGGATAAACAATCTATATCAATACTAATATCAAATTAAAAAGTGTGCAAAAAATCAAACAAAAATTTGCATATATGATTTTTGTGCAGATTTTTTGCGTACACTTTTAATTTGAGATTAGGATAAGGAGGAAATTAAAATGTCAGGAAGAACAAAAACCGAGACCGAGGGCGTGACCCTGCTGGGGAATCAGAAAACAAAATACCCAACGGACTACGCCCCCGAGGTGCTGGAGACCTTTATCAACAAGCACCAAGACAACGACTATTTTGTGAAATTCAACTGCCCCGAGTTCACAAGCCTTTGCCCAATAACAGGGCAGCCCGATTTTGCGGCGGTGTATATTTCCTACGTCCCCGCGGAAAGAATGGTGGAAAGCAAGTCGTTAAAGCTTTATCTGTACAGCTTCCGCAACCACGGGGACTTCCACGAGGACTGCATGAACATTATCATGAAAGACCTTATAAAGCTTATGGATCCCAAATATATCGAGGTCTGGGGGAAATTCACCCCCCGGGGCGGCATTTCCATTGACCCCTACTGCAACTACGGAAAAAAGGGTACAATGTGGGAGCAGGTCGCGGTAGACCGCCTTACCCGCCACGACCTTTACCCCGAAAAAATAGACAACAGGTAACATAATGAAAATATGGGAAATTATGTATAAACAATGTTGAAAAAATGCAAATATTGTTTTTCATACTGCCTAAAATGCGGCAAATTGTAGATATTAATTAAAAAATATACGGCAGTACTTGAAAAATACAAAAATATAATGTATAATAGTACTTATCGTTATCAAAAAAGGAGTAAGAATTATGAAATTATCAAAAATTTTGTGCGGCGCGCTTGCCGCTGTAATGACCCTCTCCCTTGCAGGCTGCGGCGGAGAGAAGAAAACCACTCTCGTTATGGCTACCAACGCGGAGTTCCCTCCCTATGAGTACCGCGACGGTGACAATATTGTGGGTATCGACGCAGAAATAGCTCAGGCTATTGCCGAAGATATGGGTCTTAAGCTTGAAATCGAGGATATGCAGTTTGACTCTATCATTGCAGCGGTTCAGTCGGGCAAAGCAGACATAGGCATTGCGGGCATGACAGTTGACGAGGACAGACTTCAAAGCGTTGANTTTTCGCTTCCCTATACGACTGCGGCGCAGGTGGTTATTGTTACAAACGATTCTCCAATTGCTTCCCCCGCGGACTTAGAGGGCAAAACTATCGGCGTTCAGCTTGGCACAACAGGCGATATTTTTGCGGGAGATATTGAAAACGCAGCTATCGAGCGCTACAACAAGGGCTTTGAGGCTGTACAGGCTCTGGGTCAGAACAAGGTAGACGCTGTTATTATCGACCGTGANCCTGCAAAGGTNTTNGTTTCCGAGAACGAGGGTCTGAAAATTCTTGACGAGGAATATACCGTTGAGGAATACGCAATTGCTATTGCAAAGGACAATCAGGAGCTTTTGGAGCAGATAAANGCTTCTCTTACAAAGCTTAAGGATTCGGGCAAGCTTCAGGAAATAATCGACAAGTATATTTCCGCAGANTAAAAGAAACAGGACGGCGTGAGGCTTCGCTGTGCGGCGTGCCTNACGCTGTTTTCATANNAGNNAAANATTTTNNNTGAAAGGATATGAAAATGGCTGATTGGATAGANAAATTTACAAACAAATTCTACCTTAATTTCATAAAGGACGACAGGTGGCAGTACATAACACGNGGTCTCTGGACAACAATACGGATAACCGTTTTCGCCGTGCTGCTTGGTATCGCTATCGGCTTTTTGGTGGCNNTAATACGCTCCACCTACGATAAAACGGGNAAGCTTAAAATNGCNAATTTTATCTGCCGCGTTTATCTTACCGTGATAAGNGGNACNCCTGTTGTTGTTCAGCTNCTTATTATTTATTTCGGAATATTCGCTTCTGTGAATATCTCGAAAATGATAGTCGCGGTNATNGCTTTCGGAATAAATTCGGGAGCNTATGTTGCGGAAATTGTCCGCAGCGGNATTATGTCAATTGANAAGGGGCAGTTTGAGGCGGGAAGAAGTCTNGGCTTCAACTATGTTCAGACTATGGTGTATATCATCATGCCNCANGCTTTNAANAACGTCCTCCCCGCNTTGGGCAACGAGCTTATAGTGCTTTTAAAGGAGACCTCCGTTTCGGGCTANATNGCCATGGAGGACNTGACAAAGGGCGGCGACATAATAAGAAGCCGTACATACGACGCAATGATGCCCTTGCTTGCAGTCGCGCTTATCTACCTTATTATAGTAATGCTGCTTGAATTTGCCGTNGGAAAGCTTGAAAGGAGGCTGAGGAACAGTGACCACTGATACGCTTATTTCCGTNCGNGACCTTANNAAAAAGTTNGACGGCATGAAAACNCACGCNCTNAACGGCGTGTCNATTGACATTCACAAGGGCGANGTGGTGTTTGTTATCGGNCCNTCNGGNTCGGGCAAGAGTACCTTNCTCCGCTGTCTCAANCTGCTGGAAACTCCCACCTCGGGGACTATNCTTTTNGAGGGCGCGGATATTACCGACAAGAAAACCGACATAAACCTCCACCGCAGAAAAATGGGCATGGTNTTTCAGCAGTTCAATCTTTTCCCCCATATGACTATTATGAAAAATCTTACGATCGCNCCNATGAAGCTTTTGAAAAANTCCCGTGAGGAAGCGGAGCAGACCGCAAGNGAGCTTNTNGAAAGAGTNGGACTTNCNNANCGTGCCGACGCNTACCCNAATCAGCTTTCGGGAGGACAGAAGCAGCGTATNGCAATNGTCCGCGCGCTGTGCATGAAGCCCGACGTTATGCTTTTCGACGAACCNACNTCNGCCCTCGACCCCGAAATGGTTGGCGAGGTTCTCACCGTTATGCGGGAGCTTGCGGAGGAAAACATGACCATGGTGGTGGTAACTCACGAAATGGCTTTCGCNAAAGAAGTTGCNACCCGTGTGNTTTTTATGGATAACGGCTCNATAGTTGAAGAAAATACTCCTAAGGAGCTTTTTGAAAATCCTCAAAGCGACAGACTGAAAAGCTTCCTCGCAAANATAATATAAANANTTGTAGGGGCGGATTCTATATCCGCCCGTTAANTTATTTNGAGAAGGNAANTTTTAAAATGNATTCGGCAAGTATTATTTTGTATCAGATAGTNATAATGTTCATTCTGATAGCGTTAGGCTTTGTTCTTTACAAGAAAAAGGTTTTCACAAGAAAGGGCTGCAATCAGCTTTCAAANTTTGTCCTTATGGCAGTNCTGCCCGCTGTAATNTTCAACGCTTTTCAAAAGGAATTNCGACCCGAGCTGGTCAGCGGACTTCTTACCGCGTTTGCAATGGCGGCGATTTCCCACATTGTTTTTATTGNNCTNGGAATGGTTTTCTGCGGCAAAAGNCGNGGAGAAAANTCCTCGGTTGAAATATTTTCCGTGACNTATTCAAACTGCGCGTTTTTGGGAATACCTCTTATAAGCGCGATTTACGGCACGGACGGNATTTTNTACCTGACGGCTTATATTGCGGTTTTCAACCTGCTTTCATGGACGCACGGCGTTATGATNNTGACGGACAGNGTTACATTAAAATCGGCGGTNAANGCCCTNAAAGTCCCCGCCGTTATCGCAACTATNGCGGGACTTGTTTTCTTTTTCCTGCGGATACCTCTGCCCGATATTATCGCGCAGCCTGTGGGGTATATTGCTTCTCTGAACACGCCACTTGCCATGATAATTTCGGGCATAACGATAGCGCGCTCCAATCTTAAAGCGGCGGTGAAAAAGGGCGGGGTGTACCTTACGGCGGCATTGAAGCTTCTTATCGGACCGCTTATAATAATGCTTTTGCTGAAGCCTTTCGGAGCAGACCCCGTGATTGCCGATACCATATTAATATCTGCGGCGTGTCCCACGGCGGCTTCGGCGATAATGTTTTCGGCAAGGTACGGGAAAAACTCGGTTTACGCCTCGGAGATATTTGCTGTGTCCACGCTTTTGTCGGCGGCAACAATGCCGTTGATAATTCTTATTTCGGGGTATTTTCTGTAATTTCTGATAACAGAGACAGCGTGTGTGGTGAGATGATTTTTTATTTATACGTCTCTGTAGGGGCGGGGTTTCC